>CALRYY010000081.1:0-19541 GCA_943372515.1 Ramlibacter sp. 2FC | reverse complement strand
CTCAGCCCAGGTAGCGCAGTAACAGCTCCAACGCGCGGGCATCAATCGTGTGGCCCAGCCCGTCCAGCAGGTCCAGCGTTACATCGGCGCCCAGCGCCTTCAGCTCAGCGGCCGCCTGCTGCGCATGCTGCGCGCTGACCACGCCGTCTTGTGTGCCGTGGATCAGGTGCCAGCGTACCCCTGCTGGCGCGCTGCGCGCCGGTGTGGCCAGCCGCCCGGCCAGTGACACCACCTGCGCCGCCAGCGGTGCATCGCCGGTTTGTGTGGACTCCAGCGACAGGATGGCGCCTTGCGAAAAGCCCACCAGCGCCGTGTGCGCGGCGTCCACACCGCTGTGGTGCTGCCAGTGCGCCACCGCCTGGCGAAACAGCGGCATGGCCTGCGCAATGCGTGCGGGCCGGTTCTGATCGGTGATGCCCACCACAGAAAACCATTCGCGACCGCTGCCCAGGGTAGACGGGTGCGGCCCGTTCACGCTCACCACCAGGGCGTCGGGCACTGCCCTGGCAACCGCTTCGCCCAGCGGCGCCAGGTGGGCTGCTGTGGAGCCCACACCGTGAAACAGCAGCACCAGCCGCGCTGGTTTTGCGGGCGTCTGGATGACGACCGAGCCCTCATGCATGGGCGGGCTCCAGCGCTTCCAATGTGACAGCCTGACCGAACAGGTACGACTCCATGGCCAGCATGCCGTGGCGGATGCCGCCGTCCAGCACGGTGGTGGGGGTCGCGTCAGTGGCTGCGCCTGCGGCCACCAGCAGCGGCAGGAAATGGTCGCTGGTGGGGTGGGCGCGCTGTGCGTGCGGCGCGTCTTGCAGCGCACGCAGCAACGCATCGGTGTCGCCGCGCTTGACCACATCGCGGATCCAGTGCGTGAACTCCACCGCGTAGTCGGCGGCTTTCACCTCACCGGTGCGGAACTCATACAGGTTGTGCGTGAGGCTGCCCGAGCCGATCACCAGCACACCTTCTTGCGCCAGCGGCGCCAGCGCCTGGCCGAGCGCATAGGCCGTGGCCGGCGTGCTGTCGTGCGGCAGGGACACCTGCACCACAGGCACGTCGGCGTCGGGGTACATGTGCAGCAGCGGCACCCAGGCGCCGTGGTCCAGCCCACGGGCCTCATCCACGTGCACCGTCTTGCCCAGCACCTGCAGCAGCTGCGCGGCGCGCGCGGCCAGCGCCCTGTCGCCAGGCGCGGGGTACTGCAGGCTGTACAGCGCGGCGGGAAAGCCGCCAAAGTCATGGAGGGTCGGCGGGCGGGCGCTGGCCGTCACGGCCACGCCTAGCGTCATCCAGTGCGGCGACACCACGACGATGCCGCGGGGCTTGCCCAGCGCCAGGCCTAGGGCGCGAAGCTGCGCGCCGGCCAGGCCTGGCTCGATGGCGAAGGTGGGCGCACCGTGGGACACAAAGAGGGAAGGGGTGTTCATCATGCAGACACTTTATTGGTGTCTTGATCAAAGATAAATGGCAGCGAACGATATGCATCATTCAGAATATCGGGACAATGGACAAATTCCAGGAAATGCGTGTGTTTGCCGGCGTGGTCGACGCGGGCAGCTTTGTAGGCGCCGCCGACGCGCTGGGCATGTCCAAGGCGGCCGTGTCGCGCCATGTGTCGGACCTGGAGCAGCGCCTGGGCGTGCGGCTCATGCAGCGCACCACCCGCAAGCTGTCGCTCACGCAAGAAGGCGAGGTGTTCCTGGCACGCTGCCGCGACATCCTGGCGAGCATTGAAGAATCCGAAGCCGAGCTGTCCACGCGCGCGGCCAGCGCCACCGGCCTGCTGAAGGTGAGCGTGCCCGTGAGCTTTGCCACCAAACACCTGGCGCCGCTGTGGAGCGACTTTCTGGCGGCGCACCCGCGCCTGACGCTGGACGTGCACCTGGCCGACCGCGTGGTGGACCTGGTGGATGAGGGCTTTGACCTGGCCGTGCGCATTGCCCACTTGCCCGATTCATCGCTGGTGTCGCGCAAGCTGGCGGCCACGCGGCTGGTGCTGTGCGCAGCGCCGTCGTACCTGCGCCGGCGCGGCACGCCGATGCACCCCGACGATCTGCCCGCGCACGACGTGATCGGCTACAGCCTGCTGTCCACACCCGGCCAGTGGCTGCTGCAGGGGCCCGACGGCCCGGTGACGGTGAAGATAAGGCCAAGGCTGTGGACCAACAACGGCGACACCAGCGTGGCTGCCGCCGTGCGCGGCGCAGGCATCGACCTGCAGCCGACCTTTCTGATTGCCGATGAGCTGGCCGACGGA
This sequence comes from Ramlibacter sp. 2FC, assembly GCA_943372515.1. Taxonomy (GTDB): domain Bacteria; phylum Pseudomonadota; class Gammaproteobacteria; order Burkholderiales; family Burkholderiaceae_C; genus RAM1. The sequence goes on along the minus strand of CALRYY010000081.1, from coordinate 17,284 downwards.
CGCCTGGTGCAGGTGCTGCCGGCCTGGCAGGCCGTGGAGCTGGGCATCTACGCCGTGTACCCCAGCCGCAAGTTCGTGCTGCCCAAGGTGCGGGCGCTGGTGAACTTTCTGGCGGGGGCGTTTGTGGATGCGCCTTGGGCCAGGTCGGGCGGGGCTGCGCGTTAAATCATGACGGACCTTACTTTGTCGTCAGCCCCGCGTCGCGGATGATGGTTGTGAATTTGCGCACCTCGTCTTCCAGCCATTTCTGCGTCTCGCGGCTGCCCATGAAAAGTGACTGGACTTCCAGCTCTTCCAGCTTCTTGCGCACGGTGGCGTCCTGCATCGTTTTTGCCAGCGCGCCTTCCAGCCGCGCGATCACGGCCTCGGGCGTGCCCTTGGGTGCTGCAATGTTGATGAAAGAGTCGTTGCCGTCCATCTCGGGGTAGCCCTGCTGGCCCGTGGTGGGCACGTCGGGCAGCCAGGGCAGGCGGGCCTTGCTTTGCACGGCCAACACGCGCAGGTCCTTGCCGTTCAGGTTCTTCACCAGCGCGGTATAGGGCAGCATGCAGGCCTGCACGCTGCCGTCGCGGATGCCGGTCAGCGCGGGCGCCAGGCCGTTGTACGGCACGTGGGTCACGTTGTAGGGCTTGCCGGTTTTGGTCTTGACCACGCTGCGAAACATCTCCAGCTGCAGGTGGTTCAGGCCGCCCGAGCCGGTGCTGCAAAAGCTGATGTCAGCCGGGTTGGCGTAGCCGGCCAGCTCGGCCACCGACTTCACCGGCACCCGGGTGCTGGCCACGATCACTGCCGGGTTGGATGCCACCGCGGCCACGGGCGCAAAGTCCTGCAGCTTCAGCTCCATGTTGGGCACCAGCTGGTTCACGAACGCATAGGCCGAACCCGAGGTGAAGAACAGCGTGTGGCCGTCGGCCGGGGCAGACGCCACCACGCGTGCGCCCACCGAGCTGCCGGCGCCCGGCCGGTTCAGGATGACCACGGGCTGACCCAGCTCGTCCTTCAAGCGTTCGGCAATGATGCGGGCCGTGACGTCCAGCCCGCCGCCGGCCGCGAACGGCACCACCAGGGTGACCGGCTTGGTGGGGAAGTCGGAGGCCAGGGCCGGCAGGCCGGTGAACGCGGTCAGCAGGCCGGCGGCCAGCGCCTGGGTGATCTGGCGTCGTGTGGATCGTGGTTTGTGCATGGCGTTGTCTCCAGTGGTTGTCGTGTTGTGGGGTATGGGTCAGCGCGCCGGCCGCTTGCCGGCAATGGTGATGCGGGTCATGAGGCGGTTTTGGCCTGTGTAGTCGGGTATGGCGCGGTGCATGGTGCAGCGGTTGTCCCACACCAGGATCTGGTCGTTGTGCCAGCGTGCGCGGCAGGTGAAGTCAAACCGCGCGCAGTGCTCGTACAAAAAGGCCATGATGGGCGCGCTCTCTTCGTGGGTGAGGCCCTCGATGCGCTGCGAGTAGGTCTTGTTCAGGTACAGGAACTTGCGCCCGCTCACCTCATGGGTGCACACCAGCGGGTGGGCCACCTCGCGGTCGCCCAGCGCCACGTCCAGGTCGGTTTTGGCGCTGGCGGCGTTGTACCGCCGGCCCTGCGCCAGGTAGGCTGAGCCAAAGATGCGCGTGGCGCTGTGCACAATGTTCAGTGGCGCGATCAATGTTTTGAAAGCCGGCGACAGCGCCTCGTACGCGGCGTACATGCTCAAAAAGCCGGTGTCGCCGCCATAAGCCGGCACGTCGACCGCGCGCATCACCACGGCCCGCGGCGGCTCGTCCAGGTAGGTGCTGTCGGCGTGCCAGTTCTCGCCCACCACGCGGCCGGTGTCGCTGGCCAGGCGGCGGATGATCTGCACATCAGGGTGACCGTCCACGCTGTGCAGCTGGGGCAGGCGGATCAGCTCGCCAAAGCCGCGGCCAAAGGCTGCATGCTGTTCGTGCGACAGCTTCTGGTTGGGAAACATGATCACCTGGTGGTCAGCAAAGGCGTCGCGGATTTCGGCCCACACGTCGGGCGCGAGCGGCTCGCGCAGGTCCACGCCGACGATGTCGGCGCCCAGCACGCCGGTCAGCGGGCGCACTTCAATATGGCGGTAGGCGCGGGGGTGCACCAGCACCGGGTGGGCGTCCATGGAGGAGAGGGCTTGCATGGTCGTGGCCTTCAGACAGTTTCGGCGGGTGGCGTTGTGGCCGGCGCTGTGTTCGACGAAATGGCCCGCGCGGGCGCCAGGAATTCATCGGCAGTGGCCACATCCTGATCGCCCGGCAGCACCGCCTGCACGGCGCGCACGCTGTACAGCCAGGCGTTGGCGGCCGCGGGGTGCGGCTGGCCGCTGGCGGCGCACTGCGTGGCGCCCTCCATGAGCGCGCGGCGCATGGCCACCACGGCGATGTCGCTGGAGCCCAGGTGTTCGCGGGTGCGGTCTGCAATGGGGCCTGCGGTCTCGGTCACCATCGCGTCCTGCGCGCGGATGCCCTTGATGCCGGTGAAGGAAATGGTCTTCTGCTCCTGGCGGTCGATCAGGTAGTCGTTGTCCAGCCGCTCTACCGGCGTGGTGGTGCCGGGGATGACCTTGCGGTGCGAATTTTCGCCATGGCGCCAGGCCGCCAGTTCCTGCTCGTTCAGCGGGCCGTCGGGGCGCCAGCTCACGCAGATCACCCAGCAACGTTCGTCGGTCATGGGCACCCACATGCGCACCAGCTGCGCATCGCCCGGGCGCGGCGGGATCATGGTGAAGAAGGGCAGCAAAAACTGGTTCAGCCGCCAGTAGCGCTTGTCTCCGTCCACGCGCCGGCCGTTGCAGGCCATGAAGCCGGCCGCGTTCGGCAGGATCTTCCACGCGGGCGCGGTGTCTTCCTGAAAATACTTGCCGGTCAGTGCCTGGGGGTCGGCGTCGGTCTTGTTCACCATCTGGTGCAAAAAGCCCACGTGGGCGCTGTCCAGCTCGCCCTCCATGGCCTGCGCATAGTTGCACTCCTGGTGCCAGCGCGACGCAAACAGGTGCGCATCGGGCTGGCCCATGAAGCCAAAGGCCGGCAGATCGGGCACCGGTTGCGCGTCGCCCATGTAGACCCACAGCACCGCACCCGCTATGCGCGCCGGGTAAGCACGCGCCTTGACCTTCTGGCACATGCGGCTGGTGGCGGGCTCGGTGGGCATCTGCAGGCAGTTGCCGGCTACGTCGAATTTCCAGCCGTGGTACACGCAGCGGATGCCGCCTTCCTCGTTGCGGCCAAAGAACAGGCTGGCCCCGCGGTGCGGGCAGTTTTCCTCCAGTACACCCACACGGCCTTCGGTGTCGCGAAACACCACCAGCCGCTCGCCCAGCAGCGTCAGGCGCACCGGCGGTTCGTCGGCGGCGGGCACTTCGGCCGCCGTCATGGCGGGGATCCAGAATGAACGCATGAGCCGGCCCATGGGTGTGCCGGGGCCGCATTGCGTGAGGAGGGCATTCTTTTCGTGGGTGAGCATCGGAAGGGGCTTTCAGGGTGACGCCCAGTCTAGAACCGCAACCCATCTTTGATTCAGATCAATAGAATCTCATTTCGCGATGCTGCGTGGCAACAAAACAAAGGGTAAACGCCTATGTCCGGCACCTTGAACCTGCAGTTGATGAAGATCTTCCTGGCTGTGCTGGACCACCGCAGCGTGGGCGCCGCCGCTGCCGCCCTGGGCATGAGCCAGTCGGGCCTGAGCACGGCGCTGGCGCGCCTGCGCACCACGCTGGGCGACGCGCTGTTCATCGGCACTGCGGCCGGGATGCAGCCCACCACGCGCGCCAAGGAGCTGGCCGTGCCCATGCGCGAGGCGGTGCAGTGCATCGAGCAGCGCATCCTGAACAAGGCAACGTTTGACCCGGCCACGGACGAGCGCGAGTTCCGCGTGGCGGCGTCAGACACGGCCGAGGCCATGTACATGCCCAGGGCGCTCAATGCCCTGACCCGGGTGGCGCCGCGCGTGCGGCTGCGTGTGGTGGCCACGGCCCAGCCGCAGCTGCAGCGCGCGCTGTCTGAAGGCCAGGTGGACCTGGCGCTGGGTTACTTCCCCGACCTGATGTCCGCCGAATTTGTGCGCAGGCGCATCGGCCAGCATGGCTTTGTGTGCATCTGCAGTGCCGACAACCGTGAGCTGATCCGCGACTTCAGCCTGAAGCGGTATGTGGAGGCGCGCCACGTGGTGGTAGAGGCGCCCACGCGCACGCACGGCCTGCTGGATACCTATCTGCAAAAGCGCGGCATCCGCCGCAACGCAGCGCTGACCACACCCCATTTCATGAGCTTGCCCGAGATCATCTCCAGCACCGGGCTGATCGCCACCGTGCCGGACGCGATTGCCGATGCGTTTGCCGACAACCGCCGCCTGGCCTGCCTGCCATTGCCGTTTCGCTCGCCGGTGTTTGACGCGCACCTGCACTGGAGCAAAAGCGTGAACAACGACCCCGCGCACCGGTGGGTGCGCGGGGTCATGTTTGACGCGTTTGTCAGCCGGGTGGGCTAGCGACGCCTCACCACCCGCATCACCACCCCCCGCACCCCAGCCATTCCTCCAGCAACTCCAGCTTCTCCACCCCCCAGAACGGCTCGCCGTCCACCACCACGGTGGGCGAGCCAAAAATGCCCGCCTTCAGCGACGCATCCACCGCGCTGCGCAGCAGCGTGCCGGCTTCGTCGCTGGCCGTACCTGCGCGCAGCCAGTCTGCATCCAGCCCGGCGGGCAGGGGCACCGCTGCAACCGCGTCCGCTGTGGACAGCTCCTTGCCCTCGGCCCAGTACGCGTCATACAGCGCATGCGCCAGCGGTGCGGCAAGGGCAGGGCGGTGGTGTTTGACGTAGTGGAACGCACGGCCTGCCGCACGTGGATCCATCACCGGGTCGTCCAGTTTGCGTTTCAGGACCATGCCGTGGCGGCGCATGTAGCGCTGTGCATCACGGCGGATGTAGTCGCCTTTGAGCGGTGTGTCCAGCAGCGGTTTCAGCCCCATCACTTTCAGCACCGACACGCCCAGCAGCATGGCGTGCCATTCGACTGTGCGGCCGTGGCGGCGGGCGATGTCCTCTACCCGCAGCGACGCAAAGTAGCCAAAGGGCGAGATGAAGTCGAAGTAAAAGTGCAGGGGTGCCATGCACACTAGCGTAGCCGAGTGCGCAGGCTCAGTCCAACAACACAGGCCGCCCCTGCGACGCCATCATCGCCTCGATCAGCCGCTGCACCGCCAGCGCGGAGCGGCCCGATACCGCTGGTTGCGCGCCGGTGCGGATGGCCGACACAAAGTCTTCGATCACGGCCTTGTGTGGCCCGTGGTCAAAGGCCATGAGGTTGGCGCCGCTGCCGGTGGCCTGCCTTTCGCCGGCGTGCGACAGGGGGCCGTTTAGTGGCATCACGGTCAGCTCGCCGGCTTCCAGCGTGGCTGTGCCGCCGGTGAAGTTCAGCGCGATGCGCTCGGGGTAGCCGGGGTAGGCCGCCGTGGTGGCGTCGATGGTGCCAGTGGCCCCGTTTGCATACCGCAACACAGCCATCACGGTGTCTTCGCATTCCATCTGGTGCACCGGGCTGGTGGTGGCCAGCGCCGTGACCTCGCTGGGCAGGCCGGTCAGCTGCAGCAGCAAATCGAGCGTGTGGATCGCCTGCGTCATGAGCACGCCGCCGCCGTCGCGAGCCAGCGTGCCTCGCCCGGGCTGGTCGTAGTAGCTTTGCGGGCGCCACCAGCGCACACTGGTGGCGGTGCTGGTCAGCGTGCCCAGGGTACCCTCGGCGACCAGCCGCGCGGCTGCCAGCGACGCATCGCGCAGGCGGTGCTGCAGCATCACGGCCAGCTTCACGCCTTGGTGGTCGCACGCATCCACCAGTTGCTGCGCGCGCGCCAGCGTCACGTCCAGCGGCTTTTCCACCAGCACGTGCTTGCCCGCGCGGGCCAGCTGGGTGGCAATGTCCAGGTGGGTGTGCGGCGGCGTCACCACCAGCGCAGCGCGTACGCTGGGGTCGTTCAGCACATCGTCCAGCTGCGTGGTGGTGCGGGTACCTGCGGGCAACTGCAGTGCGGCCAGGCGCTGCGGTGTGCGGGCCGCCACCCAGGCCAGCTCCACAGCCGGCGCCAGCTCCATCAGGCTTTGCAGGTGCGGCGCGCAGGACGGCCCCGCACCGATCAATGCAACGCGCATGCGCTGCTTATTCCAGCTTGATGCCGGCCGACTTGATGACCTGGGCCCACTTGTCGACCTCGGCCTTCTGGAAGGCAGCCACCTGGTCCGGCGTCATGCTGGACGGCTGCATGCCCAGGCTTTTCAGGCGATCCTGCATCTCTTGCGTTTGCAGGATCTTCATGATCTCGGCATGCAGGCGGTCTACGATGGGCTTGGGCACGCCCGCAGGCACAAAGATGCCCTGCCACGACACCACTTCAAAGTTGGGCACGCCCGATTCGGCCACGGTGGGCACGTTGGGCATCGCGTCCAGCCGCCTGGCCGAGCTGACGGCCAGCGCGCGCACTTTGCCGCTGGTGATGTGCGGGCCGGCCACCACGGTGGTGTCAAACATCATGTCGACCTGGCCGCCCATCACGTCGGCAATGGCCGGACCCGAGCCCCGGTAAGGGATGTGGTTGAACTGCGTGCCCGTGCGAAAGCCCAGCAGCTCCAGCGTCATGTGCTGCGACGTGCCCGCGCCGGCGGACGCCGATGACACCGTCTTGGGCTTGGCCTTGGCGGCAGCCAGCACGTCGGCCAGGCTCTTGTACGGGCTCTTTTCACCGACCACCAGCACCACGGGGTTGGAACCGATCAGCACCACCGGCTGGAATGACTTGACCGGGTCGTAGCCCAGCTTGGGATAGAGGCTGACGTTGATGGCGTGCGAGCTGATGGTGCCGCCCACGATGGTGTAGCCGTCCGGCGCGGCGCGCGACGCCAGCTCCGAGCCGATGCTGCCGCCCGCGCCGCCCTTGTTGTCGATCACCAGCGTGGTGTTCAGCGCCGGTCCCAGCTTCTGCGCGATCAGCCGCGCCAGGATGTCGGTGGTGCCGCCGGTGGGGAAGGGCAAGATATAGGTGATGGGCTTGGCGGGCCAGGCGTCTTGTGCCCAGGCCGCGGGCGCTGCCAGCAGGGCGCAGGTGAGGGCGGTGGCAGCGGCGCTGGCCAGCAGGGTGCGGCGTTTCATGGTTGTCTCCGGTTCGATGAAAAATCGGCAAATTGATCAGTCATCGTACAACTGGAGGCGGCCCTAGGGCTTCAGGGAATTCCCTCACAGGTTTTTGCGCAGGCGCTCGCGGCTGTTGGACAGGTGGGTGCGCATGGCCGCCCGCGCCGCTTCAGCGTCCTGGTTGCGGATGGCGCTGTAGATGCTCTCGTGCTCGCTGTGCACCCGCTGCAGGTAGCTCAGGCGGCCCTCGGGGTCGGCCTGCGGCGTGTTGACCCGCGTGCGCGGAATGATCATGGTGCCCAGGTAGGTCATGAGGTCGGCAAAGTGCCGGTTGCCCGTGGCGCGCGCCACCTCCATGTGGAACTGGAAGTCCGACGGCACGGCGTCTGAATCGGCCTGGATCGACGCCTGGAAGGTCTGCAGGGCGGCGGCCATGGCGGCCAGGTTGTCGGCGCTGCGGCGCTGGGCGGCCAGGCCCGCGGCCTCGGTTTCCAGGCTGATGCGCAGCTCCAGCACGGATATCACGTCGGCCACGGTGGCAAAGTCGGCCGCCGCAATGCGGAAGTTGCCGGCGTTGGCGTTGGCAATCACAAAGGTGCCGATGCCGTGGCGCGTCTCCACCAGGCCCGAGGCCTGCAGCCGCGAGATGGACTCGCGCACCACGGTGCGGCTCACGTCAAACCGGGCCATGAATTCGGTCTCGGTCGGCAGCTTGTCACCGGGTTTGAGCTGGCCGTCGCGGATGCTGCTGGCCAGCGCCTCCACCACCTCGCTGACCAGGCCGCGCGGGCGTTTGGCGCGGGGGGCTTCGTCTACAGCGGCAGCGGGGGGCATCAGGTTGGTTTCCATCAAAAGGGCCTTCGCTTAAGGGTTTACCAAGGGGTTTGCGCCCTTGACTGACCGCAAGTGTTCTTTATGATTCAAGTCATCAGACAACGTATGACATGCATGTTAGTCGCTGAAAGCGAATGTAGCAAACCCCAACCCTGTTTATGACCCTCAAGACACATCACCGGCTGCTGTTGACCGGCGCCGCAGGCGGGCTGGGCCAGGCGCTGCGCGAGCGGCTCAAGGCCAACTGCAGCGTGCTGCGCCTGTCTGACCGTACCGACCTGGGCGCGGCCGGCGCGCAGGAAGAAATGGCGCTGGCCGACCTGGCCGACGCCGCTGCGGTAGACGTCGCCGTGCAGGGCTGCGACGCCATCGTCCACCTGGGTGGCGTGTCGGTGGAAGGGCCGTTCGGCCCTATCCTGCAGGCCAACATTTTGGGCCTGTACCACCTGTATGAATCGGCGCGCGCCCATGGTGTGAAGCGCATCGTGTTCGCCAGCTCCAACCACGTCACGGGCTACTACAGCCAGGGCGAAACCATTGACGCCACCGCGCCCGCGCGGCCCGACGGCATGTATGGCCTGAGCAAGGCCTTTGGTGAAGACCTGTCGCGCTTTTACTTTGACCGTCACGGCATAGAGACTGCGTGCGTGCGCATCGGCTCATCGTTCCCCGAGCCCAGAGACCGCCGCATGCTGGCCACCTGGCTCAGCTACGACGATCTGCACAGGCTCATCACCGCGTGCCTCTCGACGCCGGTGCTGGGCCACAGCATTATTTTTGGCATGTCGGACAACGCCGTAACCTGGTGGGACAACCGCTGCGCCCGCCACATCGGCTATGTGCCGCAAGACAGATCCGACGTGTTTCGCGACGCGGTGTATGCGCGCACCAGCACACCAGACCTGAACGATCCCGCAGCCCAGTACCAGGGCGGCGGGTTTGTTAAAGCCGGGCCTTTCCCTTTCCAACCCCAAACCCCCTAGAGGAGACAAGCATGAACTTTCGCAGAACCCTTGTTGCCGGTGCCACCGCTGCTGTGGCAGCCGCGGCCTTCACCGTGGCATTGCCCGCCGCCGCACAGACCGTGTTGAAGGCCGCCGACGTGCACCCGCCGGGCTACCCCAATGTGGTGGCCGTGGAAAACCTGGGCAAAAAGCTGGAAGCCGCCACCAACGGCAAGTACAAGCTGCAGATGTTTGCCGCCGGCGTGCTGGGCAGCGAAAAGGAAATGATCGAGCAGGCCCAGATCGGCGCGCTGCAGATCGCCCGCATCTCTTTGGGCCCGATGGGTCCGGTGGTGCCCGACGTGAACGTGTTCAACATGCCGTTCGTCTTCCGCGACGAAGCCCATATGCGCGCCGTGATCGACGGCCCCATTGGCAAGGAGCTGCTGGACAAGATCACCGCCAGCCCCGCCCGCCTGGTTGCCCTGGGCTGGATGGACAGCGGCTCGCGCAGCCTGTACACCAAAAAGGAAATCAAGACGCCCGCCGACCTGAAGGGCCTGAAGATCCGCGTCATGGGTAACCCGCTGTTTGTGGACACGCTCAACGCCATGGGCGGCAACGGCATCACCATGGGCCACAACGACACCTTCAGCGCGCTGCAGACCGGCGTGGTGGACGGGGCTGAAAACAACCCGCCCACGCTGTTCACGGCCAACCACTACACCACGGGCGTGAAGTTCTACACCCAGACCACACACCTGATCATTCCGGAAATCTTTGTCATGTCCAAGGTCACCTGGGACAAGATGAGCAAGGACGAACAGGCCCTGGTGCAGAAATTTGCGCGTGAAGCGCAGCTGGAGCAGCGCGCCCTGTGGGACAAGAGCGTGGCCGAGTACAGCACCAAGCTCAAGGCCGCCGGCATCCAGTTTGCGTCGGTGGACAAAAAGCCGTTCTATGACGCCACCGCACCGGTGCGGGCCAAGTACGGCGCGCAGTACGCCGACCTGATCAAGCGCATCGAAGCCGTCAAGTAAAGCGTTCAGGAAAGGCCCGTCAGGTTCATGAAAAACAAGATACCAACCCTGCTGGACAGCGTGTACCTCGCCTGCATCTGGGTGGCGGGCCTGTCCATTGCGGCCATGAGCCTGATCATTCCGTGGGGCGTGTTTGCGCGCTACGTGCTGGGCACGGGCTCGCACTGGCCCGAGCCCGTGGCCGTGCTGCTGATGGTGACCTTCACCTTCATTGGCGCTGCTGCGGCCTACCGGGCCGGCGCCCACATTGCTGTGGGCATGCTGACCGACCGCCTGCCCGAACAGGCACGCTGGGTCTGCGAAAAACTCGTGGACTTGCTGATGGTGGCGATCTGCCTGTTTGTGATGGTGTGGGGCACCAAGCTGGCGCTGGAAACCATGGGCCAGACGCTGCCCGACCTGCCCTGGATGCCGGTGGGGCTCACGTATTTGCCGCTGCCTTTGGGCAGTTTTCTGACGCTGGTGTTCGTTCTTGAAAAAGCCCTGCTGGGCACCCAGCACCACCGCGCCGTTGTGCGCTTTGACCATGAAGCGGGTGAAGTTTCCGCAGAGGCTGTCTGACATGGATGCATTGGTACTGTTGGGCAGCTTTGCGGTGCTCATGCTGATCGGCATGCCGGTGGCGTATGCGCTGGGCATGGCGGCGCTGGTGGGCGCGTTGTGGATCGACCTGCCACTGGACGGCGTGATGATCCAGATCGCCAGCGGCGTGAACAAGTTTTCGCTGCTGGCCATCCCTTGCTTTGTGCTGGCCGGCGCCATCATGGCTGAAGGCGGCATGGCGCGGCGCCTGGTGGCATTTGCCGGCGTGCTGGTGGGCTTTGTGCGCGGCGGGCTGTCGCTGGTGAACATCCTGGCGTCCACCTTCTTTGGCGCGATCTCGGGCTCGTCGGTGGCTGACACGGCCTCCATTGGCTCGGTGCTGATCCCCGCGATGGAAAAGAAGGGCTACCCGCGCGACTTTTCCACGGCCGTCACGGTCAGCGGCTCGGTGCAGGCCATCCTGATCCCGCCCAGCCACAACGCGGTGATCTACTCCATGGCGGCAGGCGGCACGGTGTCGGTCGCGGCGCTGTTCATGGCCGGTGTGTTCCCCGGCCTGCTGCTGGGTTTGAGTCTGGCCATCTATTGCCTGTTTGTGGCGCGCAAGCGCAACTTCCCCAAGGAAGAGGCGATCCCGCTGCGCGAGGCCCTGCGCATCTGCGCTGACGCCATGTGGGGCCTGGCCACCATGCTCATCATCCTGGGCGGCATCATGTCGGGCGTGTTCACCGCCACTGAATCGGCGTCCATCGCGGTGGTGTGGGCGTTTTTTGTCACGATGTTCATCTACCGTGACTACAAGTGGCGCGACTTGCCCAAGCTGATGCACCGCACGGTCAAGACGGTGTGCATCGTCATGATCCTGATCGGCTTTGCGGCCAGCTTCGGCTACATCATGACGCTGATGCAGATCCCGGTGAAGATCACCACGGCGTTCACCACGCTCAGCGACAACCGCTACGTGATCCTGGCCATGATCAACCTCATGCTGCTGGCCCTGGGCACGCTGATGGACATGGCGCCGCTGATCCTGATCCTCACGCCCATCCTGCTGCCGGTGGTCAAGGCCATTGGCGTGGACCCGGTGCACTTTGGCATGATCATGATGGTCAACCTGGGCATCGGCCTCATCACGCCGCCGGTGGGTGCCGTGCTGTTTGTGGGCAGCGCGGTGGCCAAGCTGCGCATCGAACAGGTGGTGCGTGCCATGGGGCCGTTCTTTGTGATCCTGCTCCTGGTGCTCCTGGTGGTGACCTATGTGCCTGCCCTGTCGCTGTGGCTGCCGCGCACGGTGGGGGTCTGAGCCAGGCCATGCTTTCGCCCAGGTTGCCCACCGTGCTGGTGACACACCCCGCGCCCCGCCTTGCCATGTATCTGGGCGAGCGCGCCTTGCACCAGCTGCAGCAGGTGGCGCAGGTGCGGCAGAACCCGCTGGACGACGACCTGGCCGGCGCTGCGCTGGTGGATGCCGCGCAGGGCTGCGACGTGATCCTGGCCTACCGCCAGACGCCGGTGGATGCGGCCGTATTTGAAGCCCTGCCCCTGTTGCGCGCCGTGGTGCGTTGCGCCATGGACATCCGCACCATTGACGTGGCCGCAGCCAGCGCACAGGGTGTGCTGGTCACGCGCGCCAGCGCGGGTTTCATGGCGTCGGTGTCGGAATGGATCGTGGGCGTGATGGTTGACCTGAGCCGGGGCATCAGCGCGTCGGCAGCGCAGTACCACGCGGGGTCTGATGTGCCGGTACGCATGGGCCGCGAGCTGCGCGGCGCCACGCTGGGTGTCATCGGCTACGGCCAGATCAGCCGCTACCTGTGCCCGGTGGCGCAGGCGCTGGGCCTGCGCGTGGTGGTGGCCGACCCATTTGCTGCCGTAGACCAGCCCGGTGTGGCGCAAGCAGGGCTGGCTGAATTGCTGGGAGCATCGGATTACGTGGTGTGCCTGGCCCCCGCCAACGCCGACACTGAAAACATGATGAACGCGCAGGCCTTTGCGGCCATGAAGCGCGGCGCCTTCTTCATCAATGCATCGCGCGGCAACCTGGTGGATGACGCCGCGCTGCTGGCCACGCTGGATGCCGGCCACCTGGCAGGCGCCGCCGTGGACGTGGGCCGCGCGAGCGACCAGATGCCGTCGCCTGCCGTGGCGCGCCACCCGCGGGTGATTGCCACGCCGCACATCGGCGGGCTGACGCTGCCGGCCATTGAGCACCAGGCGCTGGAGGCCGTGGCGCAGACTGCCGCCATCCTGCAGGGCCGCATTCCGCCGGGTGCCGTCAACGCGGCGCAGGCCACGCGCATGGCGCAACAGGTGACCGCATGACCCCATCTGCCGCACCCGCGCTGTCGTGCGACTGCCATGTGCACGTGTACGACCCTGCGTACCCGCTGGCCCCGACCGCCACCTTTGTGCCGCCCGCCGCGCCGGTACAGGCCTTGATGGCCATGCACCGCACGCTGGGCATCCAGCGCGCCGTGGTGGTACAGCCCACGGGCTATGGGTTTGACAACCGCTGCACCCTGAACGCCGTGGCGGCGCTGGGCGGCAACGGCCGCGCGGTGGTGGTGGTCGATGCGTCGGTGGACGACGCCACGCTGCAGCGCCTGCATGCGGGCGGTTCGCGGGGTGTGCGCTTCATGATGCTGCCCGGCGGTGTGCTGCCCTGGGACGCACTGGAGCCCGTGGCCGCGCGCATCCAGCCGCTGGGCTGGCACATCAACCTGCAGCTGAATGGCTGCGAGCTGCCGCAGTACCAGGACAGATTGGCCAGGTTGCCCGTGCCGCTGGTGATAGACCACCTGGGCAAGTTCCTGCCGCCGCCGGCCGCGAATGCGCCGGCGTTCCGCTCGCTGTGCGCGCTGCTGGACGGCGGGCGCTGCTGGGTCAAGCTGTCGGCGCCGTATGAAAGCTCGCAGACAGGTGCACCTGCCTATGCCGATGTGAGCCTGCTGGCTGCTGCGCTGGCGCGCGACTATCCCGAACGCTGCCTGTGGGCCAGCAACTGGCCTCACCCCAACCGCCAGCCCGTGCCCCGTGACGCCGACATGCTGGGCCTGCTGCAGGCCTGGGTGCGCAGCGCTGGCGCAGTACAGCGCATCCTGGTGGACAACCCGCAGACGCTTTACGGCTTCTGAGCCCCGCACAACCCTTGCCCCTCAACACCATGCAATCCAACCCACCCGCTCGCAAAACCCTGCCGCTGGCGGCGCTCGCCGCCGCGACCACCCTGGCCGCTGCGGGCGCCAGCCACGCCGCTACCTGGGTCTATGTGGCCAATGCCGACAGCCAGGACATCTCGGTGTACGAGCTGGATCGCGCGGGCGCCGCGCTCAAGCCTGTGGCCACGGTGCCCGTGGCCGGCACGGCCATGCCCATGGTGGTCAGCCGCGACAAGAAGTTTTTGTATGTGGCGCTGCGCTCGCAGCCGTTTCGCGTGGTCACTTTTGCCATTGACGGCGCCAGCGGCGCGCTGAAGAAGGTGGGTGAGGCGGCGCTGGCCGACAGCATGGCCAACATCGACCTGGACGCCACGGGCCGCTGGCTGCTTGCCGCCTCGTATGGCGGCAACAAGATCACGGTCAACAGCGTGGGCCCTGACGGCCTGGTGGGGGCCGTGCATCAGCTGCTGCCCACCGCGCCGAACGCACATGCCATCCACGCCGACCGCGCGGGCCGCTATGTGTTTGCCACCAGCCTGGGAGGGGACCACCTGTCGAGCTGGCGGTTTGACGCGGCCACCGGCCGGCTCACCGCTAACGATCCACCCCTGGTGAATGTGCAGCCCGCCAAAACAGGCCCGCGCCACTTTCTGTGGAACAGCAAGCAGACCCACACCTACCTGCTCAACGAGCTGGACGGCGGCGTGGACGTGTTTGCCTATGACGCAGACAAAGGCACCCTGCGCCACCTGCAACGCGCCAGCGTCATGCCCGCAGGCTTTACCGGCAAGCCCTGGGCGGCGGACCTGCAGCTGTCGGCGGACGGCCGCTACCTGTATGGGTCTGAACGCACGTCCAGCACGCTCACCACCTTTCGCGTGGACCCGGCCACCGGCCTGCTGCAGACCGCGGGCACGGTGCCCACGGAAAAGACGCCGCGCGGTTTTGCGGTGGATTCCAGCGGCAGATTCATCGTGGCTGCGGGGCAGGGCTCCAACGCGGTGTCGCTGCACCCCGTAGATGCGGTGACCGGCCTGCCCGGCGCCGCCAAAAGCTACCCGGCGGGCAAGGGCCCGAACTGGGTGGAGATCGTGGACTTCTGATGACCCAGCCGATCTGCATCCGCATGCACGAGGCCGACAACGTGGCCATTGTGGCCAACGACGGCGGCCTGAGCGCGGGGACCGTGCTGGACGGCGGCCTGACGCTCAAAGACAAAGTGCCACAGGGCCACAAGGTGGCGCTGACCGACATTGCCAAAGGCGCACAGGTGCGTCGCTACAACGTGACCATCGGCCGCGCGCTGAACGACATCGCGGCCGGCAGCTGGGTGCACGAGCGCCTGCTGGCCATGCCCGACGCCCGCAGCCTGGACGGCCTGCCCATTGCCACCGTCAAACCACCCGCGCTGCCCGCGCTGGAAGGCTATACCTTTGAGGGCTACCGCAACGCTGACGGCTCGGTGGGCACGCGCAACATCCTGGCCATCACCACCACGGTGCAGTGCGTGGCCGGTGTGGTGGACTTTGCTGTGCAGCGCATCAAGGCCGAGCTGCTGCCGCGCTATCCGAACGTGGACGACGTGGTGGGTCTGGAGCACACCTACGGTTGCGGCGTGGCCATTGACGCGCCCGACGCCATCATCCCCATCCGTACGCTGCGCAACATCAGCCTGAACCCCAACTTTGGTGGCGAGGTCATGGTGGTGAGCCTGGGCTGCGAGAAGCTGCAGCCCGAGCGGCTGCTGCCGCCGGGCAGTTTTGCCATCGTGGACGAGCGCGCCACGCAGCAGCCTGAACTGGATGTGGTCTGTTTGCAGTCAGACAACCACGTCGGCTTCATGTCCATGATCGACTCGGTCATGACCCAGGCCAGACTGCACCTGGAGCGCCTGAATGCCCGCCGGCGCGAGACGGTGCCCGCCAGCGAGCTGGTGGTTGGCGTGCAGTGCGGCGGCAGCGATGCCTTCAGCGGCGTCACAGCCAACCCTGCGGTGGGCTTTTGCACCGACCTGCTGGTGCGCGCCGGTGCCAGCGTGATGTTCAGTGAAACGACCGAGGTGCGCGACGGCATTGACCAGCTCACCTCACGCGCCAGCACGCCCGAGGTGGCCCAGGCCATGATCCACGAGATGGCGTGGTACGACGCCTACCTGCAGCGCGGCAGCGTGGACCGCAGCGCCAACACCACGCCAGGCAACAAGAAGGGCGGCCTGTCCAACATTGTGGAAAAGGCCATGGGCTCCATCGTCAAATCGGGCAGCGCGCCGATCAGCGGCGTGTTGGCGCCAGGCGAGAAGCTCAAACAAAAAGGCCTGATCTATGCGGCCACCCCTGCCAGCGATTTCATCTGCGGGACGCTGCAGCTGGCCGCAGGCATGAACCTGCATGTGTTCACCACCGGGCGCGGCACGCCCTATGGCCTGGCGGCGGTGCCGGTCATCAAGGTAGCCACGCGTACCGACCTGGCGCGGCGCTGGCACGACCTGATGGACATCAACGCGGGCCGCATTGCCGACGGCGGCGCCAGCATTGAAGAGACCGGCTGGGAGATGTTCCACCTGATGCTGGAGGTAGCCAGCGGCCGCAAGAAAACCTGGGCCGAGCACTGGAAGCTGCACAACGCGCTGGTGCTGTTCAACCCCGCACCGATCACCTGAATGAAGTAACCCCACAAGAGCAGTTCCATGACAACACCGTACCAATCTTTCCCCAACAGTTTTCGCCGCGACCTGCGCGCGGGCAAGACGCTGATCGGCTGCTGGTCGTCGCTGTCCAATGCCATCACCACCGAGGTGCTGGGCGTGGCCGGCTTCGACTGGATCCTGCTGGACGGCGAGCATTCGCCCAACGACGTGACCACCTTCATCCCGCAGCTGATGGCGCTGAAAGACAGCGCAAGCGCCCCCGTGGTGCGCCCAGCCAGCAACAACGCTGTAGAAATCAAGCGCCTGCTGGACGCCGGGTTCTATAACTTCCTGGTGCCGTTTGTAGAGAGCGCCGACGAAGCCCGCAGCGCCGTGGCCGCCACACGCTACCCGCCCCAGGGTGTGCGCGGCGTGTCGGTGTCGCAGCGCGGTAACCGTTACGGCACCGTGCCCGATTACTTCAAGAACGTGAACGAGCAGATCTGCGTGATGGTGCAGATCGAAAGCCGCAAGGGGGTGGAAGCTGCGCGCGAGATTGCGGCGCTGGAGGGTGTGGACTGCATCTTTGTGGGCCCTTCGGACCTTGCTGCTGGTTTCGGTCATCTGGGAAACGCTGGTCATCCCGAAGTGCAGGCTGCGATTGCTGCTGTGTTTGCCGATGCCAAGGCGCATGGCAAGCCTACGGGCATTCTGGCGCCGGTGGAGGCGGATGCGCGGCGGTACATGTCTATGGGTGCCACCTTTGTTGGGGTTGGTAGTGATCTGGGGGTGTTTCGTTCTGGCACGCAGGCTTTGCTGGATAAGTACCGTGTCTGAGTTTTTTCACGCCCGCGTTATGTCTGGGCTCAGGCGTGCGGGGCACTCTGCTCCGCGGCTGTCCCCCGGGGCTTCGCCCCTCCTCCTGTATGCCGCTGCGCAGAGTGCCCCACCCACCTGAGCCTGCCACAAAAGGGGCGCTCCACTGGTGGTGTGCCTACCGCGTAGCGGGGTGGTGGTGAT
>CALRYY010000080.1:0-19598 GCA_943372515.1 Ramlibacter sp. 2FC | reverse complement strand
GTAGCCCAGCGCGGCGATGTGTTCCAGCAGCCAGGGCCAGTTGATCTCGCCCGTGCCGGGCTCGTGGCGCCCGGGGTTGTCCGCCAGCTGGATGTGGGCGATGCGCGGCAGGTGCGCAGCCAGCGTGGCGGCAAGCTCGCCTTCCATGCGCTGCGCGTGGTAGATGTCGTACTGCAGGTGCAGGTTGGCGCTGCCCACCTCATCCATCAGCGCCAGCGCCTGGCCGGTGCGGGTGACGAAGAAGCCGGGTATGTCGAAATGGTTCACCGGCTCCAGCAGCAGGCGGATGCCCGCGTCCTGCAGCGCTGCGGCGGCGTAGCGCAGGTTGCCCACCAGCACCGCGTGGGCCTGCTCGCGCGCGACGCCGGCGGGCAGCTTGCCGGCCAGGCAGTTCACCTGCGGGCAGCGCAGCGCAGTGGCGTAGTCAATGGCCTGGGTCACGCCGGCGCGAAATTCGTCCACGCGATCGGGGTGACAGGCGATGCCGCGCTCGCCCGCATCCCAGTGGCCGGCGGGCAGGTTGTGCAGCACCTGTTGCAGGCCGTGGATTTGCAGCTGCTCGGCGAGGTCTTCCTTGGCATACGCATACGGGAACAGGTACTCCACCGCATCAAAGCCCGCCGCGCGGGCGGCGGCAAAGCGTTGCATGAAGGGCAGCTCGGTAAAGAGCATGCTCAGGTTGGCAGCGAACCGGAGCTTGTGGGTGCGGGGCATGGGGTTCCTTTCAGTCCAGCACGGCCACGGCGGTGGGCGCGTCTTCACGGCTTTCGGCCAGGGGTTCGAATTCGTTGATGGCATTGATCTCGGTGCCCATGGCGATGTTGGTCACCCGCTCCAGGATCACCTCGATCACCACCGGCACCTGATGCTCTTGCATCAGTGCACGCGCCTGGGCGATGGCAGGGGCCAGCTCTTCGGGGCGGTGCACCCGCAGGGCCTTGCAGCCCAGGCCCTCCACCACTTTCAGGTGGTCCACGCCATAGCCCTTCACGGCCACGTCTTCTTCGGGCGTGTTGATGTTGTCAAAGCCCAGCTGCACGCAGTAGTCCATGTCAAACCCGCGCTGCGCCTGGCGGATCAGGCCCAGGTAGCTGTTGTTCACCACGATGTGGATATAAGGAAGCTTGAACTGCGCACCCACGGCCAGCTCTTCAATCATGAACTGGAAGTCGTAGTCGCCCGACAGTGCCACGATGGGCCGCGTGGGGTCGGCCGCGCGCACGCCCAGGGCGGCGGGAATGGTCCAGCCCAGCGGGCCGGCCTGGCCGCAGTTGATCCAGTGGCGCGGCTTGTACACGTGCAGGAACTGCGCCGCTGCGATCTGGCTCAGGCCGATGGTGCTGACGTAGCAGGTGTCTTCATCAAACGCGCGGTTCATGCACTGGTACACGCGCTGCGGCTTCATCGGTACGCTCTCGAAATTGGTCTTGCGCAGCAGCGTTGCCTTGCGTTCGCGGCACTGGGCGGCCCAACGGCTGCGGTCCTTGAGCTGGCCGCGCGCCCTGCGTTCGCGGGCCACCTGCACAAAGAGTTCCAGCGCGGCCTTGGCGTCCGACACGATGCCGAAGTCCGGCGCAAACACGCGGCCGATTTGGGTTGGTTCGATGTCCACATGCACAAAGGTCCGGCCCTCGGTGTACACATCCACCGAGCCCGTGTGCCTGTTGGCCCAGCGGTTGCCGATGCCCAGCACAAAATCACTGGCCAGCATCGTCGCATTGCCGTAGCGGTGGCTGGTCTGCAGGCCGCACATGCCGGCCATCAGCGGGTGATTGTCGGGGATGGTGCCCCAGCCCATGAGCGTGGGGATCACGGGCACACCGGTCAGTTCGGCAAACTCCACCAGCAGGTCCGACGCATCGGCGTTGATGATGCCGCCGCCGGCCACGATCAGCGGGCGCTGCGCGGCGTCCAGCATGTCCAGCGCCTTGTCGATCTGCGCACGTGTGGCGGTGGGCTTGTACGCCGGCAGCGGCGCATAGGTGTCGGGGTCAAATTCAATCTCGGCCATCTGCACGTCAAACGGCAGATCAATCAGCACCGGCCCCGGCCGGCCTGAGCGCATGAGGTGAAACGCCTGCTGGAAGGTACCCGGCACCTGGGCCGGCTCGCGCACCGTCACGGCCCACTTGGTCACGGGCTTGGCAATGCTCTCGATGTCCACGGCCTGGAAGTCTTCCTTGTACAGCCGCGCGCGCGGCGCCTGGCCGGTGATGCACAGGATGGGGATGGAGTCGGCCTGCGCTGAATACAGCCCCGTGATCATGTCGGTGCCCGCCGGGCCGCTGGTGCCGATGCACACGCCGATGTTGCCCGCCACGGCGCGCGTATACCCCTCGGCCATGTGCGACGCGCCCTCGACATGGCGCGCCAGGATGTGGCCGATGCTGCCCTGCTTGCGCAGCGCTGCGTACAGCGGGTTGATGGCCGCCCCCGGCACGCCAAAGGCCTGGGTGATGCCTTCTTTTTCCAGCACCCACACGGCTGCTTCGATTGCCTTCATCTTTGCCATGACGTACTCCACAAGTTGATGTCACGACTGTAGGAACTGCCGCGGCATTGAAGAAGACGGCCCCGGGCCATAACATTCATTCCAATCTGGAATAGGGGTGCGGTGATGGACAGGCTGCTGGCGATGGAAATGTTTGTGCGCGTGGTGGAAACAGGCAGCTTCAGCAAGGCCGCCAAAGAGTTCGCCACCACCCAGCCCACGGTCACCAAGCAGGTGGCCGCGACAGAGGCGCGGCTGAAGGTGCGGCTGCTCAACCGCAACACGCGGGGCGTGAGCCTGACCGAGAGCGGCGCGCTGTACTACGAGCGCTGCAAGCTCATCGTGCACCAGGCGCAGGAGGCCGAAAGCATCGTTCACCTGCGCCAGACGCAGGCGCAGGGCCTGCTGCGCATCGGCACCTCGGTGGCGTTTGGCCGGCGCGTGGTGGTGCCGCTGGCGCTGGAC
The DNA here is from genome assembly GCA_943372515.1 of Ramlibacter sp. 2FC. Taxonomy (GTDB): domain Bacteria; phylum Pseudomonadota; class Gammaproteobacteria; order Burkholderiales; family Burkholderiaceae_C; genus RAM1. Next base: position 16,642 of record CALRYY010000080.1, on the reverse strand, counting down.
TTCATGGCCAAACACCCGCAGGTGCAGGTGGACCTGAGCTTTGAAGACCGCTACACGGACCTGATTGCACAGGGCATTGATGTGGCGGTGCGCATGGGCAAGCTGTCGGATTCGACGCTGGGTGCGCGCTTTCTGGGCATGAACCCGTGGGTGTTGGTGGCCGCGCCCAAGTACGTCAAAAAGCACGGCACGCCCAGGCGCCCGCAGGACCTGAGCGGCCACAACGCGCTGATCTACAGCAGCGTGCAGGGCGACGACGTGTGGCGATTGTCCACGTCAAAAGGCGCGCCGGTGACGGTGCCCGTGACCGGCAGGCTGCGCAGCAACAATCTGTCTGCCGTGCTGGCCGCGGCTCGCGCGGGGCTGGGTGTGGCGGCGCTGCCGCGCTATGTGGCGGGCGACTCGCTGGCCTCAGGCCACCTCGTGGAGCTGCTGAAAGACCATGCCCTGCCCGAGCAGGAGATCCACGCCGTATTCCCGTCACCCAAGCTGGTGTCTGGCAAGGTGCAGGCGTTTGTGGCGTTTTTGCAGGGGCGGTTTGGGGCGCGGTGGTGGGAGACGCTGGGGGCGGCTTGACCCCGCCCAAGCCCTGATGGGGTGTATCAGAACAACCGCCGCGCCAGCGCAGCGCGCGCTCGCAGCAGCGCCGGCAGGTAGGTGTCGCGGAACTCGGACGCGCCCATGCGCTCGGTCCGCATGGCAATGCTCATGGCCGCTACGGTCTGGTTGTGGCGGTCCAGCACCGGCACCGCCATGGACCGCACGCCCAGCTCGAGCTCGCCCTCGTTGGTGGCGTAGCCGTCCAGGCGGCAGCGATCGATACGCTCGAGGATTTCACCGGCATCCACCACAGTGTGCGACGTCAGCCGCGGCCGCGCCATCTTGCGCACGCGTTGTGCCGCTTCCCGTGGCTCCAGGCTGGCCAGCAGCACGCGCCCCAGCGCAGAGCAGTAAGCGGGCAACCGAGAGCCTATGCCCAGCCCGGTGCTCAGGCTGCGCCGCGCAGTGGAGCGCGCGATGATGATGGCGTCGTCGTCCAGCAGGGTGCCCAGCGACGCCGATTCGCGCGTGCGCTCCGACAGCGCATCCAGCAGCGGCTGCGCCAGCGACGGCGTGGGGCGCGATGCCAGGTAGGCATGGGCGATCAGCAGGGCGCGCGGCAGCATCCAGAAGTGTTTGCCATCACTGTCCAGGTAGCCCAGCTGCTGCAACGTCAGCAGCGAGCGGCGCGCCGACGCTGGCGAGGTGCCCGTCAGCCGCGCCACCTCTGACAGCGTCAGGCGCACGTGCTGGCGGCCAAAGCAGGTCAGGACCTCGAGCCCCTTTTGCAGGGAAGTGACGAAATCCCGCTCACTCATGCCTTGCGCCAGATCAAGGTGTGAGGGGCATTTTTGCGCATAGCGCAAATCTAGCTTGTTTTGCCCCCGGGCACACGGGACACTTCGCTACCTTACAAAACCGCCTGGAGACAAAGCCATGTTCGCACCCCTGACGCGCCGCGCCGGCGCTGCCCTGATCCTGGGCGCCTGCTTGCTCACCGCGGCGCAGGCCCAGGCCCCCGCCAAGCCGCTGAAGCTCATCGTCCCGTTCCCCGCGGGCGGCACGGCCGACGTATTACCGCGCCTGCTGGCCGAGAAGATGCGCGCGCAGTTCCCCGCCGGTGTGGTGGTTGAAAACCGCACGGGCGCCGGCGGCAACATCGGCGCCGAATTTGTCTACCGCGCAGAAGCTGACGGCATGACCTTGCTGGCGTCGCCCCCCGGCCCCGTTGCCATCAACCACCATCTGTACACCAAGCTGGCCTTTGACCCCACCAAATGGGTGCCGGTTACGGTGATGGCCACCGTGCCCAATGTGCTGGCCGTCAGCAACAAGGTGCCGGCGCAGAATCTGCAGGAGTTCATCGCTTATCTCAAGGCCAACCCCGGCAAGGTGAGCTACGCGTCCCAGGGCAACGGCTCGACCTCGCACCTGACCGCCGCCATGTTCATGCAGATCACCGGCACCGAGATGATCCACATCCCCTACAAGGGCACGGCGCCCGCGCTGGTGGACCTGATCGGCGGCAGCGTCGATGTGTTCTTTGACAACATCAGCTCTTCTGCCCCGTACCACACGGGCGGCAAGCTCCGCGTACTGGCGGTGGCCGACGAGCAGCGCTCCAAGGCGCTGCCCCAGGTGCCCACGTTCGCCGAGAACCGGTTGCCGTCGATGAACGCCGTCACCTTCTTCTCCATCATGGCGCCGCCCGGCACGCCGGCAGCAGCGGTCGCCACCGTGCAGAAATCGGTGGCCGACGCGCTGGCCCAGCCCGACATCCGCCAGAAGTTCCAGGAGCAGGGCGCCGAGCCGCGCGGCTGGGCACCGGATCAGACCGCCCGCTTTGTGCAGGGCGAGTCGGAGCGCTGGAACAAGGTGATCAAGAGCGCCAAGGTGACGCTGGAGTAGTGGCAGGCATGCAGGAACAGACCATTCACTGGCAAGACGCGGGCCTCACCCGCATCCCGTATTCCCTGTACACCGACCCCGTCCTGCCCGAGCAGGAGCAGGAGCGCATCTTTCGCGGCAACACCTGGAACTTCCTGTGCCTGGACGCGGAGCTTGCCGGGCCGGGCCGCTACCGCACCACGTTTGCGGGCACCACGCCGGTGGTGGTGGTGCGCGACAACGACGGCGAGATCTACGCCTTTGAGAACCGCTGCGCCCACCGCGGCGCTCTGATTGCGCTGGAAAAATCCGGCCAGGCCGACAGCTTCCAGTGCGTTTACCACGCGTGGAGCTACAACCGCCAGGGTGACTTGACCGGGGTGGCGTTTGAAAAGGGCGTCAAGGGCCAGGGCGGCATGCCGCCTTCGTTCTGCAAGGAAGAGCACGGCCCGCGCAAGTTGCGCATCGCGGTGTTCTGCGGTCTGGTGTTTGGCAGCTTCTGTGAAGACGTGCCCGACATCGAGGACTACCTGGGCAGTGAGATCTGCAGCCGCATTGAACGCGTGATGCACAAGCCGGTGGAGGTGATCGGGCGCTTCACCCAAGCCCTGCCCAACAACTGGAAGCTGTACGTGGAGAACGTCAAGGACAGCTACCACGCCAGCCTGCTGCACATGTTCTTCACCACGTTCGAACTGAACCGCCTGTCGCAAAAGGGCGGCGTGATCGTGGACGAGACCGGCGGCCACCACGTCAGCTTTTCGATGATCGACAAGCAGGCGGCCGACAGCTCGTACAAGGACCAGGCCCTGCGCTCGGACAACGCGCAGTACCGGCTGAAGGACGCCAGCCTGCTGGAGGGCTTTACCGAATACGACGACGGCGTGACGCTGCAGATCCTGTCGGTGTTCCCTGGCTTTGTGCTGCAGCAGATCCAGAACTGCCTGGCCGTGCGCCAGGTGCTGCCCAAGGGTGTGGACCGCACCGAGCTGAACTGGACGTACTTTGGCTACGCCGGCGACACGCCCGCGCAGCGCACGGTGCGCCTGAAGCAGGCCAACCTGGTGGGGCCGGCCGGCTTCATCTCGATGGAGGACGGCGCTGTGGGCGGCTTCGTGCAGCGTGGCATTGCCGGCGCGCACGCGCTGCAGGCCGTGGTGGAAATGGGCGGCGACCACGCCGGCTCCAGCGAGGGGCGCGCTACCGAAACATCGGTGCGCGGCTTCTGGAAGGCGTACCGCCATCACATGGGCGAATGAGGGCTGCCATGATCGACCTGCTTTCCATTTCGGCCTTCAACGCCGCCTATGCCCATGCCATCGACAGCGATGCGCTGGAGCAATGGCCTGACTTCTTTACCCCCGACTGCCACTACCGCATCACCCATGTGGAGAACGAGCAGGAGGGCCTGCCCGCCGGCATCGTCTGGGCTGATTCGCGCGCCATGCTGGAAGACCGTATCGCCGCCCTGCGCCAGGCCAACATCTACGAGCGCCAGCGCTACCGCCACCTGCTGGGCATGCCGCTGCTGGAGTTTGCCGATGACGCCACGGCCCAGGCGCGCACGCCCTTCATGGTGGCGCGCATCATGGCCACCGGCCAGACCGAGCTGTTTGCCACCGGCGTCTACCGCGACCGGTTTGTGCGCCAGGGCGGCCGGCTGCTGCTGGCCGAGCGCGTGGCCGTGTGCGACAGCACGGTCACTGACACGCTGATGGCCCTGCCGCTGTGAGCCCGGCACCCCGCAGGCTGGCGCTGGCCGCCGGCGACCCCAACGGCATCGGGCCCGAGATTGCGCTGAAGGCACTGGCGCAGCTGGGCGACGCGGACCGCGCGCGCATCACGCTGTTCGGGCCGGGTGCGGTGCTGCGACAGGCCGCTGCGGTGTGCGGACTGCAAGGCCTGTGGCCCACGTTGCAGCACGTCGAGGCCGGCACGCTGACAGAGGGCGCCGCGCAGTGGGGCCAGGTCAGCGCGGCGGCCGGTACGTCTACCGTGGCATCGGCCACCGCGGCGCTGAACGCCTGCCGAGCGGGCCAGTTTGACGCCGTCATCGCCTGCCCGCACCATGAGACCGCCATCCATCAGGCGGGCATCCCCTTCAGCGGCTACCCGTCGCTGGTGGCACGCGTGTGCGGCATGCAGGAGGGCGACGTGTTCCTGCTGCTGGTGGGTGGCGGCCTGCGCATCGTGCATGTCACGCTGCACGAAAGCGTGCGCACCGCACTGGACCGGTTGACGCCGCAGCTGGTATGCCAGGCCGTGCGCGCCGGCGCACGCGCATCGGCGTTGCTGGGCACGCCACAGCCGTCCATTGGCGTTTTCGGCATCAACCCGCACGCCTCAGAGGGCACGTTGTTCGGCCCCGAGGACCGCCAGATTGTGGTGCCCGCGGTGCAGACACTGCGCGCCGAAGGCTTCAATGTCGATGGCCCCTGTGGCGCCGACCTGCTGCTGTCGCAGCGCCAACACGACCTGTACGTTGCCATGCTGCACGACCAGGGGCACATCCCCATCAAGCTGCTGGCCCCCAACGCCGCCAGCGCCTTGAGCATTGGCGGCGACGCGCTGTTGTCCAGCGTGGGTCACGGCAGTGCCATGGACATCGCAGGCAAGGGCGTGGCCGACCCCACCGCACTGCTGCGCACGATTGCATTGCTGTCGGGGGTACAGCCATGAGCCACCGCGTTGCCATCGCCGGGGCGGACGTGGCATTTGAATGTGCGTCCGGCCAGAGCGTGCTGGATGCGGCGCTGAAGGCCGGCATCGAGCTGCCCCATTCCTGCCGCAAGGGCGTGTGTGGCAGCTGCGTGGGCATGATCGCGTCCGGTGAAGTGACGGGCGTCAATGGTGCCGCCACCACCAACGAAACCTGCCTGCCCGGCCAGGTGCTGTTGTGTACCTGCACGCCGGTGGGCGACGTGGTGCTGCAGCCCATGGTGTGCAAGCGGCTGGACCTCACAGCGCGCAAGACCTTCCATGCCAAGGTGCACGGCAACACGCTGGCCGCGCCCGACGTGTCGGTGCTCAAGCTGCGCCTGCCCCTGGGCCAGCGCGCGAAATTCCAGGCCGGGCAGTACCTGCCGGTGGCAATGGACGACGGCAGCACACGCAGCTATTCCATGGCCAACCCGCCGCACGAAAGCGACAGCGTTACGCTGCACATCCGCCACGTGCCGGGCGGCTGGTTCAGCGCCCGCGTGGGCTCGCTCAAGCCGGGCGACCAGCTAAAGATCGAGCTGCCGTTTGGCAATGTGGCGCTGCAGGGCGGCGACACGCGCCCCATCGTCTTTGTTGCAGGCGGCACCGGCTTTGCGCCGGTCAAGTCCATCCTGGACGACTTGGCCAAGCGCCGTGTGCAGCGGCCCATCACCCTGGTGTGGGGTGCGCGCGAGCCGGGCGGCCTGTACCTGCTGGACGCGGTGGACCGCTGGAAGAAACAGTGGCCCGACCTGCGTTTCATTCCCGCGCTCAGCGATGTGCCCGGCGGCACGATGGCAGGCGCATTCGCTGGCCGCGTGGACCAGGCGCTGCAGGCGCATTGCGCCAGCCTGGCCGGCCATGTTGTCTATTGCTGCGGCTCGCCGCCCATGGTGACGGCCGTGCGCAACGCCGCCCAGGCTGCCGGCCTGGCGCCGGCCGACTTTCACGCCGATGTTTTCGTGCCCGGCCCCGCCGCGGCAGCCACCTGAACACGAACGCCCAGACAAGCGCGGTGCGCTGCGCAGCGTGACACTGCCAGCCGCATGGCAGCGGCCAGGCCCAGCGACACGGTGCCCCAGGCTGCCACGGCCCAGCCCCAGGCTGGGTGCAGCCCGTGCAGTGCGCCCGCGACTGCGGCGGCATACCAGGGCCACAAGTCAGGCATGGCAGCAGCTGCCGGTCGTGGCATGAGCCGGCTTGGGTGCAACCGGCGCGGGCTCGTAGCTGTCGTGGTGGCGCACCCATTCCATCTTGTTGGGCACGTCGCGCTCGTTGCGGCCCAGCGCTGTCAGGTCCAGCAGGTTGTAGGTGCCCATCATCACTTCCACACCGCGCCCGTAGGTGGAATAGGTGTGGAACACATCGCCTGCATCGTCCTTGTAGAACGTGCTGATGCCCGGCGCCTCTTGCGCCGGGAAGGCGCGCATGCCGTAGTTGTAATAGACCTCGCCTTGGGCTACGGCCTCGGGCGTGAAACTCACCGCGTAGTCGTGGTTGAAGTCATTGGCGTTGGACGACACCCAGTTGAACGCCCAGCCCATGCGCTGGCGAAAGCGTTCGATTTCTGCCAGCGGCGCGCGTGACACCACCAGCAGCGTGGTGTCGCGGGCGTTCAGGTGTGGCTGCATGCCGCTGATGTGGTCGGCCATATACGAGCAGCTGGGGCAGCCCTGCGCCCAGCCCGGGCCCAGCATGAAGTGCTGCACCAGCAGCTGGCGGCGGCCTTCAAACAGGTCGGCCAGCGCGCGCGGGCCTTCGGGGGTGTCAAACACATAGGCTTTGTCCACGCGCACCCAGGGCAGGGCGCGGCGTTCGCCGGCGACCTTGTCGCGCAGTTGGGTCAGTTCTTTTTCCTGCGTCAGCAGGGCCTTGCGCTGGGCAAGCCATTGGTCACGGGTGGCTACGGAATGGTTCATGGGGCTCTCCTTGGAAGTGTGGGTTTCAAGCCGCGCGCGGCCGGCGCACGGCGCGGACCTTGCCGCTGCCGCCACCGCCGCAATAGAACAGGTCGGCGCCGTCGGATTCCATGCCGCTCACGCCCATGCCCTGGGGCATCTGCAGGCGCTGCAGCACGGTGCCATCGGCGGGGTCAATCTGGCGGATCTCGCTCTCGTCACCCTCCCAGGTGCCGTGCCACATCTCGCCGTCCACCCAGGTCACGCCGGTGACGAAGCGGTTGGATTCGATCGTGCGCTGGATGGCGCCGGTCGCAGGGTCGATCTGATGGATCTTGCGGTCGCGATACTGGCCGACCCACAGGCTGCCCTCGGCCCAGGTCAGGCCCGAATCGTTGCCCTTGCCCGGCGCGGGGATGGTGGCCACAACTTGGCCGGTCGCAGGGTCGATCTTGTCGATGCGCGACTCTGCAATCTGGTAGATGTGCTTGCCGTCAAACGCAGTGCCGGCGTCGCCGGTGCAGGCCAGCGTGCGTGCCGTCTGCCCGGTGGCCGGGTCGATGGCCATCAGCGCGGGGCCAGTGGCGGCCCACACATGGTGGCCGTCGTGGGTGACGCCGTGAATGGCGCTCACGCCGTCAAAGGGGCCGAATTCGCGCACGATCTCGGCGGGGGCTGCTTTCGCTGTCATGGATTCCTTTCGCTGCGCTTTTCAGTGGCGCGGTGAAGGAACTTTAATCAGACGGCAGCGAAGCAGGGAGTAACAAGATCGTCGTGAATCCGGCCAGCGGCGGCGCCAGCCAGCGTTGTGCGCGGGCCCGGCCGATGAAGCGCACGCGACCGGCGTCCTGCAGGTCAGCCAGTGCGCGCTGCACGGTGCGCTGGCTGTCCCCCAAGGCCAGCGCCAGGGCTGACGTGGACCAGGCCGCGCCGTCAGCCAGCAGCGCCAGCAGCGATGCCTGATCGCCCTCAATGGGAGGCGCCAGCATGGCCACCTCTCGGTTATGCAGGGGTCGCAACGCAAATCCGCGCGGCGTGGCTTCTATGCGTGCCAGCGGTTTGATGAGCGCGCGCAGGCGGCCAATCTCCACCCGCAGGCGCGCGCGGTGGGTTTCGTCCGGGTCGCGGGTGCGAAAGGCCTGGGCAATCAGCGCCTCGCGCCCGGCGTCGCGTGGCCACGCCAGCGCCAGGGCGTGGGCCAGCGCAAACAGGATAGGCCGGCGCGCCAGCGGCTGCCACGCCGTACCGCTGCCTATGCCACGGCGGCAGGCGTCCAGCACCAGCGCGTCTGACGCCAGCAGGGCAGACACCTCGTCCAGCCGCAGCGCCTGTTCGCCCTGCGGCCCCAGGCGGCGCGCGGCGGGGCGGCTGAGCGCAGCCTGCGTCTCGGCCACTTCGGCCAGCAGGGCCGGCACGCGGGCGCGTGTGGCGGCATCGTGTGCACGGGCCAGGGCAGCGCGCGCCGCATCGGTGCGCAGGGACCGCATGGCCAGCTCGGCTGCGCTCAGCGCGGCCACGGCCTGCAGCGCCGGCGGCAGGCCGGTGGTGTCCAGCGAGGCCAGTGCCGTGGCTGCATCGGCCAGATTGCCCAGCAACAGCAACTGGCGCGCGGCAACCAGCCGCGCCTGCAAGGCATTGGCAGGGTCGCCATGGGCTTGCAGCGTGTCTGCTGCCGCCATCAGGGTGCGGGGTGAGCCGCCCAGCTCGCGCATGGCCAGTGCCACCTCGGCCTCGGCCACCACGCAGCGCGCGCGTGCGCGGGCTTCGTGCGCGCCAAAGCCTCGGGCGGCGCGGCGCAGCAGATCGCGTGCACGCACATGCTCACCCAGCTGGGCCATGGCAATGCCGCGCAGTGCCAATGCGGGCGGGTCGTCGCGCAGGGCCACGCGCTTGAGCGCGCCCAGCGCGTCGCCTGCGGCCAGCGCGCGTGCCGATGCGGTGATGAGCGAATCCATGGCGGCAGGCTACACCACCGGGCGGGCCGCCCGGCAAATGGGGCAAACTTGAAGCGCCCATGCCCGATACCCCCGTTCCTTCTGTTGCTGTGCTCAGCGTCGCCGTGCGCGCCCTGTGCGAATTTGCCGCCAAGGCCGGCGACCTGGACCTGCGCTTCACCCCCGCGCCCACGGCCCAGCAGGGGCGCGAGGGGCATGCGCTGGTGGCGTCGCGCCGCGGGCCTGGGCACGAGGCCGAGGTCAGCCTGTCGGGCAGCTACCGCGGCCTGCAGGTGCGTGGCCGGGCTGACGGCTACGACGCGCAGCGCAACGAGCTGGAAGAAATCAAGACCTTTCGAGGCCGTGTGGACGCCATCGCCTGGAACCACCAGGCCCTGCACTGGGCGCAACTGAAGGTGTACGGCTGGCTGATGTGCGAAACGCGGGGGCTGCCCAGCATTACCCTGAGCCTGGTGTACCTGGACGTGGTGACGCAGACCGAGCACCCGTTCACGCAGGAGCATGCAGCGCCCGAACTGCAGGAATTTTTTGAACAGCTGTGCCAGCGCTACCTGGGCTGGGCCCAGCAAGAGGCGCAACACCGCGCACAGCGCGACGCGGCGCTGGACGCGCTGGCCTTCCCGCAAATGCCGTTTCGCCCCGGCCAGCGCGACATGGCCGCGGGCGTGTACCGCGCCTGTGTGCAGTCGCGCCCGCTGCTGGTGCAGGCACCCACGGGCATCGGAAAAACGCTGGGCACGGTGTTCCCCGCGCTCAAGGCCATGCCGCTGCGCGGCACCGACAAGCTGTTCTTCCTGACGGCCAAAACCCCGGGCCGCCAGATCGCGCTGGATGCGCTGGGCAAGGTGCGGGCCACGCAAACAAACTTTCCGTTGCGCGTGCTGGAGCTGGTGGCCAAAGACAAGGCGTGTGAGCACAAAGACAAGGCCTGTCACGGCCAGTCGTGCCCGCTGGCCAGTGGCTTTTACGACAAGCTGCCGGCCGCGCGCGAAGCCGCCGCCCAGGCCCAGTGGCTGGACCAGGCAGCCCTGCGCGCCATCGCGCGCGAACACCAGGTCTGCCCCTATTACCTGGGCCACGACATGGTGCGCTGGGCTGATGCGGTGGTGGGTGACTACAACTACTACTTTGACCGCACGGCCATGCTGTATGCGCTGACGGTGGAATCAGCTTGGCGGGTGAGCGTGCTGGTGGACGAGGCACACAACCTGTACAGCCGCGCCTGCGCCATGTACAGCGCGCAGATCACGCAGGCCGAGGCTGTGGCTGTGCGCCCTCAGGTGCCCGGGCCCATCCGGCCGAGGGTGGACGAGCTGCTGAACCAGTGGCTGCTGCTGCTGGACGCCCTGCAGCGCAGCGCGCCGGGCAAGCCCTGGCATGTGCTGGACGAGCTGCCCGAAGACTGGGCGCGCACCCTGCAAAAGCTCAACGCCACCGTGGGTGAATACCTGAACAACCACCCCACCGAAACGCACGGCGCGCTGCTGCCGTTTTACTTTGGCACGCTGGCCTTTGCCGCGCTGGCGCAAGAGGCGGGCGAACATTCCATGTGCGAGGTGGATGTGACCGTGCCGGCTGTGGCGCCGGTGCTGAGCAGCGATGCAACGCAGCTGGGGCTGGACGGCGCGGCCTTTGACGACGCAGCCCTGTGCGCAGGCACCCTGACCCTGCGCAACATCGTGCCCGCGCCCTTCATCGCGCAGCGCATCAAGACCGCGGATTCCATGGTGTTGTTCTCGGCCACCTTGAACTCGCTGGACTACTACATGGACCTGCTGGGCCTGCCCGACACCACGCAGACGCTGGACGTGCCCACCCCCTTCAGCCCCGAGCAGCTGGCCGTGCGCGTGGTGCCGCTGTCTACCCGGCGCGACGACCGCGCAGCGTCCCTGCAGCCGCTGGCGCAAGCCATGGGCCGGCAGTTCACACAGGAGCCCGGCAACTACATCGCGTTCTTCAGCAGCTTTGACTACATGGAGATGGCGCAGCGCGCCGTGCAGCAGCACTGGCCCGACATACCCGTGTGGACGCAGGCCCGCCAGATGGACGAAGCCAGCCGCCACGCCTGGCTGCAACGCTTTGACGCCGCGGGGCAGGGCATAGGCTTTGCGGTGCTGGGCGGCGTGTTTGGCGAGGGCGTGGACCTGCCCGGCAAGCGCCTGATCGGCGCCTTCATCGCCACGCTGGGCCTGCCGCAGTTTGACGACGTGAACCAGGCGATCTGCGAGCGCATGCAGGAACGCTTTGGACGCGGGCACGACTACACCTATCTGTACCCGGGCCTGCAAAAGGTGGTGCAGGCGGCGGGGCGGGTGATTCGCACGGATACGGATACGGGGACGGTGCTGTTGATGGATGACCGGTATTTGCAGATGCGGTATCGGGCTTTGCTGCCGGGGTGGTGGCGCATAGAGTCAGCCTGACGACCATCCTCCAGCGCACCCTTAGCCAACTCTGTCATGCCGGACTTGATCCGGCATCCACGCCCCGCAAGTGCTGGCGCCACTCGCCGCCTCGCCAACTAGCGTGCCCCATAAGCCAACAGCGAAATGGCAAGCACGATGTAGAAGATCACCCCCAGAAAAAGCTGCCCCGTGTGCGTTACCACCAGCCTTTCGTCGCGAACGTACCAAAGACTCCCGGCTGCTGAGTGGATGCTCTCTTCATTCGTCCCCAATGGACTCGCACGCCATCGGCCGAAGGAAATGACCGGCACGAGGAGTTTGCCCGTCAGTGTCATTAGGACATCAAGTGCGGTACTGAGGAAGTTGTCCATAGGGTCTAGCGGTGGCGTTTAGCCGGCACCGCAAACAATCAGCAGATGCAACAGTTTGGAGCTGGCTTCATGCGAGAAATTCAAGAGCAGTGAAGTACGCAAGGATTGCGGTGAATACCAGGAACAGCCAGCAAAGCTGACCGGCGCCGATCAACCTCGATGCATACCGCTGCTTCAGTTGATTCTGTTCAACCACTGACAGATGCGAGAGACCGCCCTTCCACATGCTGGCAATTGCGCTAAACGGAGCGTACTTGATCGCACCACTCCAACGAAACGCGTCATACGTGAGATAGGCGCTACCTGCCGTAATAAAGAGAAGTAGCCAAGCGGTCATATTGTTCTAACGATGTATGCCGAAAATCCTGCGGCTGAAGCTGGAATGTGGAGCATAAGCTGGCGCCGGTCTTGTGGTCTACCGCGCCCCATACGCCGCCTGCGCCAGCTCCCGCGCCAACCGGTTATGCCGCTCCACCAGCACCGGCAGCTCCAGCGTCGTCAGTTCCCCATCCCGCACCACCACCCGCCCGTTGATGATGCTGTGCTTCACCCGCGGCACGTTGCAGAACACCAGCGCGGCCACCGGGTCGTGCAGGCCACCCGCCATGCCCACGCCATCGGTCGGCCAGCACACGATGTCGGCTGACATGCCGGGCGCGATCGCGCCGATGTCGTCGCGGTTCAGCACGCGGGCGCCACCCAGGGTGCCCAACTCCAACGCCTCGCGCGCGCCCATGGCTTTGGGGCCGAGCACCGGCCCATGCGCCACGCGCTGCAGCAGCATGGCCATGCGCGCTTCGCCCAGCATGTGGGCGCCGTCGTTGGACGCGCTGCCGTCCACGCCGATGCCCACGGGCACGCCCGCGTCGATCATCTTGCGGATGGGCGCGATACCTGAGGCCAGCCGCATGTTGGAGCAGGGGCAGTGCGCCACGCCGGTGCCGGTGCGCGCAAACAAATAGATGCCTTCGTCGTCCAGCTTCACGCAGTGGGCATGCCAGGCGTCGGGGCCGGTCCAGCCCAGGTCTTGCGCGTATTCGGCCGGGGTGCAGTTGAATTTTTCACGGGTGTAGGCAATGTCGTTGTCGTTCTCGGCCAGGTGGGTGTGCAGCGACACGCCGTATTCGCGCGCCAGCAGCGCGGCGTCGCGCATCAGCTCGCGGCTCACAGAAAACGGCGAGCACGGCGCTACTACGATGCGCCGCATGGCGTGGCGGGCCGGGTCGTGCCAGCGGCGGATCAGGCGCTGGGTTTCTTCAAGGATCGCGTCTTCACGCTCCACCACGCTGTCGGGCGGCAGCCCGCCCTGGCTTTGGCCCACGCTCATGGCGCCGCGCGCCGCATGAAAGCGCATGCCGATCGCATCGGCCGCCTCAATGCTGTCGTCCAGCCGGATGCCGTTGGGGTAGATGTACAGGTGGTCGCTGCTGGTCGTGCAGCCCGACAGCATCAGCTCCGCCATGGCCGTCTGGGTCGACACGCGGATCATCTCGGGCGTGAGGTTGGCCCAGATGGGGTACAGCGTCTGCAGCCAGCCAAACAGCTCGCTGTCTTGTGCCGCGCCCACCGCGCGTGTGAGCGACTGGTACATGTGGTGGTGGGTGTTGACCAGGCCGGGCATCACCACCTGGCCGGTGGCGTTGATGACCTCGTCGGCTTCTTGGGGCAGCTGTTGTGTCGTACCGACCGCCTCAATCACATTGCCACGCACAAAAACCGCGCCGTCCCTGATTTCACGACGCTGGGCGTCCATGGTGACCAGGACGTCGGCGTTTTTGATGAGCAGAGTCTTTTGCATTTTGTCAGCGTACTACCTTGCGGCTGAGGTGTGTGTTGATACGGTTGGTATACCCTCGCCGGCCACCGCCTGCCGCGAAGCCGCGAGAGAAACCAGCGAATCAGTGTCCGCCCTCGGCCGCCATCGCGGCCTGCATGGCCTCAGCTTCAGACCCACGCGCACCATTGAAGAACATGTTGAGCAGCACCGCAGAAATCGTGGTCAGGAGGATCCCCGATTCCAGCAATGGATGCAAGCCGTGGGCCATGTGCTGCGACCAGGCCGGTGCCACCAGCGGGATCATGCCCGCGCTGATGGACACCGCCACGATGTACAGGTTGTTGCGGCTGGTCTTGAAGTCCACTCCCGACAAAATGCGGATGCCCGTGGCGGCCACCATGCCAAACATCACCAGCCCCGCGCCGCCCAGCACAAACAGCGGCAGTGACTCCACCAGCGCCGCCATCTTGGGGATCAGCCCCAGCACGATCAGGATGATGCCGCCTGCCACGCACACAAAGCGGCTGCGCACCCCGGTCACGCCCACCAGCCCCACGTTCTGCGAAAAACTGGTGTACGGGAAGGTATTGAAGATGCCGCCAATCAGTGTGCCCAGCCCGTCCGTGCGCAGGCCGGCCGTCAGGCTTTGCGGCGTCAGCTTGCGGCCCGTCAGGTCGCCCAGCGCCAGGAACATGCCGGTGGATTCAATAAAGGTCACGATCATCACCAGCACCATGGTGGCGATCAGCACCGGGTCAAAAATCGGCATGCCAAAGCTGAACGGCATCACCACGTCAAACCAGGCGGCGTTGGCCACCTTGCCAAAGCTCATCTTGCCCAGGGCCGTGGCCACCACTGCGCCGGCAATGATGCCCAGCAACACCGAGATGTTGGAGATGAAGCCGCGCGTGTACTTGGCAATGGCCAGGATGGTGAACAGCACGAACAGCGCAATCGCCAGGTTGTCCAGCGCGCCGTAGGCGGGGTTGGCGATCATGGGTGCGGGGCTTGCAGGCAAAACAGCGCCGGTCGCCTTGGCCGCGGCTACGGCCTGCGCAAAGGTGGGGTCTGCCACTTTGGCCAGGTGCGGCGGGCCGCCCAGCGCCCAGCCAATGCCCACGCGCATGAGCGTGATGCCGATCACCGCAATGATGGTGCCCGTGACCACGGGCGGAAAGAACCGCAGCATGCGGCTGGCCAGCGGCGCTATGAAGATGCCGATGACACCCGCCGCAATGATGGACCCAAAGATCATGCGCGCGCCCTCCATGCCCGGCACGGCCTGGGCCATGGCCACCATGGGGCCCACGGCGGCAAAGGTCACGCCCATCATCACCGGCAGGCGGATGCCAAACCATTGCGTGACGCCCAGGCTCTGGATCAGCGTGACGATGCCGCAGCAAAACAGGTCAGCGGAGATGAGCAACGCCACCTGCTGCGGCGTGAGGTTCAGCGCGCGCCCGACGATCAGCGGCACCGCAATGGCGCCCGCGTACATCACCAGCACGTGCTGCAGGCCCAGCGCGGCCAGGCGCGGTGTGGGCAGCTTTTCGTCTACGGGGTGGACCTGTGCAGTCATTGTTTGTCTCCTGTATGTGCACCTATGTGTGGACTAAACTGTATACACATTAGCTGCCAGCAGGTATAGCGGCAAACCCGGCTTCAGCCCCGTGTAGCGGGTGAACCAGTTTTGCCTGCGGTAGCGGTAATCAGGCCAGCAGGTCGGCCAGCGTGCGCGCAATCACCTTGGTCGCGCGGCGCAGGTCGTCCAGCGCCAGGTTTTCATCGGCACGCTTGGCGTTGGACTCGATCACGGTGCGCGGGCCCGCGCCGTAGATCACGCCGGGGATGCCCTGCTCCACGTACAGCCGCACGTCGGTGTACAGCGGCGTGCCCACGGCCGGGATCGGTTCGCCAAACACGGCCTGGCCATGCTGCTGCAGCGCAGCCACCAGTGGCTGGTTGCCCGCCAGCGGCGCCATGGCGCGCGCCAGCAGCATGCGCTTGACGTCCAGCCGCACGGCCTTGCCGCCACGCGGCGGGTTGAACGACTTTGCCGCGGCTTCGATGGTCGCGCGGATAGCGGCTTCCACCTGCGCCGGGTCTTCCTCGGGGATCATGCGGCGGTCCAGCTTGAGCACCACCTTGCCGGGGATCACGTTGGTGTTGGTGCCGCCCGCGATCAGCCCTACGTTCAGGTAGGGGTGGGTGATGCCTGTGACGTTGGACGTGATCTTTTTGTAGTCGGCATTCAGCGCGTACAGCGCGTTCAGGATGTGCGTGGCGGCCTGCAGTGCGTCGGTGCCGCTGTCGGGTATGGCCGCGTGGCTCATCTCGCCGTGCACGGTCACTTCCATCTGCAGGCAGCCGTTGTGGGCCACCACCACCTGGTAGCTGAAGCCGGCCGCAATCATCAGGTCTGGCTTGGTCAGGCCCTTCTTCAACATCCAGCCGGGGCCAACCTCGCCGCCAAATTCTTCGTCATAGGTGAAGTGCAGTTCCACATTGCCCTTGGCGGGTTTGGCCACGGCCTCCAGCGCACGCACGGCAAAGGTGAAGGTGGAGAAGTCGCATTTGCTGACCGCGGCGGCACGGCCGTAGATTTTGCCGCCGGCAACTTCGCCGCCGTAGGGGTCGTGTGTCCAGCCTTCGCCGGGCGGTACCACGTCGCCGTGGGCATTCAGCGCAATGGTTCTGCCCGCGCCGTAGTGGCGACGCACGATCAGGTTGGTGATGGTTTCCAGCCCGGCGGCTTTGACTTCGTCGGCGGGCACCACATGCTTTTCTGCATCCAGGCCCATGGCCTTCAGCAGCTCGGCGGTGCGGTCTGCATGTGGTGCGTTGTTGCCGGGGGGCGTGTCGGTGGGTACGCGGATGAGCTCCTGCAGGAACTTGACCTGCTCGTCAAAGTGGGCGTCGATCCAGGCGTCTAGTGAGGTGTAGTCGGTCATATCGGTTGTTCCAGAATTCTTTATCGTTGCACTGCGCGGCAAAGGCGTGCGCGGACACCCGGCAACGCTTCACTAAAGCGGTCGCCTTTGGCGACTGCCCTGCGCTGCTCGGTCATACGGCCCACCGCAGAACTCGCTTCGCGCTGCGCGCTACGCTC
>CALRYY010000079.1:0-19659 GCA_943372515.1 Ramlibacter sp. 2FC | reverse complement strand
GCCCTCGCTCTTGAGGTTGTCGGTGCCCCACAGCACCAGGGCAATGGATTCAGGAAACGGGTGGCCGTCGTCCATGTAGCGCGTGAGCAGGCGCTGCGCCTGGCGCGCGCCGTCCTGCACGGCAAAGGCGCTGGGGATGCGAAAGGGGTCAAAGCCGTGCAGGTTGCGGCCCGTGGGCAGGATGGCCGGCGTGCGCAGCACGTCGCCACCGGGGGCGGGGCGCACAAAGCGGCCGTCCAGCGCGCGGATGATGCCGGCCAGCTCGTGGTCTTGCGACATCAGCTGGTTGATGCCTGAAAGCGACTGCAGCATGGCGGCCAGCGTGGCGTCGTCACCGGCCAGCTGCTGCGGCGTCTGGCCGGCCACCAGCGCTTCGATCAGGCTGCGCTCGGGGCGAGTGCCGTGGGAGGCTTCGGCGCAGGCCATCAGGGTGTCCACGCGCTCGCTCGCGCCGGGCACTTCGCCCACGATGTGCAGGCCGTGCGGGATCAGCGTGTATTCCAGCTCCAGCACGGCGTTGGCCAGCGCGGTGATGCGTGTGTCGGCATCGCCATGGATGCTGCCGTCCCAGGCGGGCTCGGCCGTGGCCAGCTCCACCGCTGCGGCCTGCGCCTGGATCAGCGCCACCAGCTCGCCGCGCTCATGCGCTGAATCAGGCTCCAGGCCACGGAAGCGCTCGATCGAGCCCTTCAGGTCCACCAGGCCGCGGTACAGGCCGGCCTGCGCCACGGGTGGCGTCATGTAGCTGATCAGCGTGGCCGCGGCGCGGCGCTTGGCGATTGTGCCTTCCGACGGGTTGTTGGACGCGTACAGGTAAAAGTTGGGCAGGTCGCCAATCAGCCGGTCAGGCCAGCAGGCGCCCGACAGGCCCGACTGCTTGCCTGGCATGAATTCCAGCGCACCGTGCGTGCCAAAGTGCAGCACGGCATGGGCGCCGAAATCTTCACGCAGCCAGCGGTAAAACGCCGAGAACGCATGGGTGGGCGCAAAGCCTTTTTCAAACAGCAGGCGCATCGGGTCGCCTTCATACCCAAAGGCGGGCTGGATGCCGACAAAGACATTGCCAAAGCGCTCACCCAGCACAAAGATCGATTCGCCGTTGCTCTGCTGGCGCCCGGGCGCCGGGCCCCACTGGGCTTCGATGTCCTTGAGCCAGCGCTCGCGCTTGACGTGGTCGTTGGTGCTGACGCGGGCATGCACGTTGGCGGTGGCGCCAAAGGTGGCGGCGTTGCCGCTGATCACGCGTTCGCGCAGGTCGTCTACCGAGGCGGGCAGCTCCACTGTGTAGCCCTCGCGCTGCATGGACTGCAGCGTGTTGTACAGCGACTCAAACACCGACAGGAAGGCGGCCGTGCCGGTGTTGCCGGCGTTGGGCGGGAAGTTGAAGATGACGGCGGCGACCTTGCGTTGCGCGCGTTCGCTGCGGCGCAGGTCCACCAGCTTGCCCACGCGCGCGGCCAGTGCGTCGGCGCGCTCGGAGCACACGTGCATGTCGTGGGCATCGTCGGCCACGGTGAAGGTGCAGCGGCGCGAGCAGCCCGTGCAGGCTGCGCCGGTGGCGTCGGCGCGGCCACCATAGACCATGGGGCCGGTGGAGCCGTCCAGCTCGGGGATGGCCACCATCATGGTGCTTTCCACCGGCAGCATGCCGCGCTCGGAGCCGCCCCAGGACTCCAGCGTCTGGAACTCCACCGGGCTCACCGCCAGGTAGGGAATGTCCAGCCTGGCCAGGGTGTCCTCGGCGGCCTGCGAGTCGTTGTAGGCCGGGCCGCCCACGAGCGAGAAGCCGGTGAGCGAGACCAGGGCGTCAATCTGCGTGCGCGCGTCCTTGACAAAGAAGGCATCAATCGCGGGGCGGGCGTCCAGGCCGGTGGCAAACGCGGGGATCACGCGCAGGCCGCGGGCCTCCAGCGCGGTGATCACGCCGTCGTAGTGGCCGGTGTTGCCGGCCAGCAAATAGGATCGCATCACCAGCACACCTACGGTGCCGCGCTGGCCGGTCCTGGCCACCAGCGGCAGGGCGGCGGCGTCGTCGGACATGCCCTGGCGGGTGGCGGCCACCTGGCGCAGGCGCGGGTGGTAGATGCCGACTTCGGGGTACTCCACCGGCTCGCTGGTTTTGGCAAAACCGCGCAGGCCGCGGCGCGGGCCGTCGGCATAGCGGTCCACCAGGTAGTGGATCATGCTGGCAATGTTCTGCTCGGAGCCCGCGAGCCAGTACTGCAGCGTGAGGAAGTACGCGCGCACGTCCTGGGCCGTGCCGGGAATGAAGCGCAGGATCTTGGGCAGGCGGCGCAGCATCTTCATCTGCTGGGCACCCGCGGTGGCGCGCACGCCGGTTTCGGTGGAGCCGGACTCGGGCTTGCCGCGCAGGCGTTTGATGAAGGCCATGGGCCCGCTGGCGGGTGCGTCCATGCTGAACTTGCCCATGCGCGTGAGCTTCATCACCTCGCTGGCCGACATGGCGCAGACCATGGCGTCGCAGTGGTCGCGCCGCGCGGCCAGCGCGGGCAGCACCGGCAGGAAGTGGTCTTCCATGAACAGCATGGTGACGATGACGATGTCGCCCTGGGCGATGTCGTCGTGGCAGCGCTGCAAGGCGCC
The DNA here is from genome assembly GCA_943372515.1 of Ramlibacter sp. 2FC. Lineage (GTDB taxonomy): Bacteria > Pseudomonadota > Gammaproteobacteria > Burkholderiales > Burkholderiaceae_C > RAM1. Next base: position 17,055 of record CALRYY010000079.1, on the reverse strand, counting down.
GGCGTCATTGCCCCATTCAGAGGCGGCGTGTACCTGCAGCGACACACCGGGCAGCAGTTTGGCCAGTGTGGTGTTGGCGCGCCCCGCAGCGCCCGCAAGGTGGCTGTCCATCGTGACGAGCACGACGCGCATGGGCGTGGCCGCCATGGAATCAGCGACTGAAGTGCGCTTTGGCATCGTAGAGGGTCTCGATGGTGATGACGGGCAGGCCTTTGTCCCGGGCGTAGATTTCGGTGTTGCGGCGGGCCTTGCCGCGCACGAAGAAGGGAATCTTTTTCAGCTCTTTTTCCGCGTCCGCTCCCCAGGGGGTGGTTGCGCCGGCGGTCACCACGGCAGCCTCGGCGGCAGCTTGCTGGGCGGGCTGGACCACAGGCCGGGGCGTTGCCGCGCCACCCAGGTGTGACGGGGCGGCGTCTTCATGGAATTCGGTGTCGCCACGGAACATGCCGATCAGGTGTTCTTCCAGGCCCATCATCAGCGGGTGGACCCAGCTGTCGAACATCACGTTGGCGCCTTCAAAGCCCATCTGGGGCGAGTAGCGCGCGGGGAAGTCCTGCACATGCACCGGCGCCGAGATCACCGCGCAGGGCACGCCCAGGCGCTTGGCAATGTGGCGCTCCATCTGGGTGCCCAGCACCAGCTCGACCTGCAGCTCGGCGATCTTCTGCTCCACGTCCAGGTAGTCGTCGGTGATCAGCGCTTGCACGCCATACAGCTTGGCGGCCTCGCGCACCTCGCGGGCAAATTCGCGGCTGTAGGTGCCCAGGCCCACCACGGTGAAGCCCATTTCGCGGCTGGCGATGCGCGCGGCGGCCACCACATGGGTGGCGTCGCCAAACACAAACACGCGCTTGGCCGTGAGGTAGGTGGAGTCCACCGACTTCGCATACCAGGGCGCGCGGGCGTTGGCGTCGGCCAGCACGGCGGTGGGGTCGATGCCCGCGAGCTGCGCCACTTCGGCGATGAAGTCGCGCGTGGCGCCCGAGCCGATCGGCACCGTGCGGGTCATGGGCTGGCCAAAACTGCGCTGCAGCCACTGCGCCGCCAGCGACGCGATTTCGGGGTAGAGCACGACGTTGAAGTCGGCGTCGCGCAGGCGGCCCAGGTCGTCGGGCGTGGCGCCCAGCGGCGCCACCACATTCACGTCCACGCCCAGCTGGTTCAGCAGGCCGGTGATCTCGCGCAGGTCGTCGCGGTGGCGAAAGCCCAGCGCCGTGGGGCCCAGGATGTTGCAGCGCGGGCGGCGCGCCGGGTCACGTGGCGGGTTGTGTTCCGTGTTGGGCACCGGCGCGCCGGCCAGCGCGCGAACCATCTGGTAGAAGGTTTCGCTGGCGCCCCAGTTTTCCTTGCGCTGGTACGACGGCAGTTCCAGCGCCACCACGGGCACCGGCAGGTCCAGCGCGCGGCACAGGCCGCCCGGGTCGTCCTGGATCAGCTCGGCCGTGCACGACGCGCCGACCATCATGGCCTTGGGGCGAAAGCGCTCGAACGCCTCGCGCGCGGCAACCTTGAACAGCTCGGCCGTGTCGCCGCCCAGGTCGCGTGCCTGGAACGTGGTGTAGGTCACGGGCGGGCGCTTGGGCAGCCGCTCGATCATGGTGAACAGCAAGTCGGCGTAGGTGTCGCCCTGGGGCGCATGCAGCACGTAGTGCACGTCCTGCATGGCGGTGGCAATGCGCATGGCGCCCACATGGGGCGGGCCTTCATAAGTCCAGAGCGTGAGCTGCATGGCTTGTGCCTCAGGCGGCCAGCCGCAGGCGGCGGACCAGCGGGCGGGTGAACAGCTCGGCCAGGTCGCTGGCCTGGTCGTAGCCGTGGATAGGGGTGAACACCAGCTCGATGGCCCATTTGGTGGTCAGGCCCTCGGCCTCCAGCGGGTTGGCCAGGCCCAGGCCGCAGACCACGATGTCGGGCTGTGCGGCGCGGCAGCGGTCCAGCTGGTTTTCCACATGCTGCCCTTCGGACAGCGTGGTGTCGGCCGGCAGCAGCGCCAGCTCTTCAGCCAGGTGCTGGCGGTGCAGGTAGGGCGTGCCCACTTCGACCAGCGTCATGCCCAGCTCGCGCGACAGGAAGCGCGCCAGCGGCACCTCCAGCTGCGAATCGGGAAAGAAAAAGATGCGTTTGCCCGCCAGCTGCAGCCGCTGGCGGCCCACGGCCGTGCTGGCGCGTTGCCGCGCGGGTGCGGTGGCCTGCTCAAAGGCTTGCGGCGTCACGCCAAATTCGCTGGCGGCGGCCTGCAGCCACAGCGTGGTGCCTTCCACGCCCAGCGGAAAGGGCGCCGCCAGGCGCTGGGCGCCGCGGGATTCCAGCGCGCGGGCCGTGTCGGCCAGAAACGGCTGGGCCAGCAGGAAGCGCGTGTTGGGCCCCACCGGCGGCAGCTGCGTGGCCTTGCGTGGCGGAAAGAAATGCACCGGTCCGATGCCCAGCTCGTTGAACAGCCGGGCAAACTGGTCTTCGACCACGTCAGCCAGCGCGCCCACCACCATCAAGGCGGGCGGTGTCTGTGCCGGTGAAGCGGGCAGGCTGGGCACCATGGAGGCCAGGCAGGCGTCCTCGCCCTGGGTGAATGTGGTTTCAATGCCACTGCCCGAGTAATTGAGTACGCGAACGTCTGGAGAGAACTGGGCCGACAGGCGGGATGCAGCGCGCGACAGGTCCAGCTTGATCACCTCGGACGGGCATGAGCCCACCAGGAACAGCAGCTTGATGTCGGGGCGGCGCTCCAGCAGGCGGCCCACCACGCGGTCCAGCTCGGTGTTGCAGTCGGCCAGGCCGGCCAGGTCGCGCTCGTCGATGATGGCCGTGGCAAAGCGCGGCTCGGCAAAGATCATCACACCGGCGGCCGACTGGATCAGGTGGGCGCAGGTGCGCGAACCCACCACCAGGAAGAAAGCGTCCTGGATCTTGCGGTGCAGCCAGATGATGCCCGTCAGGCCGCAGAACACCTCGCGCTGGCCGCGCTCGCGCAGCACGGGCGCATCGCCGCAGCCCAGGGCAGCTTCAGAACGGATAGGTATGACAGGGCTCACTGGGTAACCTCCGTGCTGCGCACTGCGGTGCGAGCGCCTTCGGGCGGCCGGGCGGCGCTCATGCCGCAACCTGCCTCAAGGCGTCGTTGCGGGCCTGGTCCAGGCGCGCGGCGCGCAGCTTCAACAGGAACTGCCCGGCGTTGATGATGTAGGTGGCATAGGCCGCCAGCGCCAGGTACATCAGCTCGCGCGTGCCCAGCAGGCCGCCCCACAGGGCAAAGAGGTAGGCCGTGTGCAGGGCCAGCACCAGCATGCTGAACACGTCTTCCCAGTAGAAGGCCGGGGCGAACAGGTAGCGGCCAAAAACCACCTTTTCCCAGATGCAGCCAGTAATCATGATGGTGTACAGCGTGAGCGTCTTGACCACGATGGAGACGGTGGCTGCGGTCTCGCCCTCACCGGTGGCCAGGTAGCGCAGCACCAGGCCCACACTGACCAGAAACACCACAAACTGGACCGGCGCCAGGATCCCCTGCACCAGCGTCCAGCCGCTCGCGTCGCGCCGCTTGCGCTCTTCGGGCGTGTACAGGGCGGCGCCTGTGCTTGTCTCTTTGTGTCTCACCATGGGGCCAATTTAGACGCCCGCCCAAAATATGTCAACTTATCTTGACGTAAATTAAAATTGACAATAATTTTTATGAGAGTAGAGTTTTTTGCCAAAGGCCGACAGAAATGTTTTGACGGCTTGGCCGCTGCGGCGTAAAAGTTCGATCTGTGTCAAAGTGCCGGTGGTCTGTGCCGCCGGCGTTGGGGCACATGCAGTAAAGCGGCGGAGAAATTGGCTGCGTAATGAGTGCTCCGGCAGGTACCGAAGCCCGTGCGTAACGGTACAAGGCGTCATTGGCGCCAAGGAGACAGACATGGGTTCGTTATCGCAGCGCAGTTCAGCGGAGGCTGATTCGGCGTCAGAGCACTGGCAGGACAGGGGTTCGCATACCCCGTCGCGGATTGACACTTTTTCCCGTGAGGGCGCACAAGCCGCCCGTGCCGACGAGTCCCGCGAAGAAGCCGAGCTGCGCATGACCTTGCTGGCCAAAGCCATCGAATACGAAATCATCCCGCGGCTCATGCTGGCCCACCGGACTCAGCACGAATGCCTGACGCTGCCGGTGATCCAGACCCATGTGGTGACGCAGCTGGACGTGACCGAGTTTGCCAAGCTGGTGCTGTTCCAGGATGAATCGGTCGCCCAGGCCTGCGTGGACGCCATGCGGGTGCGCGGCATTTCTGTGGAGACCATTTACCTGGACCTGCTGGCGCCCGTGGCCCGCCACCTGGGCGAACTCTGGGAGCAGGACCTGTGTGACTTCACCGAGGTCACGATCGGCCTGGGCCGCCTGCAGCAGGTGCTGCACGAGACCAGTGCGGCGTTTGGCCAGTCGGCCCAGCGGCCCATGAGCGGGCGGCGCGTGCTGCTGCTGCCCTGCCCGGGCGAACAACACACTTTTGGCATTGCCATGGTGGCGGAGTTTTTCCACCGGGCGGGCTGGGATGTGGCCGGTGGCCCGTCTCAGGCCGAAGTCGACCCCCAGGACCTGGTGCGCCGGGAATGGTTTGATGTGGTCGGCTTCTCGGTCGGCAGCGAATCGCATGTGGGTGCCCTGTGTGAATGCATCCGCAGCGTGCGCAAGGCCAGCCGCAACCCCAATGTGGGCATAATCGCTGGCGGGCCTGTGTTCGTGCTGAACCCGGAGTACGCAACGCGAATTCCGGTGGATGCCGTGGCATTGAACGGGCGTGACGCCCCTGCGCTGGCCGACGAACTGGCCGCGCGGCCAGGCTTGCCGGCCTGACAGGCTCTGTGCCTGGCACCGCAAAAACAGAATTGAAAGAATGGAATGGCGCTCGGCTTGCAGGAACGGATCGATGGACGGTTTGCAACGCCCGAGCTGTTTCTATCCGACCTTGACGCCGGCGCCGCAGCCAGACTGATCAGCGCAGCCGCCGACATCGTCCTGATCGTTGACGATGCCGGCGTGATCCGCGACCTGGCCTTTGGCAACAACGAACTCCTCACCCACGGCTGCGGCGACTGGCTGGGCAAGACCTGGGCCCAGACGGTGACGCTGGAAAGCCAGCCCAAGGTCGAGGCCATGCTGCGCGACGCCAGCGGCGCCGATGCACGCGAGCGCCAGGTCAACCACCCGTGCGCGGACGGCACCAGCCTGCCCATTTCCTATTCGGTGGTGCCGCTCAAGCGCGCCCTCAAAGCGGGCGGCAAGCAAGCGGTCAAGGCCGCCGCGACCGCCAAGGGATACACCGTTGCTTTCGGCCGCGACCTGCGTTCGCAGGCGGCGCTGCAGCAGCGCCTGGTGGCCGCCCAGCTGTCCATGGAGCGTGACTACTGGCGGCTGCGCCATGTAGAGACCCGCTACCGGCTGCTGTTCCAGATTGCCTCCGAGGCCGTGCTGATCCTGGACGCCACCACCGACAAGCTCGAAGAAGCCAACCCGGCCGCCCACAAGCTGTTTGGTGAAGCGGTGCAGCGTTCCAGCTGGACGCTGGCCAACAGCCTGAGCAGCGCCAGCATGACCCAGGTACGCCAGCTGCTGGAGCGCCTGCGCGCCAACGGCCGATCCGACCCCCTGCTGGTTCGGCTGGCCGATGGCGCCGATGAATTTGTATTGTCGGCGTCGCTGTTTCGCCAGGAAAACGCGCCTCACTTCCTGATCCGCCTGACCCCTGCCGGCCAGGCCGAGCAGGGTACCTATGGCAACGCGCGCCAGATGCTGCTGAGCGTCATGGAAAGCGCGCCCGATGCCTTCGTCGTGACCGACCTGGACGGCCTGATCCTCACGGTGAACCGCGCCTTTCTGGAAATGGCGCAGCTGGCCAGCGAGGAGCTGGCGCGCGGGCAGTCGCTTGAAAAATGGCTGGGGCGGGCCGGCGTGGACCTGCGCGTGCTGATCTCCAACCTGCGCCAGCACAGCGCTGTGCGGCTGTTTGCCACCAGCATGCGCGGTGAATATGGCTCCACCACCGACGTGGAAATTTCTGCGGTGGCCGTGACCGCCGGTGACCAGCCGTGCCTGGGCTTCACGGTGCGCGACGTGGCCCGCAGGCTGACCAACGAGCCGGCCAGCGGCAAGGAACTGCCGCGTTCGGCGTCGCAGATGACCGAGCTGGTGGGCCGCGTGCCCTTGCGCGACATCGTGCGCGAAACCACCGACCTGATCGAGCAGCTGTGCATTGAAGCCGCGCTGGAGCTGACGGGTGACAACCGTGCGTCGGCGGCCGAAATGCTGGGCCTGTCGCGCCAGAGCCTGTACGTCAAGCTGCGCCGGTTTGGCATTGGCGACACCCTGACCGAGGGCGACGCACGGTGACAGCGGGCCTGGCGGGGCGCCTGCGGGCAGAAACGCAAACCCTTCACACGCAAGTCGAACGCAGCCCGTTCATGGCCGCCCTGATCAAGGGCCGCCTGGGGTTGCAGGCGTACAGCTTGCTGCTGCGCAACCTTCACCCCATTTATGCGCAGCTGGAGGCTGGCCTGGCAGCGCATGCGCAGTTGCCGGCGCTGGCGCCGCTGGTCCTGCCCCGCATGTTTCGCACCCACGCCATTGCCCATGACCTGCATACGCTGTGGGGCAGCACCTGGGAAACAGGGTTGCCCGTGCTGGCGCCTGCGGCCCGCTACCGGGACCGGCTGCGCGACCTGTCACTGAACCAGCCGGCCCTGCTGGGTGCACACGCCTACGTGCGCTATCTGGGCGACCTGAGCGGGGGGCAGTTGCTCAGCGGCATTGTGTCGCGCAGCCTGCAGGTGCCTGCTGGCCAGGGCCTTTCGTTTTATGACTTTGGCGACGGTGCGCAAGTGGCATCGCTGGCGTCGGCCTTCCGCGCGGGGCTGGATTCAGTGGGTGCCGATGCAGCAGGCGCGCAGGCACTGGTCGATGAAGCCAAAGCAGCGTTTGCCCTGCACGGCGAGCTGTTTGAGGCGCTGGGCGCAGCGGCTTAAGCTTCCTCGATAAAACCGCGAATGCGTTTGTACAGCGCGGTCGCGCGCTGGGCCGAACTGTCGATTTCTTCCAGCAACGTGGTCATGGACGGCGCGGCATGCCCGTCCATGATGTCCATGGCGGCCAGGCTGGCGTTGGCCAGCACGGCGTTGAGCAGTTCCTGGTGGTCCAGGCCGTCGGCGCCTGGCGAGCCGGACGGCACATCCGCCACGCTGGCACGCGCCAGCGATTGCTCCAGACGCTCGCGCGCTGCGGCAGCGCGGCGGCTTTGCGTCAGGTCGTCCAGGATCAGGAAATAGCCCAGCACCGACCCGTCACGGTGCGGCACGACCTCGGCGCGCACGGCCACCGCCAGCATGCCGCCGTCGCCCAGGCGCAGCTCCAGCGGGCCGCGCCAGGGCCGGCGTTCTTCTGCCAGTGAATTGAGCATGACCCGCACGCTTTCGGTATCGGTGAACAGCGTGGCCATTTCATCCAGCGTGGCGTGCTCGCCGCGCGGGCGGCGCACCAGGTCGTAAAAAGCGTCGTTGCCAAACAGCACGCGCTGGGTGGCGTCGGCGATCACCACCGGCTCCTGCGAGCTCGCCACGGTGGCCCGGGTCTGCACCAGCTGGTGCTCGGCAATCAGCAGGCGCACCGCATGGACCTGCAGGATGATGTCCACCAGCGAATTGCCAAAGGCCCGCGCCAGCGCAATTTCAGCGCTGGCCCAGGCCAGCGCCGTGCCACGAACGATCTCGGACCACGCCGCGAACGAGCGCCTGGGCGACAGCTCCAGCGGGTCATTGCCCACCACCGGCTTGTTCGGGTCGCCGGCCCAGGTCACGGTCAAAAGCTGTTCCTTGCGGAACCACATCAGGTAGTCGGCGCGCTGCGCCGACAGCTTGACCGCCAGCACGCCACTGGCTGTGGGCGTGAGTGAATCCAGCGCCGGGTTGGCGCGCGACACGGATGCGCAGCTGAACAGGCCGTCGCCCTGCTGGGCATGGACCCACTGGGTCAGCGCACGCAGCTCGGGCGTGGACGGCACTTCGCCGGTCGTCAGGATCTCGCCTTCATGGATCAGCGCCGCACCCGTCGCACCCAGCGGTTGCAGCAGTGTGTGCGGGTTGCGAAACAGCGCGAGGCGCCAGTCGCCTTCGGTGGAGGTCGCCTCGATCAGGCGTTGCTCAAGCCGGCGCACCTGGATCGCGACCTGGGCATGCACGTAGTTTTCGATCGCGGCGATGCGCGTGGCAATGACCTCGGCCAGCATTTCGCACGCCGCGCGCACCGACATGCGCAGGTTGCGCGGCGAATAGTGGTGGCAGGCAATCAGGCCCCACAGCTTGCCTTCGCGCACCAGCGAGATGACCAGCGTGGCCGTCACGCCCATGTTGCGCAGGTATTGCAGGTGCAATGGCGACATGCTGCGCAGGTGGCACAGGGACATGTCGAGTTCGTCGTTGCCGCCGGGCAGCTGGCGCGGCATCAGCGCTGCAGGCTCGCAGTCCACATCCACCAGCACGCGCAGGCGGTTGCGGATGTACAGCTCGCGCGCGCGCTGCGGGATGTCGGTGGCCGGGTAGTGGTGCCCCAGCAGCGACTCAAGCCGGGGGTTGCGCGCCTCGGCAATGATCTTGCCGTGGCCGTCGGGATCGAACTTGTAGACCATCACCCGGTCATAGCCGACCAGGTCACGAAAGCGCTTGACCACGGTGTCAGCCAGCGCATTGATGTTGGACGCCGCGCTGAAGCGGTGTATGCAGTCGCCCAGGTGGTCCAGCAACTGCGGGCTGTCGTAGCCCACGGCCTCAACGGCTGCACCGGCCAGGGGCTCCAGCTCCAGCACCAGCAGGTCGGGTGCCACGCGGTGAACTGTGCCTTCGAATTCAGCCGCATGGCCATGCGCCGTCAGGCTGCATTTCAGCGGAACGGGCTCCAGCAGGTCTGCACTGGCGCCCAGTGCGTTCAGGCGGGCGACGGCGTCGCCCCCCAGCGTATCCAGCGGCCGGCCCAGCAGCGACGTGGCGGCAACACCCAGCAGCGCCGCCGTGTTGGTGCTGGCCTGCACGAGGGTGAACTGCGGGCCCTGCAGGGTCAGCAGCACGCCAAACGGCTGCACCGAGCCCGCAAGGTGAATCAGCTCACGCTCGCAGTTGGTGAGGTCGGCCTGGCCAAATGCAGGGCTTGCCTGCACTTATTGCGCTCCGGACAAGGGACCTTGATCCGCAGAAGGCAGGTCCAGACGCTCCAGGCCCACGCCCAGCAGTCGGGCCGCGGCCTCGGGATCGTTGTCGGAGCGCTCCATGGCAATACGGATGAAATGGCGTTCGAGCAGCGTTGCTGCGCGGCGCAGAAGTTCGGGCAGCGGCTCGCTGCCCATGTAACCCGACAGCTGCGCGACGGTGGTGTGCAGGTCGGCAATGGTGTTGTCGGTGTCGACGGTGTCACGCACCACGGGCTGGAAGGTGAATCCTATGCATTCCTGGTCGCCCTCGGTCAGCAGGGCCGCTGACAGGTCGATCTGCGACACATGCGCATCAGCCGCGAGCAGCCGTGCCGCCACGCGCTGCGTGATGCCCTGGCGGCGCGCCTGAACGATCAGGCGCGCAAACTGGTCGTCGGGCAGGCCCAGCCAGTCGGTCAGCGGGCGGCCCTTGACGGCGGCCTCGGTGTTCATGCGGATGAGCTTCAGGAACGCGGGGTTGGCGATCAGGATGCGCCCGCCCGGGTCGGTCACCACCACACCATCGCTGGCACCGTCGACCAGGCGCGCCAGCGTGGTGCTCAGGTCGGCCACCGTGCCCGGCATGTCCATGGTGCGGATGCGTACCAGCAGGCGCATCGCATCGTCAGAGCGAAACGGTGTGGCCGCCACACTGGTGGTGCTGATCTTGCCGGCCAGGCGCGCGCGGATTTCGGCGGGCTGGTGGCTTTCGCGCGCGGTCGCCAGCAGCTCGTCTACCGCATGTCGCGAATGCCGCTCAAAGCCGAATGCAGCGGGGCGGCCGGTGATCTGCTCAACAGGCATGTCAAACAGACGGGACGCGGCGTGGTTGGCTTCAAGGATCTGCAGGGATTCGGAGTCCACCAGCAACACGGCATCGGTGGCGACCTGGAACAACAGACGGTAGCGCGCTTCGGCCTGGCGCACGCGCCAGTAGCCGCGCTCCATTTCCTGCTGCGCATCCAGAAAGCGTTGCTGGATGGCCGCAATGGTGCCCATGTCGCGGCCCACGGCCAGCAGCGGGCCGTTTTCGCCCAGACGGATGGCGGTGTAGGCCACCGCCACATTGCCGCCCTTGGCTGACGGGTGATTGATTTCGCGCTTGCGCGCCAGGCCCGTGCTGTTGACTTCATCCAGCAGCTGTTCGATCTTGCCGCGGGTGTCTCCCGTGGCGGTGTCTGCCCAGGAGCGGCCGACCCAATCCTGGGAGGCACCGCTGAGCGGTGCGCCGTTGCCCTGTGCCACCACGCGGATCACGCCCTCGTCGTCCAGCACCAGGGCAATGTCGCTTGCCAGGGAAACAAAGGTCTGCGCGAGCTCGGGTGCCCACTCCGAAAGGCCGCTGAGGTCCGGCGGCAAGCCGGTGCGCGGGTTCATGGCGTGGGTGCGGTGAAGCAGTCAGGGGCCGCAACGCAGCGAGACAGGGGCAAAAACATCTCGCGATTTTAGGCCTGCGCAAGGGCGTGCGCCCGTCTGTTTACCCGTGTTTCCGGCTTTATTCCGCGCAATGTAAGTTTAAGTTGACACATTAATCTGTCAAATGCAAGAATCATTTGCATGGCACGACCCGCGCTTTCTGCTGTCACCGAGCTTTTCAAGCCCATCACCTGGTTTCCGCCCATGTGGGCCTTCGCCTGTGGTGTGGTCGCCTCTGGCGTCTCCATGGACGGCAAATGGCTGCTGGCCATCGTCGGTGTGGCCCTGGCGGGCCCCTTTGTGTGCGCGACCAGCCAGGCCGTGAACGACTGGTTTGACCGCCATGTGGACGCCATCAACGAGCCGCAGCGGCCCATACCCTCGGGGCGCATACCGGGCCGCTGGGGCTTGTACCTGGCGATTTTCTGGACGCTGGTGTCGCTGTGCGTGGCAGCCTTGCTGGGCCCCTGGGGTTTTGCGGCGGCGGCTGTCGGGCTGGTGCTGGCCTGGGCCTACAGCGCGCCGCCGGTGCGCCTGAAGGAAAACGGCTGGTGGGGCAATGCCGCCTGCGGCATCAGCTACGAAGGCATTGCCTGGGCCACCGGCGCCGCGGTGATGGCCGGTGGCGTCATGCCAGATGGCCGCTCGCTGGCACTGGCTGCGCTGTACAGCGCAGCCACCCACGGAATCATGACGCTCAATGACTTCAAGGCCGTGGAGGGCGACCGCCAGATGGGCGTGCGTTCGTTGCCCGTGCAGCTGGGCGTGCAGCGCGCCGGTTACGTGGCCTGCTGGACCATGGCCTTGCCCCAGGTCGCCGTAGCGGTGCTGCTGTTGCAGTGGGCCCAACCGTGGCATGCGCTGGCTGTGGGCGTGCTGCTGGGTCTGCAGCTGCTGATGATGAAGCACTTTCTGGCCAGCGTCACCCAGCGTGCCCTGTGGTACAGCGGTTTTGGCGTGCCGCTGTTCGTGGCCGGCATGATGGTCAGCGCCTTTGCCCTGCGCTCGGCGGGGGCTGCGCCATGACGCCGTTCGGCTGGGGCAGCATCGCGCGCCTGGGGCTGGTGCAGGCTGCGCTGGGCGCTGTGGTGGTACTGACAACCTCCACCTTGAACCGCGTGATGGTGGTGGAGCTTGCGTTGCCGGCATTGCTGCCGGGCGTGCTGGTGGCGCTGCATTACCTGGTGCAGGTGGCGCGTCCGCGCATGGGGCATGGCTCGGACGTGGGTGGTCGCCGCACGCCCTGGATTGTGGGTGGCATGGCCGTGCTGGCGTCAGGCGGCTTTCTGGCTGCCTTGGCAACCGTGTGGATGGCCAGCAACCGCAGCGCCGGCATTGCGCTGGCTGTGCTGGCGTTTGCGCTGGTGGGCCTGGGGGTCAGTGCCAGCGGTACATCGCTGCTGGTGATGCTGGCCAAGCGCGTGCCCGAAGGCCGCCGCGCAGGCGCCGCCACGCTGGTCTGGATGATGATGATCGCGGGCTTTGCGGTCACCGCCGGTGTGGCCGGACAACTGCTGGACCCGTATTCGCCACAGCGGCTGCTGGCGGTGAGTGCCGTGGTGTCGATCGTGGCCGTTGCCCTGGCCTGTGTGGCCCTGTGGGGCGTGGAGGGTGCAGCTTCGCCGCCAGCGCGCGCTGATGCAGCGTCGCCGCAGGCCGTCACCTCCTTTCGCGACGCACTGGACCAGGTGTGGGGCGAGCCCGCCGCGCGGCAGTTCACCATTTTTGTGTTTGTCTCCATGCTGGCGTACAGCGCGCAAGACCTGATCCTGGAGCCTTTTGCCGGGACTGTTTTTGGCTTCACGCCGGGTGCTTCAACGAAGCTGTCGGGCGTGCAGCACGGGGGTGTGTTGCTGGGGATGATCCTGGTCGCGCTGGCGGGGCAACTGGGTCAGCGCTGGAAAGCGCACCCCGTGCTGTGCCATGTGGGGTCCCTGCGCGGCTGGACCATTGGAGGCTGCCTGGCGTCCGCGCTGGCGCTGTTCGGGCTCACGCTGGGCGGCCTGGCTGGCCCGGGCTGGCCGTTGCAGGCCACGGTGTTTGCGCTGGGCGTGGCCAACGGCGCGTTTTCCATTGGTGCCATCGGTTCGATGATGCGGCTGGCAGGTGTGGGCCGCGCCTCTCGCGAAGGCGTGCGCATGGGCTTGTGGGGTGCCGCGCAAGCCATTGCCTTCGGTCTGGGGGGCCTGGTGGGCACCGCAGCCAGCGACCTGGCCCATTGGTTGATTGCTGCGCCGGCCCAGGCTTATGCCGTGGTGTTCGCGCTGGAAGGCCTGCTGTTCGTGATGTCGGCCTTGCTGGCCTGGCGGATCGGCCGGGGGATGGCGGCGCCGGCGCAAGGCCGCCCCCATGAATTTGTCAGTGGGGGCGTCTTCCCCCGGGTTCGCGACGCCCGTGTCGCGCATGCGAAACAAGGGTGAATGCCATGAGCCAGACAGAGACTTTTGACGTGGTGGTGATCGGTGGCGGCCCTGCCGGCGCCACGGCAGCCAACGAGCTGGCGCGCCATGGCCACTCGGTGTTGTTGCTGGACAGGGCAGGGCGTGTCAAGCCGTGTGGCGGCGCAATTCCCCCGCGGCTGATCAAGGACTTTGCCATTCCCGACCATCTGCTGGTGGCGCGGGCGCAGTCAGCGCGCATGGTGTCGCCCACCAACAAGAATGTGGACATTCCGATCGACAACGGTTTTGTCGGTATGGTCAACCGTGAAGAGTTTGATGAGTGGTTGCGCGAACGCGCCGCTGCCAATGGCGCGGTGCGGCGCAGCGGCAGCTTTGACCGGCTGACGCGCGACGACGACGGCGTGAGCGTGGTGCATTTTCATGCGCGCCAGCACCACCGCCACGGCGAAGGCATGGCGTGCAGGGTACGGGCACGCGCTGTGGTCGGCGCCGACGGGGCACGCTCGGAGGTGGCACGCCAGACCGTGCCCGGCGCCGAGAAGACCAAGTACGTGTTCGCGTACCACGAGATCATCCGCAAGCCCGCGGCGCCCCCGCCAGGCTATGACGCGTCGCGTTGCGATGTGTTCTACCAAAGCCCGCTGTCGCCCGACTTTTACGGCTGGGTGTTCCCGCATGGCGACACGCTGAGCATTGGCACGGGCAGCGCCGACAAGGGCTTTTCGCTGCGTGCGGCCGTGGGCCAGCTGCGCCAGTCGGTGGGGCTGCAGGGCGCCGAGACGCTGCGCCGCGAAGGCGCGCCTATCCCCATGAAGCCATTGGCGCGCTGGGACAACGGCCGCGATGTGGTGCTGGCAGGGGACGCCGCCGGTGTGGTGGCGCCTGCGTCGGGAGAGGGCATTTACTACGCCATGGTCGGCGGCCAGCTGGCCGCGCAGGCCGTGGCCGAGCTGCTGCGCACCGGCGACGCAAGCGCCCTGCGGCTGGCGCGCAAGCGCTTCATGAAGGCACACGGCACGGTGTTCTGGGTGCTGGGCATGATGCAGTGGTTCTGGTACTCAAGCGACCGCCGGCGCGAGCGCTTCGTGAAGATCTGCGAGGACCGCGACGTCCAGCAACTCACCTTTGAGTCCTACATGAACAAGCAGCTGGTGCGCAAAAAGCCCATGGCCCACGTGCGCATTTTCTTCAAGGACATGGCGCACCTGCTGGGCATGGCCAAGGTATGAACTCACGCGGCGGCTGGCGGCCGGTGGCCTTTGCTGCCGGCGCGGCCATCGCAGTGGCGGGCTTGGGCGGGCTCATGACCGACATCGGGCCCTGGTACCTCGGGCTGAAACAGCCCGCGTGGAAGCCACCCGACTGGGCCTTTGGGCCCGCGTGGACGATCATCTTTGCATTGGCAGCGGCATCAGGCGTGGCGGCCTGGCGCAGCGCACCCAGCCAGGCCAGCCGCGAATGGCTGCTGGGGCTGTTTGCACTGAACGGCTTTCTGAACGTGCTGTGGAGCCTGCTGTACTTCCGCTTGCAGCGCCCCGACTGGGCCTTGATGGAAGTGGGGCTGCTGTGGCTGTCGGTCCTGCTGTTGATGGCGGTGACGCGCCGCTATTCACGCAAGGCCAGCCTGCTGCTGGCACCGTACCTGGTGTGGATTGCCTTTGCCGCGGCGCTGAACGCGGCCACGGTGCGCCTCAATGGGCCCTTTTGACATGCCAGAGATGCAGTCGCTCTTCAGCAGTGGCCTGCTCGTCGATCTGGTGATTGCGCTGACGGTGGTGGAGGGCCTTGCACTGGCGCTGTACCACCGTGCCACGGGGCGCGGGATCGCCCCGCAGGACTATGCGCTGAACCTGGTGTCAGGCCTGTGCCTGATGCTGGCGCTGCGAAGTGTGCTGGCTGCTGCCCAATGGCACTGGACCGCCGCTGCGCTGGCGGCGGCGGGGCTGGCCCATGGGGCAGATATTGTGAGCCGCTGGCAGCGCCAGCGGCGCGACATCACGCCTTCTTGACCCAGGCGCTGCACCAGCCCTTGCCCGCGACCTGCTTGCCGGCAAACAGCGGGCAGGGGCCGGCGGCGTCCGCGGGCTTGCCGGCAAACAGCTGGCAGTTGCTGCACAGCTGGTCATTCTTGTGCTTGGGGAATTTCTTGGCGTCCACCTTGGTGGAGTCCTTGGCATAGCCCAGGGCGGTGGCCTGAGGATCTTTTTCGTCAACCATGGGAGCCTGGGCCTGTGCAGCGGTTGCTGCCAGGACCGTGCCACCAGCGGCTACTTGCATCATGAAGACGCGGCGATTGGATGAAATCATGGGGAACTCCTGTTGTTTGTAAATTTGCCATTGAAGATGATGCCACCAAAAATACCGATCAGGTCATTTCTTAACCAGTCAGTCCAGTAACTCAGTCGGGTAACCCGTCGCAAGCGGGCCCCGGGGCAAGCGGGTTGGCGCGATGGTGGACAATTGCGGCTCTTTCCCTTCTGCTTTCGAAGCCCTGCGCCCGCGTGTCCGCTCACTCCAATTCTCCCAGCCCCTCTGTATCAACGGATGCGCCTGCCAACGCGATGACACCCATCGAGCGCCGCTCCAGCCTGTCGCTGGCCTTTATTTACGCGCTGCGCATGCTGGGGTTGTTTCTGGTGCTGCCGGTGTTTGCGCTGGAGGCACAGAAGTACCCCGGAGGCAACGATGCAGCCATGGTGGGCCTGGCCATGGGCATCTATGGCCTCACGCAGGGTCTGCTCCAGCTGGTGTTCGGCATGGCCTCAGACCGCCTGGGACGCAAGCGCGTGATCGTCTTGGGGCTCCTGATATTTGCGGCGGGCAGCTTCCTGGCTGGCGCTGCGGACTCCCTGGTTGAACTCATCGTGGGCCGCATGCTGCAGGGTGCGGGTGCCATCTCGGCCGTGGTGACCGCGCTGCTTGCCGACCAGACGCGCGACGAGGTGCGCACCAAGGCCATGGCGCTGGTGGGCGCCAGCATTGGCCTGATGTTTGCCCTGTCGCTGGTGGCGGCGCCGCTGCTGACCTCGCTCATGGGCCTGTCGGGCCTGTTTGTGCTGACCGGCGTGCTGGCGCTCACAGGCATTGTGGTGGTCATCTGGCTGGTGCCGCCCGAGCCTGAACGTCAAGTCCATGTGGCGCGCGGCAAGCTGTCTGATGTTTTGAAGGATGTGCCCACGCTGCGCCTGAATTTTGGTGTGTTTGTGCTGCATGGCGTATTGCTGGCCATGTGGGTCGCGGTACCCGCCATGCTGGTCGAAGCCGGCCTTCCCAAGTCTGAGCACTGGTGGGTGTACCTGCCGGCAGTGTTCGCGTCATTCGTCGTGATGGCCCTGACGCTGTTCCCGCTGGAGCGCCGAGGCTACCTGCGCGGCGTGTTCCTGGGGGCCATTGCCCTGATTGCGTTGGTGCAGGTGGGACTGGCCTTGTCGGCCAGTGCGCCTGGCATTGCGGTGTTGTCGTGCCTGCTGTTTGCATTTTTTTGCGGCTCCAACATCCTGGAGGCCAGCCAGCCAAGCATTGCTTCGCGCGCAGCGCCCGCCCATGCGCGGGGTGCAGCGCTGGGCTTTTACAACACGTTGCAATCGCTGGGGTTTTTTGCTGGTGGCGCGGCCGGTGGCCTGCTGATGAAAGCAAGCGGATCGGCCGGGCTGTTTGCAGCGTGCGCTGCTGCCATGACACTGTGGTTGCTGGTGGCATGGCCCATGAAACCCATCGCTTCGCCGCTGCGCAAAGCGGCATAATCATCCGTCCCTTATTTGGAGCCCCGTCATGGCATCCGTGAACAAAGTCATCCTCGTCGGCAACTGTGGCCGCGACCCCGAAATCCGCTACCTGCCGTCGGGCCAGGCCGTGGCCAACGTCAGCGTGGCCACCAGCAGCCGCCGCAAGGACAAGACCACCGGCGAGACGGTGGAAGACACCCAGTGGCACCGCGTCACGTTCTATGACCGCCTGGCCGAGATTGCCGGCGAATACGTCAAGAAAGGCCGCCCCATCTATGTGGAAGGCCGCCTGAAGTACGGCAAGTACACCGGCCA
>CALRYY010000078.1:0-19743 GCA_943372515.1 Ramlibacter sp. 2FC | reverse complement strand
CGGGCACATCGTGCTGGGTATCGTCACCCTGGGCTCGGTGGCGACCTTTGACGCCGCCTGGGACGGCGCCGTGCACCGTCCGCTGGCAGCAGCCGCAGCGCAACTGTCAGCCGACCTGGGCCATGGCGGGTGACATGACCCTGGCGCTGCCCGCAGGCCGGGGCGTGCCGCTGCGGCCGCTGGTCGTGCTGGCGGGGGCGGTGCTGGCGGTGCATCTGTTGCTGCTGCAGGCGCGGCCTGGCACGCTGTCGCTGTCGTCGCCGTGGCGCACCCAGCCGCTGATCACCCGGGTGATAGAGGCGACGCCCCCCACCCCGCAGGTGGCTGTACCCACGCCGACGCCCCTTCCTGCCGAAGCACCCGCTCCTGCAGCCCCACCGGCGGCGCAAGCCGAGCCCGCGCCGCCCACTCCTGCGGCCCAGACACCGGCGGCAGCGGTGCCGCCGCCCGTACCCGCTGCGCCGCCCCAGGCAGCTGCCCCGCCCGCCCCGCCGGCCGGCCCCACGCTCACGGTGTCTTCGGCCTTTCAGGTACCCAGCTCCATCGTGGCCCGCTACGCCGCCAAGGGCGAGGCCAACAGGCTGCCATATATGGCGTCTGCCTTCCTGGCCTGGAGCCATGACGGCAACCAGTACGAGGCGCGGCTGAAGATCAACGCACCGGGCGCGCGCGAGCAGGTCAGCACCGGGCGCCTGACGGCCGACGGTCTGGCGCCCACGCGCTTTGGCGACCTGTCGCGTACCGAGCAGGCGGCCCACTTCGTGCGCGACAAGGGCATCATCAGCTTCAGCAACAACGCGCCCGACGCCGCCCTGCAGGCCGGCGCCCAGGACCGGCTGAGTGTGTTGCTGCAACTGGGCGCGCTGCTGGCCGCCGACCCGGCGCGCTACCCGGCGGGCACCCGCATTGATGTTCAAACTGCCGGCGTGCGCGACGCCGACACCTGGACTTTCACGATCGAAGGCAAGGAGGAACTGCAGATCAGCAACCGCGCCAGGGCCACCATCAAGCTTGAACGACTGCCACAGCACGAATTCGACGAGAAGGTGGAGCTGTGGGTAGCGCCCGATATGGACTACCTGCCGGTGCGTGTGCGGCTGACGCAGCCGGGCGGCGATTTTGTGGACCTGCTGTGGGATGGCGCCAACCAGCTGTAAGCCCTGGCCTTGAAACTGGCTCGAACGTTGCTACGTAGTGCAGGTAGCAGCCCCGCTGCGAAGGAAATACCATGCAGATGCTTTACGACTCTGAATCGTTTGTGGTGGTCCACATGCTGGCCAATGACACGCCCGAGGGCGAATTGCCCGCCGGCGGGCCAGAAATGGCGCGCCACGGCTTTGAGATCGTGGACAAGCGCACCAACAAGGAGGTGTACCTGGACGGCTCCTGGGCCGACCTGTTCCAGCGCCAGATCAACGCCTGGCAGCTCAATACCCCTTCGCAGGAAGAGGTCGAAACCACGCTGGACGGCTATGCCGGGCTGGCGCAAAACCCTCTGGTGATGCACTGACCCTGCAAAGGCGTCAGGCAGCGGGCGCCTTGCCGTACAGCCACACAAACATCGGCTCCACCAGCACCAGCACGGCCACCAGCCGGCACACCTGAAAGGCCGTGACCACCGGCACACCCAGCTGCAGTACCTTGGCCGTGATGGCCATCTCTGCAATGCCGCCGGGCGAGGTGCCCAAAATCATCGTGGCCGGATGCAGCCCGGTGCCCCAGGCCAACGCCCAGGCAAACGCGGCGCACACGCCCACCATCACCAACGTACCCAGCCCCACAGCCGCCAGCCAGCGCGGCGCCGTGTGCAAGAACCCGGCGCTGAAACGCACGCCCAGGCTCACCCCGATCACCAGCTGGGCCGCATTGGTCATCCATTGGGGTATGGCAGACAGGTGCACGCTGGCCATCGTCAGGCCCATGGACACCACCAGCGCCCCCATGAACCACGGATTGGCGCGGCCCAGGCGCTGCATCACCCAGGCGCCCGCGCCCGTGGCCAAGGCCAGCAGCGCAAAACCGGGCCACTGCGCCAGGCGTGGGCCGGGCGGCGTGAGGTCAATGCCGTGCAGGCCGCTGAAGGTGAACGCAAACGGGATCACCAGCACCACGATCATCAGGCGCAGGCTGTGTGCTGCCGCCACCAGGTCGGTGCGGGCGCCTTCGCGCTCGGACAGCAGCGTCATTTCAGACGCACCCCCAATGGCACCGGCAAAGTAACTGGTGGCGCGCTGCTGGCGCGTTGTGCCGCCCATGCGCTGCGCATGGCCGCGGTGCAGCCACACGCCAAAAGCCCAGCCCAGCCCCAGCGCCCAGACAATGCCCAGCACGATGGCCCACCACAGGCCCGCGACCAGGGCCGTGACCTGGGGCGTGAAGTACAGGCCCAGCGCCGTGCCGATGGTCCATTGGCCCATATTGCGCAGCGGCCCCCAGCTTTCGGTGGGCGCGTTGAGGATGGAGGCGATGGCGGTTGCCATCAGCGGGCCGATCATCCACGGAATGGGGGTGCGCAGCAGCACGCACAGCCATGCAGCCACCAGCGCAAGCAACAGGGTCAGGGCAACACGAACAACAAACGCAAGGGTCATCGGAAGTCCCTTAGTATCCCTGCATGCGCTGTCGATTCGCCGTCATTGCCTTGCTGTTTCTGGCCAGCTGCGCCGGGCCGCGCGAGCACCAAAGTGTGCAGGCGCCACTGGCCACATTGCTGCCGGCGGACGTGCTGCTGGTGGGTGAACAGCACGACGCACCCGACCACCAGCGCCTTGAGCACGCGCTGATTGACAGCCTGGCCGCACGCGGCGCGCTGGCGGCAGTGGCGCTGGAGATGGCCGACGCCGGTGCGTCCACCGCCGCCCTGTCACGCCATGCGGACGAAGCCGACGCACGGGCCGCCCTGCGCTGGAACGACGCGGCCTGGCCCTGGCGTGCCTATGGGCCGGTGGTGATGGCGGCAGTGCGCGCCGGTGTGCCGGTGCTGGGCGCCAACCTGCCGCGCGAGCGCATGCGCGAGGTGATGGCCGATGCGCCGCTGGACGCACGCCTGCCGCCGGCTGCCCTGCAGTTGCAGCAGCAGGCGATACGCGACGGCCACTGCGCTTTGCTGCCAGAAACACAGATCGCCCCGATGACGCGCATCCAGATCGCGCGCGACATCCGCATGGCACACGCGCTGGAACGGGCTCGCCTGCCTGGCAAGACGGTGGTGCTGATTGCCGGGGCCGGCCATGTGCTGCGTGACCGCGGCGTGCCGGTGCACCTGGCGCCGGGCGTCACGGCCAAAGTGCTGCTGCTGCAGGCCGGGGGCACGGGCAGCGATTCAGCGCAGGCGGACCTGGTGCTGCCTACGCCTGCGCTGCCACCCAATGACTACTGCGCAGGCTTGCGCAAGCAGTTTGCGCCAGCGCGTTGAATGGTCAATAGCGGTGCTCAAAGCGCTGCAGCAGCGCCTGGTGCCGCGACGCAGATGGCTCAAACCCGGCGGGCTGGCCATCAAACACCGACCGCAAAAAGTCCAGTGCCAGCTCCCGCGTGGCAGCCTTGACCTGCGGATTCCACTGCGCGCCACCCGTGCCCAGGCGATCGGTGAACATGCTGTGTGAGCCATCCTTGAAAACAGCCAGCGCCTTGCGCGCGCTGCCGGTGGACGCAAACACCGCCGTGCGGTCGTCCACGCCCGAGTAATAGCCGGGGATGCGGATGTCGTCCGCGGTGGAGGTGATGTGCAGCGTGGGCACGCGCACGTGCTGCAGGATGGCCTGCGGGTCGGCCTCGCCATAAAACGGCGGGGCCGAGATGACGACAGCGGCGCGGATGCGCGCGTCGGCAAAGTCCATGGCGCGGCCGTCGCGTACCACCTGCGCACCGGCGGCCAGCAGCGTGGTGTTGGCGCCGTATGAATGCCCGGCGGCGGCGATGCGCAGCGGGTCAATCCGCGCGGCCAGCTCGCCGGCCAGCACCTGGTTGAGCGCGAACGACACATCGCGCGCGCGGTTCATGGCCTCGGCCTCCTGTGCGGCGCCCTGCAGGCGGGTCACCAGCTCCAGCGGGTTGCCTGACCACAGGTTGCGGTCGCTGCCGGTGTGCTGCAGGTGCAGCGATGCATAGCCGTTGGCCGCCCAGTATTTGCCCAGGTAGGTATAGCCTTCACGCGAGCCGCCGATGCCGTGCGAGAAGACCACCAGCGGCACAGGCCCGTCGGAGCGCGCGGGCAGGTACAGCTTGGCCGGTACCGTACGTTCGCGCGCTGTGTCCTGCCATTGCAGGTACACCGATTCGTATTGGGCCGCAGCCGGCATGGGCAGCGCTGCTGCCAGCACGGCTTCGCGGCTTGCCGTCGCGACAGCAGGCGCGAGGCTGGCGGCACCGGGCTGGGCACAGGCGGCCAGCGCGGCGGTGGCGGCCAGTGCGGCCAAAAGCAGGTAGCGGCGTGGTGTAGGGGGCATTTGCGGGAGTTTGCAGGTCAAGGATTAGCCGGGCATGAGTCAGACAAGACCTTTCACCCAACAAAACTATACGGTCATTACAAATACCAATCGGTATTTTAATGAACTGTACGGTAAATTTCATCTGCGCTGCAGTTACGGCGCCCGCTGGCGGCAGTTCTGCCAACGGAAATTCGAATCAAGGAGTTGAACCATGAAAAAGCAGATGATCGCCTTGGCCTTGTCCGCAGCCGCTCTGGCACCCGCCTGGGCCGCCGACATTGTGGACACCGCCGTCAAGGCCGGCTCTTTCAAGACCCTCGCTACCGCGCTGCAGGCCGCCGGGCTGGTGGACACACTCAAGGGCAAGGGCCCGTTCACGGTGTTCGCCCCCACCGATGAAGCCTTTGCCAAGATCCCCAAGGCCGACCTGGACGCCCTGCTGAAGGACAAGGCCAAGCTGACGGCCGTGCTGACCTACCACGTGGTGCCGGGCAAGGTCATGGCCGCCGATGTGAAGGCCGGCAAGGTCAAGACGGTGCAAGGCAGCGAGCTGACCGTGGCCACCTCTGGCGGTGTGAAGGTAGACAACGCCAATGTCATCAAGACCGACATCGTCGCCGACAACGGCGTGATCCATGTGATCGACAGCGTGGTGCTGCCGAAGTAAGAAAGCCCCGCCCTACGCGTGCCTGGCGGATGGCCTACGCATGCTTGCGTATCGCATCCGCCAGGATGTTCACCAGCCGGTCGATATGCTCTTTTTCCACGATGTAGGGCGGTGCGATCACCAGCACATCGCCGGCGGGGCGCACCAGCGCACCGTTGGCAAAACATTCCAGGAAAATTTCATAGGCCCGCTTGCCCGGCAACCCCGGCAGCGGCGCCAGCTCCACCGCTGCGGCCAGGCCCATGCTGCGGATGCCCACCACGTTGGGCAGGCCCTTGAAGGTGCTGTGGAAGGCATCGCCCAGTACTTTGCCCATCTGGCCGGCGCGCTCAAACAGGTTTTCCTGCTTGAACAGGTTCAGCGTGGCAATGGCGCCGGCGCAGGCCACCGGGTGGCCCGAGTAGGTGTAGCCGTGGAAGAACTCGATGATGTGCTCGGGCGCGTCGGTCTTCATCATGGCGTCGTACAGCTTGTCGCGGCAGATCACGCCACCCAGCGGAATGACGCCGTTGGTCACCGCCTTGGCGAAGTTCAGCATGTCGGGCACCACGCCGTAGAAGTCCGCACCAAAGTTGGTGCCCAGACGGCCAAAGCCGGTGATCACCTCGTCAAAGATCAGCAGGATGCCGTGCTTGTCGCAGATCTCACGCAGGCGTTTCAGGTAGCCCTGCGGCGGCAGGTACCAGCCCGCGCTGCCGGCCACCGGCTCCACGATGATGGCCGCCACGTTGCTCGGGTCGTGCAGCGGCAGGATGCGGTTTTCAAGCTCGAGCAGGATGTCTTCCTGCCACACCGGCTCCTGGTGATGGATGTAGGCGTGGTTCACCGGGTCGTGGATGAAGCGCATGTGGTCCACCCGCGGCAGCAGCGAGGTGCCGAACACCTTGCGGTTGGCCGGTATGCCGCCCACGCTCATGCCGCCAAAGCCCACGCCGTGGTAGCCCTTTTCGCGCCCGATGAAGATGTTGCGGTGGCCTTCGCCGCGTGCGCGGTGGTAGGCCAATGCGACCTTCAATGACGTGTCGGCCGCCTCAGAGCCAGAGTTGCAGAACAGCACCTTGTTCAGGTCGCCCGGCGCCATGGCGGCGATCATTTCGGCCGCCTTGAAAGCCTGGTCGTTGCTGGCCTGGAAGGCGGTGGCGTAGTCCAGCGTGTCCAGCTGCTTCTTGATGGCTTCGTTGATGGGCTTGCGGTTGTGGCCCGCGCCCACGCACCACAGGCTGGAGATGCCGTCGATCACCTTCTTGCCGTCATGCGTGGTGAACTCCATGCCGTCGGCGGCCACGAACACGCGCGGGTTCTTCCTGAAGTGGCGGTTGGGGGTGAAGGGCAGCCAGTGGCTGTCCATGTTGAAGTCGTTGTAGGCCATGAAGGGCTCTCCTGTGCGAACGGCAAAAGGGCATTTTGGCACCGGAAACCCGCGTGAGCGAGGGCTGGCGCCGTCCTGCGACAATTCAGGCCCTATGAGTAACGCTTATATCCTCACGCTATCCTGCCCGGACCGCCGTGGCATCGTGCATGCCGTCTCGGGCTTTTTGCTGGAGCGCGGCGGCAACATCGAAGAAGCCGCGCAGTACAACGACCCTGACACCGGCCTGTTCTTCATGCGGGTGCAGTTCGCCTGCGACCAGCACACGTTTGACGACCTGAAGCTGCAACTGAAGTTTTTTGCCGAGCCGTTGCAGATGGTCTGGCAGCTGCACGCCACCACGCAGCCCATGAAGACCGTCATTCTGGTCAGCAAGGAAGGCCATTGCCTGAACGACCTGCTGTTCCGCTGGAAAAGCGGCCTCTTGCCGGTGGACATCCGCGCCATTGTCAGCAACCACCGCGAGTTCTACCAGCTGGCAGCCAGCTACAACGTTCCGTTCCATCACATCCCCGTGACCAAGGACAACAAGGCGCAGGCCGAGGCCAGGCAGCTGGAGATCATCGAGGCCGAAGGTGCCGAGCTGGTGGTGCTGGCGCGCTACATGCAGATCCTGAGCGACGACCTGTGCCGCAAGCTGGCCGGGCGCGCCATCAACATCCACCACAGCTTTTTGCCCAGCTTCAAGGGTGCCAAACCCTATTTCCAGGCGCACGACCGCGGCGTGAAGCTGATCGGCGCCACGGCCCACTATGTGACGGCTGAACTGGACGAAGGGCCGATCATCGAACAGGACGTGGCCCGCGCCGACCACAGCAAGACCGTGGAAGACCTGACCGCCATGGGCCGGGACACCGAAAGCCAGGTGCTGGCGCGTGCGGTCAAGTGGCACAGCGAACACCGCGTCCTGCTGAACGGACATAAAACAGTCATCTTCAAATAACCCCCCGAAGCGCCTGCGGCGCCTCCCCCCAAGGGGGGGCGCCACCAGTGGCCCGGCAAAGCCGGTTCCACGGTGTCCTTGTAAAAACATCCCCGCCATGACCGCCCGCATCCCGCCCATCCAGTGCCTGCTGACCTTCGAGGCACTGGCGCGGCTGCGCAGCGTGACCCAGACGGCGGACGAGCTGAACGTGACGCCCAGCGCGGTGAGCCACCGCGTCAAGCAGCTCGAGCAGATCCTGGGTACGCGCCTGTTCGGGCGGGCCGACTTTTCACTGACCACCGAGGGCAGCGAGTACCTGGCCCATGTGCGCGAGGGCCTGGCTATCCTGGAGCGCTTTCCGGGCCAGGACACCGCGAGTACCAAACGCAAGCTGCGCGTAGCGGTCACGCCGACGTTCTCGCGCTCCATCCTGATGCCACGGCTGCGCGGCTTTATCGAGGCCTACCCCGAGATTGACCTGACGCTGCAGGTCAGCATCCCGCTGCTGGACGTGGTGGCCGAGGATGCCGACCTGATGGTGCGCTTTGGCACGGGCCGCTATGCCGATGTGGAGCACACCTGCCTGATGACGGACGAGGTCACACCGCTGGCCTCACCTGCCTACATCCGCGAGCATGGCCCGTTTGACACGGTGGACGAGCTGCTGGGCGCCAAGCTCATCAAGAGCCCGCTGGAGCCGTGGCGGACCTGGTTCCTGGCGCATGGGGTCGACGCGGGCGAGCCGGCCGAGGGCTCCAGCTTCAACGACATCGGCCTGATGTGCGACGCCGCCGCGCAAGGGCTGGGCATTGCGCTGGTGCGCCTGAAGCTGGGCGCCCCCTGGCTGGACAACGGGTCGCTGGAGCGCATCTCCAACCGCAATGTGCCCAGCCCCCATGCCCATTACCTGTGCTGGCGCACGGGGGCCATGGACCGCTGGGAATGCGCAGCCTTTGCCGACTGGCTGCGTAAAAGCATGCTCTGAGCGGGGCCGGGCGCTGCAAATTCACGCGGCGCTGAAAAAATCTTCATTCACTTGCCGGCCGGCTTGGCCTACAGTGCAAGGCATGAACGCCCCCCTGGATTCCGACCTGTTGCAACGCGCTGAACGTCAGGCCGCTGTCGTGCGCGCGCTGTCCGCCGTGCTGCCCGCGCATGCGCTGCTGTGGCACACCGAAGACACCGTGCCGTATGAATGCGATGGCCTCACGGCCTATCGCCAGCGCCCGCTGGTGGTAGCCCTGCCCGAGACCGCAGACCAGGTGCAGGCCGTGCTGCGCGCCTGCCATGCGCTGGCCGTGCCCGTGGTGGCGCGCGGCGCGGGCACGGGGCTTTCTGGCGGCGCGATGCCGCATGCGCTGGGCGTCACGCTGTCGCTGGCCAAATTCAACAAGATCATCAAGCTGGACCAATACAGCCGCACCGCCGTTGTGCAGTGCGGTGTGCGCAACCTGGCCATCAGCGAGGCCGCCGCGCCGCTGGGCCTGTACTACGCGCCTGATCCGTCCAGCCAGATCGCCTGCACCATCGGCGGCAACGTGGCTGAAAACTCCGGCGGCGTGCACTGCCTGAAGTACGGCCTGACACTGCACAACGTGCTGAAGGTGCGCGGCTTCACCATCGAAGGCGAGCTGGTGGAGTTTGGCGGCGACGCGCTGGACGCGCCGGGCCTTGATTTGCTGCCGGTGATCGTGGGCAGCGAGGGCATGCTGGCCGTCACCACCGAGGTGACCGTCAAGCTGGTGCCCAAGCCGCAGCTTGCGCGCTGCATCATGGCCAGCTTTGACGACATCCGCAAAGCGGGTGACGCGGTGGCCGCGGTGATTGCGGCGGGCATCATCCCGGCAGGGCTGGAGATGATGGACAAGCCCATGACGGCGGCCGTGGAAGACTTTGTACACGCCGGCTACGACCTGACGGCTGAAGCGATTTTGCTGTGCGAGAGCGACGGCACACCCGAAGAGGTTGAAGAAGAAATAGGCCGCATGAGCGCCGTGCTGCAGGCTGCGGGAGCCGTGGCCATTGCCGTGAGCCGGGATGAAGCCGAGCGCCTGCGGTTCTGGAGCGGGCGCAAGAACGCGTTCCCCGCGTCGGGGCGCATCAGCCCGGACTACATGTGCATGGACTCGACCATTCCGCGCAAACGCCTGGCCGACATCCTGCTGGCCATCCAGCAGATGGAAAAGAAATACCAGCTGCGCTGCGCCAACGTGTTCCATGCGGGCGACGGCAACCTGCACCCGCTAATTTTGTTTGACGCCAACGACGCGGACCAGCTGCACCGCTGCGAACAGTTTGGCGCCGACATCCTGGAAACCAGCGTGGCCATGGGCGGCACGGTGACGGGCGAGCACGGCGTGGGCGTGGAAAAGCTCAACAGCATGTGCGTGCAGTTCTCGGCCGAAGAAAACGAGCAGATGTTTGGCGTCAAGCGCGCGTTTGACGCGCAGGGCCTGCTGAACCCCGGCAAGGTGATCCCCACGCTGAACCGCTGCGCCGAATACGGCAAGATGCTGGTGCGCGGCGGGCAGATCGCCCACCCCGACCTGCCGCGCTTTTAAGGCGATTTCAGCCGATCACTGCTTGCACTGCTCGGAGCTGGTCACCGCGATCGCCTCCTTCTTGTCGTCTTCCTTGCGCTTTTCTTCGGCCTGCTTGGCCTCTTCCTTGATCAGCAACGCCACGAACCGGGTCACGTTGTTGTCGATCTCGTTGACGATGGCCTGAACTTCGGCGCGTGTGACAGATGTGTCGCTTCGCAGGACCTCGACAATGCGCTCCACTGCAGGCGCAGAGGCTGGTCCGGAGACTGGCGGCGGCGGCGATGCGGGCGGTGCCGGTGGTGGTGCCGCCGGCGCGGGTGCGGGCGGCGGTGGTGTGGCTGGCGTGGGCGCAGGCGGGGGTGGCGCAGGTCGCGGGGGCGGTGTTGGTGCAGGTGGCGCTGGCGGTATGACTGCACCACCCCCACCACCACCGCCTGCGGAAGGCAGCGGCGCAAACACCGGTCTCACGGCACCGGATTGCGCGAACGAGTTCAGCCCCGTACCTGGCGTAAAGACCGGTACCGTCCCGTTGAAATTGTTCGCCGGGCTGGTCGCCAGCGCAAACTGGTTGGGGCCGTTGCCCCCCACAAACAGGATGGTCGGGCTGTTGATGGACATGCCACCGCCAGCCTGGGTGCTGATGCCACCCGTGTTGGTGGCATTGACCTCGAAAGTTTCGTCACTGAGCGCGGTGGCGTACAGCATGCCGGTCGGGCCAGCCTTGACCATCACCGTAGGTGAATCAGGGTTGGTCACCTCCAGCGGACCGGTGGGGTTGCCCGCCGTGTGCCTGATGTAGATGCTTTGCGCCGTCAGGTGGATGTCGGTCTCTGACGTGACATGCACCTTGTCCTTGTAGTTATCCAGATGGCCGATCTTGATCACGTCGCCCGCAGTCAGACTGATGCCGCTACCTGCCTCAGCCGTGGCCTTGATGCGCCGCCCCACATACAGGTCACCGGCCACATCCATCGTCACGTTCTTGCCTACGATGCCGCCTTCTGGCTCGGTGATGCCTTCATCAGCCGGGATATTGCCAGACACGCTCACAAGCGTCGCAAAGGGCGCGCTGATGCGGATGTCGCCGTCTGCGTTGCCCACGCCCCGGATCGTGGTCGGCTGTGTACCGGTGAGCACCAGGTCGATGGTGTCGACGGTGCCGGTCGTGTTTTCGGGGGCATCCCCAGCCACCAGCTCGGCTGTGTCCACATGGGCATAGATGCTCTTGCGCGCATCCAGGAACACCTTGGGCGCCGCGACCTGGGTGAACAAGCCATCGGCGTGGCCGTTGCCGAGGATGGAGCCATGTGCATGCAGACGCACCTCGTCGCCGCTGCTCACCAGGGCCGTGGGGGCCAGCGTGATGTTGCCCGACGATTCACCTGTGCCAAGAGCGTCGATCTGCACCGTGCCAAAGGCCCGCACTTCGGCGTTGTTGCCAATGCTCACACTGGCGCCCTCCAGCATGACCGTCGTGGTGGCCTCCATGCCACCCAGCACAAAGCCGTCGGCTACGGTCAGCACGCCCGATTCATGCGGCTCGGCAACTGCACGCCGGCCCGCCTGCAGCACCACCTTGCCGAAAGCAGGCGCGAAATCAGAGTCCACCGTGATGCCCGAAGCGGACCGGATATGTGCCTCACCACTGGAGCCACCCACGTTGATGTCCAGCATGCTGGACAACACATCATCCGGGAAGTAAAGCGCCACCTGGGCATTGTTGAATTCAGCGGTCGTACCCCCATGAGCCTGCAGACGGGTGTTGCCTTCTTCATGTGCAGGATGAACATCGATGTAACCGTTGGGTTCAGCCTTGCCGATGTTGCCCGACGCCAGCAGCGATATCGAGACTTCGCCCGAGTCGATGCTGTTGGCAGAATCGCCCAGCACGGTGCGCAGCTGCCCGCCCTGGGCCATCTCGCCCGAGATGCCCTTGTTGTAGATGTGCTTGGCCTGCAGCGTGATGTGGCCGGACTCGATGCCGGGTTGGCCGATTTCGATGTTGCCATGGCCAACTCCGGCGTCATTCACCGCAGCAATATGAACAAAGGGCACCACACCGCCCTCGCCACCAGAGAGATTGGACACGGCATACACACCGCGCCCGTTTTCGTAGTTGAAGCCACCGGGGCCCGTGTCTTGCGCAGACAGCTCCAGCGTGCCCGCCGCCGCATTGCGCAGCCGCACAGACGCCTGCTCGCCGTAGTACAGGTCCGACCCGATGCCGAAGACCTCGGCCGAGAACCAGCCGCGGCCGTTGTCCGTGTTGGGACCAAACAGGTTGGCCAGCGGCAAGTCCACGACCCCGGCAGTGATGTGCATGCGGTCGACCGAGAACGGCTCGGTCTGTGCCACCTTCATGCTGGTATAGATTGACACCGTCTTGCCCGGCGACAGCACACCGGGGCCATTGAACATCACACGGTCGACCGGCGCGGGTGCCGGGCCAGCAGTTGTGGTCGGCGCAGGCGCTGCCGCGCTGGCGCCAAACACCACCGATTCATCGTCGGCCGCTGATTCGAGGTTGTTGCGCACGCGCAGCACCGGCGTGTCCAGGCGGGCGATCTCGTCGCTGTTGAGGATGATTTCGTAGGCGCCGTCGGGGTCGCTCGAATGGGGCTGCGGGCTGAAGCGGATGACGCGCTCAGAAATGATCTGGACGGCACCCCGGTCAGGGTTGGTGGCCACCAGCTTTTCATGCGACGCACCAGAGGCCAGCTTCAGCTTGTTGGTGTACAGGCTGATGGTGCCGTTTTGGGACTGCACGGTATCGGCAATGACCATCGTGCCGCTTGTTTCGC
The DNA here is from genome assembly GCA_943372515.1 of Ramlibacter sp. 2FC. GTDB lineage: Bacteria > Pseudomonadota > Gammaproteobacteria > Burkholderiales > Burkholderiaceae_C > RAM1. The sequence continues at coordinate 7,008 of CALRYY010000078.1, read as the reverse complement.
GCCCTTCGGAGTCCAGCAACGTGATGGAAATATCGCCCGCCACCGTCAGCGCCTGCGAATTGCCGCCGCCCAGGCGCAAGGTTTCCGCACTGGATTCCAGCGTGAGCGAAGCCGGAGCGGATCCGCCGGAATAACCATGGCTCACGCTGGGGTTGGTCACAGGGCCATACACGCCGCGAATTTCATGGCTGCCGACAATGTGGACATCGCCCAGGGTGTTGGGCTGGCCCCCTGGTGAATCCAGATGCAGGGAGCCCACCTCCAGCAGCGCGTCGCTGGTGACGTTGACCCCGCCGGAGCCCGCGCGCAAATGCAGGGTGCCGGAGTAGGGTTGGGCTTCATCGTTGCCCAGCACCTTGACCTTGTGGTAGCCGGTGATCTCGATCCTGCCGCTGGGGCCTGTGGCTTCCAGGTCCACCACGCCGCCCACGCCACCCGGCGCCGCCGCCAGGGTCTCGTTCTCGTCATTCCCGCCCTTGCCGCCGCGGGCCTTGATCTTCACCGTCCTCTCTGAATCGAATACGAGCGTCGGTGCCTTGACGGTGACCGAGCCCCCCTGGCCGCCGGCCCCCAAGGTGCCTTCGGTCAGCATCAAGTAGTACTGAACGCTGCCGCCCTCGCCGCCCTCTGCGCGCAGGTCAATCGAGTAGGTGTCAGCCAGCAGGCTGCCGCTTGTGGTGCTGACGGTCACGGAGCCGCCCTGGCCGCCTTCACCGGCCCGCGCCGACGGGGGCGCCGGGCCCTCGGTGCGCGGCCCCATGGGTTCGGACGCAATCCACCCTCCCCTACCACCGTTGGCCCGGATCACCAGCGAATCTGCCAGCGCGATGCCGTTGGCAGCACTGAGTTCGGCCGTGCCGCCGTCTCCACCGCGACGCCCATCAGGAATGCCGTCGCCGTTTCCGTCCGCGGCGTCCCCGCCGGACACGTCAATGTTGAGCGACCCGCCATGAATGCTGCCCGCCAGCGCCTTGACGCGCACGGTGCCGCCTTTGCTGCTGGTCAGCGCGCTGCCTGCAATGTCGTTTTCGCGTCCGCTCGCGTGGATCTGCACGTACTGGTCTGGCTCGAATCCGATGTTGCCGGCCATGGCCTCCAGCACAATGGTGCCGCCGTCCACAGGCTCGCCCGTGCTGGATGCATGCCCCGACAGGGCACTGATCATGATGGGCGAAGGCCCTTCATAAGTCTTGGGCAACTCGGCCGAGTCCGGCGGCATCGGCGCCACACCGATCCACAGCGTGTCTGTCCCGTTGCAGCTGGCATCGCAATTCCAGCCCGACCGGATGGTGATGTTTCCGGGGGCCGAGCCCAGGGATGCATGGGCATAGCCATCGGCAACGATGTCCCCGGTGAGGTTGACGGTCTTGCCCTCGATGGTGATGTTGCCCGCCCGCCCGTTCGGGCCGATCTCGAGGTCTTGGTAAGACTGGCGCGCCGTGGTGTTGATGGCACCCACGCGCACATGGCCATATTTGGCTTCGATCGTGACGTCACCGCCTGCGCCAGCCACCGTACCGTAATGGTTGGTGTAGATGCCGCCCACCCACAGGTTGCCGGCCGAACGCAGCGTCACCGCGCCGCCTCCCATGCCACCGCTGTACGAAGTGGTGGCCGTGTAAATGTCATTGAGCTTCAGCGACACACCGCTTGTGGCATTGCCGGGTGTGCCCGCCTGGATGTTGACCTGGCGCTGCACGCCTTCACCGTCAAGGATCGTCAGCACGCCGATGCGCGACAGGTCGATGCCGCGTGATGCGTTGGTGAACGGAGCGGGTGGCGTGGCGGGTGGCTCTGTCGTATTGAGCGTGCGCAGGGTCAGGTCGCTGCCGAGGTAGAGGTCGTAGCTGTATTCACCCCCCGCCAGGATGGCGTGGTTGGCTTCCAGCATGATGTGGCCCGAAAAGTTTTCGAGCTCGTGGGTGAACACTTCGGTCACGCCACCCGGGTCGCCTGCCAGGATGCTGCCGTCGCCCAGCGCGGGTGTTTCCGGCACGCCGTTGGTAATGAGGATGTAGTCCGGGTCCAGCAGCCAGGTGCCGGCCTTGCCTTTCGGTGCACTGACGTCGGGCACGCCGCGGCGCACCAGCGTCTTGCCCGATGTTTCCACCCGCCCGCCGTTGCCGCCCTGCGCCCCACCGCGTGCGCTGATGCGTGCCGCCGTGCGCGTGGTGCCGTCGCTCCACAGCACCACCGTGCCGCCGTCGCCCTGGGCGGTGGCATCGGCGCGGATCACGCTGCCGGCTTGTGCGATGGTGTTTTGTGCATTGGCCAGCGGCCCCTTGCCCTGCCAGCTGCCGCCCACCAGTACCTCACCGCCGCCCCCCGTGCCGCTGGCGTCCAGCACCGCCGTGGGGTGCAAATTCGTCTGGTCCGCCGTGACGTGGATGGCGCCGCCCCGGGCGCCGCCTTCACGCTGGGCCGTCACGCTGCCGCTCACATCGGCACTGACCTGCCCGCGCAACAGCACCTTGCCGCCCTGCACCGTGGCGGTCTGGGCCTGCACCAGGCCGCTGTGGCGAAGCTGGCTGGCAAACACGCCCACCGAGTCCCCCTTGAGCGCGCCCAGGTTCAGGGCACGGTCAGCCGGCGCCTGCAACTGCAGGTGGATGCCTTCCAGCCCGCGACCGGTCAGCTCGACCTTCTGGCCCGCCACCAGCAGCGTGTCACCACCCGAAGCCTGCACCACCGCCTGTGCGCCGGTGTCTACCTGGGGCGCGATCAGCACCACATCGCCGCCACGCGCCACCACGCGGCCCTGGACCGACAGGCCGGCCCCGCCCAGGCCGTCCTGGCCAAAGCGCATGCGCCCGGCCAGCGCGTCAGCGTCGCTCATGCGCAAGGTGGATGCGGTAAAGCCGGCGGTGTCCACCACCGCGCCCGCGCCCACGGCAATGCCCGACGGGTTGACCAGCACCAGGCGGCCATTGGAGCTGAGCGTGCCAAAGATCGCCGAGGGGTTGTTGCCCAGCACCCGGTTGATGGAGGTGCTGGCTGCAGTGGGCTGGGCAAAGTGTGTGGTGCTGCCGCCGGGCACGTTGAAGCTTTGCCAGTTGATGGCGCTGTGGTTCGTGCCGGCGCCGTTCTGGGTCGTGACGGTCAGGTTGGCGCCGCTGCGCGACAGCGTGGCCGCACCATGGATGGCTTGCGCGGCGACAGGCTGGGCGCGCAGGGGCGCAGCGGCAAAACAGGCTGCCAGCGCCAGCGCCAGGGCCAGCGGGCGATGGCCCGCCACGGCAGGGCTGGCAGCCACACGGGCACCTGCCGGTGTGGGCTTGGGTTTGATGTCATGCAGGAACATGGTTGTTCCCTTTCTACGGTCCGAAACTAAAACTTCGTCGTGGCCAACCGCTCGTGATTGCACGGCGGCTCACCACGTCCCCCTCCCTACGACTTTGTGCACTGCTCGCCGGTCAGGGCGATGCCGTCAGCATCCTTTTTCTTCTTTTTCTCATCTTCGGCCTGACGGGTTTCTTCTTCGATCAATTTGGTCACAAAAGTGGACAGCACACTGCCCGTATTGTTCACGATGTCTCGCGCCTCGCCGGTCGTCAGGCTCGGCAGTATTTCAACCAGCCTTTGCGCAGCCGGAGAATCCGACACCGGCGCGGGTGCGGGTGGCTGCGGCGGCGTGGGCGCCGCCGGGGGCGGCGCAGGTGGTGGTGGCGCCGGGGGCGCAGGCGGTGGCGGCGCGGGCGGTGATGGCGCCGGGGGAGCAGGCGGTGGCGGCGCGGGCGGTGGTGGTGCCGGGGGCGGGGGCGCAGGCGGAGGAGGCGCAGCGGGCTGGGGTGCAGGCGCAGGTGCCGGCACTGCCACCGATGCCACCAGCGCCACTGCGGGCGCCGGTGCCGGCGTGTTCACCACCGAGGCGGTAAAGCCGGTGGGGGACGTCAATGCACCCGTGGCAGAGCCACCCGATACGCCACGCTGGACCACGTTGAAGGTGTCGCCCACGGCCCAGCTGGCGCCAGACAGGGCCACGGGGCTCAGGACAATGCCGGGGCTGGCCACGACGACGTTGCCCGACACGAAGAGCTTGTCGTAGCTGCCGGTGTTGAGCAGATCCAGCTCCAGCGTGCCGCTGCCGCCGTTGAAACTGCCTGTGAGGTTGAGCGTGCCCACGGTGCCCGCGCCACCGGGCTTGATGCTGCCGTTGTTGGTCAGTGTCTGGCCACCCAGGTTGAGCGTGCCGCTGCCTTCAATCAGGCTGCCCGCGTTGTTGGTCAAGGCATTGGCAATGGACAGCGTCTTGCCGCTGGCAATGGTCATGCGGCCTGAGTTCTGGGTGAACACGCCGACACCGAAGCTCAGCGTGCCGCTGTCCACCATGATCTGGGCACCGGCGGCGTTGGTGAACGACAAATTCGCGCCAGTGACCGCGGATGTGCCCGTATCAATTGTCTTCTTGATCAGACCGAAGTTCTGTACCGACTGGGCCGTACCGTCACCCGAAATCCCCTTGTTGTTCTGGATGTCCAGCGTCTTGCCGGTGTGGTTGATGAAGGCCGCGCCCACACCGCTCAGTTTGATCTCGCCCGTGCCGCCCTGGATCTTGGTGGAGCCCTGGTTGTTGAGCGTTTTGGTAAGAATCAGCGAGCCCGAGAACACCTGCAGGTCGGTCACGTCCAGGTCCACACTCAGCGTGTGCTGGCCGCCGCCGCTGACCTTCAAGGCGCCGCCATGGGTGATGGTCGCGCTGCCCGCGCTCACACCCATGCTGCCCGTCGCGGCAAACGCCACGTCCAGCCCGGCCTCGAGCAAAAGCGCGCCGGCTCCGGCATTCAGGCTGGCGCCCAGGCTGATGTCGCTGCTGGCGCCCGCCGCCTTGAGCGTGATGCCCTCGCCCGCGATGCTGCCGGTCGATATGCTGAACAAGCCGCCACCTGCGGTGCGGATGTCAACGGCGCCGGTGCCGGCCGAAATCGCGTTGTTCACATTCAGCCCGCCCGCACTGTCCACCACCGTGATGCCGCCCGACGGCGAGGTAAGTGTGCCCAGGCTGGCAATGACGTTGGTGGCATTGCCCAGGTTGATCGCGCCGCCGGTGGACACTGCCGACAGCAAACTGGTGTTCAGGGTGGTGCCGTTTTCCTGGTTGATGACGCCAGAAACGCCGGAGATGCCCATGGTGCTGCCGGCCGTGGTGTTGCCCAGGGTCACGGCGGTGCCGCTGGTCACCAGTGCATCAATGTTCGCATTCACGGTACCCGCGCCCGTGCTCACGGCGCCGGTGGTGCCCTGTAGCGTGATGGTCTGGCCAGTAACGGTGGCCGCGCCCAGTGTGATGCCCGCACCCTTCAGCGACACGTTGCCCGTGCCGGCTGTCAGGTTCTGGTTCACGGTCAACAAGCCGGGCGCTTCCACGATGATGGGGCCGTTGTTCACCACAATCCCGGAGTTGATATCCACGGTGCCGACAGTCAACGCACCAGCGGACTTGAAAGAGAACGTGCCGCCGGTTCCCGCCTTGCCAGCAATCGTATTGACGACGTTGGCTTCGTTCAGCGTGACAGAGCTGCCGGCGCCGGTGGAAGTGTCCAGGTTGAGCTTGTCAGTAGTAATCGTCTTGCCAGCGTCGGCAGCGATGCTGGCGTTGTTGATCATGCTGACCTGGCCCGCACCAGCCATCGTGATGTTGTCCTTGACCTGGATGCCACCGGTGTAGCCCGACGCCCCCAGCTTCAATATGCCTGTGGAAGCCTGTGCCAGCTCCGCTGGCGACAGCTCCAGCGTGTTGGCCGTTGCATCACCTGTTGCGCCAAGCGCAATCACCGTGGCGTTGTTGAATGGCTTGAGCGTTACCGTCCCGGCTGCAACGCCGCCTGAATCGAGCTGGGCATTGATCGCCATCTTGTCAGCGATGAGTTCAATGTCTGATGCATTGGCCTGGATCTTGGACTGCACGGTGACCAGGCTCTGCGTGGACTGCAGGGATACCGAGCCGCCGGGCGCCGTGTTGCGGATCCCGTAGCCCACCAGGCTCAGGTCGTCGACGACGATACCGGTGGTGCCAATGTGACTGAGCTTGATGTTGCCGCTGCCCGTGTTGCCCGCATTGACACTGCCGGTCAGGTCAATGGCCATGGCCCCGCTGGTACTGTTGGCGATGCCGCCGACGGCGGTCATGCGCAGGTGGTTGGCCCACAGCGTGGTGCCGCTTTGCTGGCTGATGGCCCCAGACGAGTTCAGTGCGACGTCACCACGCCCGCCCGGGCCGCGGGCATCAATGTTGGCGCCGCCCAGCGTCATGAAGCTGCCCGAGGTCAGCGCGATGCCGCCCGCAGTGCCGCCCGTGGGGGTGGTCTTCACCTCGCGCACCACCAGGCTGCCGCCCGCGCCACCGGCCGTCAGCGACACGGCGCCGCCCTGGGAGCGCACGCCGCCCAAGTTGATCTGGCCGTTGGTGGTGGTCAAGGTGATCGCGCCGCCGTTGGTCTGGATGCGGTCGTTGACATCCGCATTGGCCATGATGCGCTCACCCGCCGTCACCGTGAACGTGCTGCCGGGTGTCACACCGTTCAGGTTGAGCAGGTCGTCGGTCAGGTCCTGGAAGATGACGTCGCGCGTGGCCTGCAAGGTGACGTTGCCGGTCAGGCCTTCCAGCGCCTGTTCGGAAATCATGATGTCGGTGACTGTGTCGATATCCCCGGCATTGACAACATTGTCCGCCGTGACCTGCGCGTCGTGCGCGCCACCCGCCCCGTTGGCAATGATGATGTCCCGCGGATCCAGCAACACGCTGCCCGCCTGACCCTTGGGCGCGGACACATCCACCGTGCTGCGAAACACCAGGCGCCCTTTGCCTGACGTTTCCACGTTGCCGCCGTTGCCGCCCTGCGCGCCACCGCGCGCGCTGATGGCCGCACCCGTGCGGGTGGTCTGGTCGCTCCACAGCACGACGGTGCCGCCGTTGCCGTTGTCCGTGGCATTTGCCCTGATCGTGCTGCCGGTCTCGGCCACCGTCTCGGCTGCGTTGGCGATGCGCGCGTCCTGGCCCTGCCAGCCCCC
>CALRYY010000077.1:0-20001 GCA_943372515.1 Ramlibacter sp. 2FC | reverse complement strand
CGCTGGTGGCGTGATAGGCCGTGGCCGCCAGCGCCAGCAGCACGCCGTGCTCGGCCAGCTGGTTGTCAATGGGCAGGGCGCGTGCGCCCGGCACCACCAGGCGCCGGGCGGCGCCGCCAAACAGGCCGCGCACTTCGCCAAAGCAATTGGAGCCGGGCACAAACACCGCGTCGCCCGCAGCGCGCCCTGAGTTGGGGCCGGCCTCGACCACGCGGCCGACGGATTCATATCCGGGAACCAGCGGGTAGCCCATGCCGGGAAAGCTGGGCATGCGGCCCGACCACAGCAGCTTTTCGGTGCCGGTGCTGATGCCGCTGAAATCGATGTCAACCACCACATCGTCGGCCGTGGGCCCTGTGAGCTCCAGCCGGCTGAGCACCAGGTGCTCCGGCTTCTCCAGGACCACAGCCATCGTGTTCATGAGATCACCCTTGCCGCAAAGGCGGAGACCAACATGTAAAGGCAGCTTGACGTCATGAGTGTCATCTTAAATAGACTTTGACTTATGTCAATCAAAATTTACAGTTGGATCTGTGGGTTTTTCACGACGGGCCTGGCCGGCCCTGGCGAGCAGAACTTGTGTTTGCAAAGGCATGCGCGTGGGCAGCAGGCGCACACCCTGAAACCCCGCCTGCTGCAACATCGCCGTGAGCTGCTGCGCCGTGCGCGGCTGGCCCCGGCCCATGGCCAGCAGGTAAAAGCCGAAATACGCGTCCCCCATGGCTTCGGCCCCCTGCGTGCCCGCCATGGGCTCGGCCAGCAGCAGCGTGCCGCCGGGCACCAGTGCGTCGTGCACGGCGCGCAACAGCGTCATCACGCGGGCGTCGTCGTGGTCGTGCACCACGCGCACCAGGGTGGCAATGTCTGCACCCGTGGGCAGCACGTCATTGAAAAAGTCCCCGCCCGCAGCACGCGCACGCTGCGCCAGGCCGGCGGCGGCAAAGCGCTGCTGGGCGCGCGCGGCTACCGCCGGCAAATCAAACAGCTGCAGCTGCAGGTGCGGCGCACGCGCGGCGGCCTGCAGCAAGAAGGTGCCTTCGCCGCCGCCCACATCCATCAGGCAGCGGTGGTGGTGCAGCGGGTACACGTCCAGGATTTCATGCGCCACCAGCGGCTGCGACGCCGACATGAGCGCGCTGTATTCAGCCACCTTGTCAGCGGCCAGGGCCTGCGGCGTGGCGGTGCCGGCATAGGGCCAGTACCCTGCCAGCTGCGCGCTGCGCGATTCACCGCGCAGCAGGGCCACGGGGTCGGCCAGGTCCATGTACAGCGCGCTGTGGTGTTCTATCAGCGCCTCTATCGCGCGGTTGCCCACCAGGGTGGCGCCCAGCACGCCCAGGCCAAAGCGGCTGTGGCTGCGCGGCTGCACCAGGCGCAGCGCCACGGCGGCCTGCAGCAGGCGCTGCGCGGCGTCTTCGCTCAAAGAAAGCCGGGGGGCCAGCTGGGCCAGGGTCTGCGGGCCTTCGGCCAGGATGTCAAACAGCTTCAGGCGCACACAGGCCAGCAGCACCTGCGAATAGACAAAGCCCGCCACCAGGTCAAACAACCCGGCGGCGCGGCGGCGCGCCACGGGGCGCGTCAATACAAAGGCAGAGGCGCGGCGCTGGAACAGCGTGCTGCCCAAGAGCCGGTTGCGAAACGCATGCCAGCGGTCGGCCCAGCTGGGGGCGGGGGGTGCAGCAGGGGCCACCCCAGGCTCGGCAGACACGAAAGGCGCCATCAGACCAGCAGGATCAGGTCAGGGTCAGACAGACGCAGCGGATGCCGCGGTAGCGGCCGCAGCGGTAGCGGCAGAGGCCTCGGCGGCCTCGCGCAGCAGGGCCTGCGACATGGCCAGCGGCACCAGCCGCTCGGACTCCATGCGCACCAGGGCACGCAGCGATTCAGCCCCCGCGCATTCGGGGATGGACGCACTGGCGTTGGCAATCAGCTGGTTGAAGTGGTGAATGGCGCCGCACAGGCCCAGCTCCACAGCGGCGGTCGGGCGGCCCAGCAGCGCGTCTTGGCCCACGGGCTTGCCCAGCAGCTGCGGGTCGGCCGCCACGTCGCGAATGTCGTCGGCCACCTGGTAGGCCTCGCCCAGCCAGTCGCCCAGGGCACGCCAGGGCGTGGGGTCGGCACCGGCGGCCTGCGCGCCGGCCATGGTGGCGGCCACAAACAGCGCGCCGGTCTTGGCCCGCTGGTAATCCTGCAGCGCCACGCGCGACTCAGATTCCCAGCCCTGGCCGGCCACGATGCCCGAGGGCATGCCCACGCCGTTGGCAATGATGTTGATCAGCCCCGGCAGCCGGGCGGGCGAGGTGCCCGCGGCGCGCGCCAGCGTCTGGAAGGCCAGCACGATCAGCGCGTCTCCGGCCAGCACGGCCAGCGGCTGGCCATAGGCCCAGTGCACCGACGCACGGCCGCGGCGCACGGGTGCGTCGTCAAAGCAGGGCAGGTCGTCATGCACCAGCGAAGCGCAATGCAGGAATTCAATCGACACAGCCGCCGCGTCGGCCAGGTCTGCGTCGTCCATGCCACAGGCCAGGGCCACGGCCAGGCACAGCTGGGGGCGAATGCGCGCACCGCCGGGGAACACCGCATGGCGGATGGCGCCGGCCAGCTTGGGCGGGCAAGAGGCGTCTTCGCTCGCAGCCACGGCAGCGGCCAGGGAATGTTCGATACGGGTGATGGCCTTCATGCATGTCTCCCAAGGTGGCGAAACGCCAGGGGTTGAGGGGGGTGATGCCCACATTTCTTTTGACAGTTCGCTAGGTGAAACCGGACTGTCAATTTATATTGGCATCAAATACTGTCAATTAATATAGACACATGAACGTTTCCCGTCAATTGAGGTTTACACAACGCGTTGTTGTGGTGGGCGCCGGCGTGGGCGGCCTGACCACCGCGCTGGAGCTGGCCGCCCAGGGCCAGGAGGTGCTGGTGCTGGAGGCCGCCGACGGCCCGGGCGGCAAGATGCGGCCGCTGCAGATGGGCGGCCAAAACGACAAGGCCCTGCTGGACGCCGGGCCCACCGTGTTCACCATGCGCTGGGTGTTTGAGGAACTGTTTGCCCGTGTGGGCGAAACGCTAAGCAGCCAGCTGGCCCTGCGGCGGGTGAACACCCTGGCCCGCCACGCCTGGGGGCCCGACCAGCAGCTGGACCTGTTTGCCGACATTGCCGAATCGGCCGACGCGATTGGCGACTTTGCCGGCGCGCGCGAGGCCGCGGGCTACCGGGCGTTTTGCGAACGCGCGCGGCAGATCTACCAGACGCTGGAGCAGCCGTTTTTGCGCGGGGCGCGGCCCAACCCGGTGTCATTGAGCTGGCGCGTGGGCCAGCAGGGGCTGGCGGGGCTGACGCGCATCTCGCCGTTTGGAAGCATGTGGCAGGCGCTGGGCGGGTATTTTCACGACCCACGGCTGCGCCAGCTGTTTGGGCGCTACGCCACCTACTGCGGCTCGTCCCCCTTTCTGGCGCCGGCCACGCTGATGCTGGTGGCCCATGTAGAACAAGACGGCGTGTGGCTGCTGGACGGCGGCATGCACACCCTGGCCACCACGCTGCAGCGGCTGGCCCAGGCGCGCGGCGCCAGCTTTCGCTACGGCGCGGCGGTGCACAGCATCGTCACGCGCGACGGCCGCGCCTGTGGCGTGCGCCTGGCCAATGGCGAACAGCTGGATGCGGCGGCCGTGGTCTTCAACGGCGACGCCGCAGCGCTGGCCACGGGCCTGCTGGGCGCGGGCGCGGCGAAGGCCGTGGCCCTGCCCGACCGTGCGAACCGGTCGCTGTCGGCCCGCACCTGGCACGCGGTGGCGCACACGCAGGGCTTTCCCCTGCTGCGGCACAACGTGTTTTTCTCGGGCGATTACGAAGACGAATTTGCCCAGCTGGGCCGCGGCCAGCTGCCCACCGACCCCACGGTGTATGTGTGTGCGCAGGACCGGGGCGATGGCGACGACGCGCCGCCCCAAGGCGCCGAGCGGCTGATGTGCCTGGCGAATGCCCCTGCGTATGGAGATGGTGACGATGGTGCGCCCGACCTGGCCGCGCAGGCCCGCCACGAAGACGCCACGCTGCAACGCCTGGCCGCCTGTGGCCTGCGCATTTTGAGCGGCGCGGCCAGCGTGGTGCGCACCGGCCCGCAAGACTTTGCCCAGCGCTACCCGGCCACCGGCGGCGCGCTGTACGGCACGGCGTCGCATGGGTGGATGGCGTCGTTCAAGCGCCCCGGCGCGCGCAGCCAGCTGCCGGGCCTGTACCTGGCCGGCGGCAGCGCCCACCCGGGGCCGGGCGTGCCCATGGCGGCGCTGTCGGGCGGGCATGCGGCCGCCAGCGTGCTGCACGACCTGGCGGCCACGCGCGCGCAGCACATGGTGCGCGCGGCATGAACCCGGCCTTCAACACCCAGGTGCCGCGCGGCGGCTACGCCTGGTGGTACCTGGACGCGCTGAGCGACGACGGGCACTACGGCCTGACGGTCATTGCCTTCATCGGCAGCGTGTTTTCGCCCTACTACGCCTGGGCCCGCCGGCGCGGCCACGGCCTGGCGGACCCGCTGAACCACTGCGCCCTGAACGTGGCGCTGTATGCGCGCCCCGGCAGCACACCGCGCGGGCGCTGGGCCATGACCGAGCGCGGCCGCGCCGCAGTAGAGCGCAGCGCCACGCGGCTGCAAATAGGCGCGAGCAGCATGGCCTGGGACGGCAACGCACTGGTGGTGACGGTGGACGAGACCACGGTGCCCTGGCCCACGCGGCTGCGCGGGCGAATCAAGCTGTGGCCCGACGCCCTGATGCACCAGAGCTACCCGTTGGACCCGCAGGGCCTGCACGCCTGGCGCCCCATAGCACCCAGCGCGCGGGTAGAGGCGCAGTTCACCGAGCCGGGCCTGCACTGGCGCGGCACCGGCTACCTGGACAGCAACCGCGGCCAGCGCCCGCTGGAGCAGGACTTTGCCCACTGGGACTGGTCGCGCGCCGCCCTGCCCCAGCGGCGCAGCGCCGTGCTGTACGACGTGCAGCGCACCGACGGCAGCGCGCTGGCGCTGGCGCTGGCGTTTGATGCGCAGGGGCGCGCAGAACCGTTTGCGCCGCCGCCCGCCGTGTCGCTGCCCGCGACCGGCTGGCGGATGCCGCGTACTACGCGCAGCGACGAAGGTGATGGAGCACAGGTGGAACAGACGCTGGAAGATGCGCCGTTCTATTCACGATCTGTGCTGCGCACGCGGCTGCTGGGGGAGGACGCGCCTGCGGTGCATGAGAGCTTGTCGCTGAAGCGTTGGGAGAAGCCGGTGGTGCAGGCGATGTTGCCGTTCCGGATGCCGAGGCGGGGGAGTTAGAGGGTTGGGCAGGCTACGGCCAGGATGTCGATCGGCATCTAAACTAGGGCGTTTCAACCTGCCCTAGACGTCCGCTTTAGGCCGGCAGCAGACGTGCAGGCGGCAAGCCACACCCGAATCGATGCGCGGCTGCCATCACTTCGCTTTGCGCAGGCGGACCGTTGTTCATCCACGTCGATAAAGCTCTCGTCGGGAAATTCCGACTCGGGCCAACTTCCGCCGCGTTGAGTTCAGGCCTCGTGCCGGTTCTCTATGATCCGGGCAATGAGTTCCGCTGCGGCCCCGCTCAACTTGGCACCTTCATCAGTCGTCACGAGCTGGCCTGGGAACCAACGCTCGTACCACGCCTGCTTCACTTTCCAATCGGCGGCGTAGTCGGTCAGGTCCAATCGACCGAGATGCTCCCAGTAGTAGGTCTTCCCCGCCCACGAGATGGTGAAGTCGGGCAGCCGGATGGTGCCATCGCCCGCGAATAGCGGCTGCTCATACCGAAAAGGTACTTCGCGATCGTGCAGCATGTTCGCAATGATTACCTCCGACTTTGAGCGCAACATGTCGCCGCTCAAGGCCTCGTGAATTTTGCCGGCCTCGTACCAGCCGTGCCGGTTCGCGAGCGCATCCTTGGCGATGTGCAGCTCGAACAAATTCGAGTTGATCTGGGGCGTTTGTGCGTTCTCGCGGCGCCGCGCATCCAGCACGCTGTTGATGTCGCGTTGAATCAATAGCGTGCAGTGCTTGCTGGCCCGGGTGACTGCCGTGTATACAAGCTCCGTGGAAACCGGCCGCTTTGCGCTAGAGGGGATGATCACGAAAGTGTTAGAGAACTCACTGCCTTGCGCTTTGTGTATGGAGATCGCGTAGGCAAGCTCCAGGTTGTCCTGGACAGACTCGGAAAGCTGGTACGAGCCGCCACCGTGCGGAACGTTCTTGCCATATCCCACACTCAGCCCAGGTTTTCGCGTGAACTCGACGCAGAAATTTTTTAGTCGAGGGCCGTACCCCGTCTTCACCGTATTCCAGATTTTCTTGTCGAAGGCGAAGTTCTTCGTGATTCCGATCTCGCCGTTGAACACCTCGATCTTGACGTTCTTCCGCGTCGACCAGTCGAACGCCCAAATCTGATTGGACTTCGGCCGGTTCTTGACCTGGATGACTTTGTCCGAGAGAGTCACGCCGTCGACGACGCCAATGCGATCCAGCACGAACTGCGAAATATGTTTCTGGCACAGGTCGTTCAGGGCTTCCACACCGTGCATCTCGCCCCGGTGCGGCGTTAGAACCTGGAAGGCGGTCGGATCATTTCCAAGGGCGTCGCGCCAAACCTCATAGGGCCGGCGCTCGCCACGCCCAACCCCGCCGGTCATGCGCCTCTCCACAGCAGAGAGAAGAACGTCAGCCAAGTCCTCCGGCTTGTCCCAGTAGATCACGTCCAGGTCTTTGTCGATTTCGCCGCCGGCGTGGATGCGCGCAACGAGCTGCTCGTGCGGCGAGCGCGTCGAGCTGTCATCCGAACCGTCCAGAGCTTTATCGTCATCGCTGACCACGAAGAGCTCGGAGAGGGCGACGATGGCAGTGCCTTCACCGTGAACCTTGTTCAGCAACTGACGCAGGTTGCGGGTCAGCTTGCCCAGATGCGGGGGGTGCAGGGAAGCCATCCACCTGATGACATCCGCAAACACCCGGCCGCGGCCGATGGGTGGGAGCTGACCGGGGTCGCCAACGAGGACCAGCCGCCGCACCTGCTGCCAGTCGATTGCGCGAAAGAGCGCGGCCGCAAGCTGAAGGTCCAGCATTGAAGTCTCGTCAAGAATCAGCGTGCCCACGGCCGCCTTCTTTCCGCCGCTTCTCTTGAATGTCAAGTTGCCGTTCAGCCAGCCTTTGCTCGCCAGAAACGAATGTACCGTCGCGGTTTCCACGCCTTGCAGCGAAGCCTTCTCGAAGACTTCTCTTGCCCGGTCGGTCGCCTTGCCTGTGGGGGCGAGCACGAGCACGGCCGCACCTTCGCCTTCCGCACGGCGTACCCCTCGCACGAGAGCTTCGATGACAGTGGTCTTCCCCGTGCCAGCCGGGCCTGTGACGACAGATATCGGTAGGCGAAATAGCCGCTCGCACGTTTGCGCTTGCTCGCGCGCCGCTTCGGTGTATTCATTGCTTGCCCTTGCCGCGAGGACGCTGTCGGACTTATGTACCCACGAGTACCAGTCCGCTTCCGTGACGGGACGTCGAAGACTGATTTCCGGACGAGACATCAACTCGCCGAGTGTGCTTTCAAGCAGCCGCTCGTCTTCGAATACCGATTTGAAGTAGACGCACAGGCCGGCTTCGGTGGTGCGCAGCGCCAATGTCTCCGCGAGAAAATCGGCATCCACTGCGAAGTACCGTTCGCTGAACTGCGCCTGCTTCCAGGCTGGCAGCCGTTCCATCCGCTGTGCGATTTCGACGATGAGTTCTTTCGCCACTCGAAAGGTGTGTTTCGGCTCCCGCCGCAGGTGCTCCACGCAAAGCGCACGGAAGCGGCGCTCGTCGTTCAGCTCCACGCCTGCCAATGGGGTACCGCCTAGATCTGGAGAAGGGAAGACGCCACGGTCGACCGTGCTCCACGGCAGTGGCTCGCCCGACTCCGCGTCGCAGAACAGCTCCGAGATGAAGTAGGGGTTGGCCTCGATCATGTCAGCGGTAACTGTCAGGCCGGAGTCCGCGCGTCGTTCGGAGGCGATGCGCTCCATCACTTCGGCAGGCAGGTCGAGGCGCGGCAGCAAATCGCGAATGAGCAGCTGCGATCCCTCTTCCTGCAGCTTCCAGTTCCTAGATAGTTGCTTGAGCTCAGGCGCGCTGATCCCGGTGGTCAGCACATTCGACTTGCCCTTGTCCAGCACGTCGAAGGCCGCCGCATGGGCTTCTTGCTGGCCCTTTTCGATCGCAAGCTGCTTGACGCGGTCGACCAGGGCCGTCGCGCCCGCTACGATCAATGCGTTCAACAGACCCGGATAGAGACCGCGGGAACGCCACAGGCTGCTGATGCGCTCCAGCACCCAGCGCTCACGCGCGTCCCAGTCCTCGGTGGTGTCCTTCAGCTCGCGCAGAAAGCGGATCTTGTCGAGGAATTGCTCCAGCAAACCGATTGCTTCGTCGTCCGTCAGGTGCTTTGAGCCGTATTTGCACAGCCGCGGGTCCTCGGGGACCAGCGCGATTTCCGCGAGTCGCTCCGGGTCGTCGATGTAGCGGTGGTAGGGCAGGCGCACGCCTTCATCCGGGAATGCAGCCGAAATGTTGCGTGCCCACACGATGCCACCCACGTACCGCTCCGCAACTTGCTCGTTCACGTTTTCGTAGAACAACTCCTCCCCGACCGACACGATTCGCGAGACGCCGATCAGCACGTATCGCGGGGCCTCCTCTTGGGACAGCGGATTCGAATAGTTGGCGTAATAGAAAACGAGGTTATTTCCAGCGTCTCGCTCAATGGGCTCGAAGAATTCGAGCGTGAGCGCACGCCTTTTGTTGTTGTCCAGATAGCCGTCTGCCTTGACTTCCTCGGCATACATCGCTTCGTACGGCCACACGCAGACTGTTGCCGGTGGCAGCGACCATTCGCGCCGAGTGGCGCCACCGAAGAAAAAGTCGGGGGGATTGGAGGCACTGGGCACCTCGACCGTGCCGAAGGCGTTGTAGCTGTACGAGCAGGGGGGAACGTACCCCTCCAGCTGGTCACCGCGGCGCCCGGCAAGCGGACGCTCCACATCGAGCTTGCGCTCGCGTGCGATCACGTCGCCCGGATACGACTTGCAGCCGATGCAATATGTGTTTTTTTCGGGAGCCTTGCAGATCGAGCCGTTCCAGCCGTCGTTGTGCCACGCCAAGCGTGCCGTGATATGTGTAGGCATATTCGCGTCCGTTCCTTATTTGTTACAGGAATGATCTCCATTCGCTGCTTGGATGGTAGCCGTGGCCTGCCAACGCACTCGACACTTCGGAGAAGGGTTCGGCTAAGCAGATGCTGGACGGAACCGAGCGTCTCGTAGAGGCACGGCTGGTTCTGGCCGGTAGCAGAAGTCAGGACAAAAAATGGTCTGCTAGTGAAAACAGTACGTCCACTTCATGATGTGGTTAGAAAGACCAACCCCGGTCTTCGATGAAATCGGCAAGCTTGTAGCACTCGATTCCCTCAGCGCGGCAAACGTCGGGAATACGAGGGCTGCGTTCTTTGCCGCGATCCTCCTCACTGACAACGATGATCTTTCCATGACGCGCCCGTGCTAGCGCAATCACAAAAGGATCGCCTGTAGATCGCCCTTTGGCTGTATCAACGAGGCGCGGATACGTCCCCATGATGTGCGCAAGATGGCCTTGCTGCTCATCATCAATATCCACGCAAAAATCGTTGGAAAGCTGTTTGCACCATGCATGAACGCCATCATCCTTCTTCGCTAGTTCATGCAGCACTTCGACTGACGCGACCGTAATGCCATCCTTGATAGTCGCTTCAAGCTGTGTCCAGAAGGAAGGGAAGTTCTTCGGACGGTACGCGCGGTTCCATGCATGAATAAGGGAGCTTGAGTCAAAGCTAAACAGGGTCTGGTCGCTCAATGCCATAGCGTCAGCCCTCGAAACGGCGTTCCAGCGCCTGGACGTGCTTCACACGAATGCCGAGGTAGCCCGCAACGTCAGCCAACGTGAGGTTGCGCTGGTGGTAGTTGTCCAGGACCATGCCCACAAAGGGACGTCCCATGTCGCTCAGTGACTCCTGCGCCATGTTGCGCTTCATGTCGCGCATCGGTGGACGTGTCGCCTTCTGCTGCTCATAGTCCGCGCGGAAACGCTCAACGGCCTCGAAGTAGAAATCCCATGACAGCGCTCTAGAGTTCACAAGGCGCAGTAAAAGTGCAGGCCGGCTAACTCCGAAACGACGTGACACTTGAGCAATGACATCATCGGTCACGCGTCCCTGACTGCCAGTTGCGTCTTTCCACGTATCCATAAGAACGTTGAACGGCATAAGCGCAGCGGCTGCGATGCTGTTACAGATGAACTCCACGTCTTTGGCAGCAGCTTGCGGACGGTGCTGCTCTAAGTCAGAAACACCGCTTTCGCGCAGACTGACGTGGGCGAATTCATGCATGAGCGAGAACAGTCGCCGCTGCGGGATATCTTTCCTGTTTATGACGACTACGGGCGCCAGATCAAAAGCGAGGGCAAAGCCAGAGGCTTCTTCTGACGCTACTCGTGAGCTCTGGAAAACGAGCACCCCCGCGCGCTCCATGGCGACACGCCATGTATTCAGCCCGAGTCTGCCGGTCGCATCGCTACCGAATCGGATGATGGATTCAACCGGCACCTTGAGGAAGCTACGAATCGCTTCCCCGGCTTTCTCAGGATCTTCCGTTGCTAGGCGGAACTCAAAAGGCTGGACAGGTTCATACAGGTCCTCAGAAAGTTCCAGCATCAACTCGCGGCGATTGTGCGCCCGCTCGATTTCCTGCGTAAGTTCGGGCGAGTAGTCGCGAGGTGCCCCCGCATTCATCCTGAAGTCGGTGAGAACTTGGAACTGGCGCGGAACTTCCTGGAGGTAGAACACTGCCAGGGGGCGGCGGTAAACACCGGCGAGCGCTCTGAGCTGCGGAATGCTGGGCGCACCATCCCCGGCTTCCCATGCTGCGATGGTCTCGGGCGCAATCTTTAGTGCGATTGCAGCGGTATTAAGCGAGTAGCCAGCCGCCTTCCGTGCCCAAGCCAGCACTTCAGGTTTTACGGACGCGAACACGCGCTTTGCCATAGCTGAGGAGTGTAAGCGGCGGTTCCGCCTCGAGGGTCAGTAGGAACGAGCAGCCAACTTGGCGTTCTGGCCGAAAGCAGATTTTGTCAATTTGGAAGACGTGCTCTTAGCCAGAGTCTAGGTCACTCGGCGCAGCAGACGTCATTTCAAGCGGACCTCGACATGGATGAAGCCGGTTTGATCCGCCTTCTCGGCCACCTCAATGTAGTCCTGGGACCGAACAAGCTCATTGAGCTTCTTGAATCCGTAGTTGCGCGGATCGAAAGAACTGTGCGTCTTGTTCAGCAGGCCACCTACAGTGGCTAGCCGCGACCACCCGCTCTCTCGAATCGTTTCGCGGATTGCATGCGTAAGCAATTCTTTCAGATCTGGAACGTCTGGCAGTTGCTGGACAGGCAGCGCAGCTCCTGCGGGCTTTTTGAGCACTTCGAAAAAGATGAACTTGTCGCAAGCCGCGATGAAGGGCTTTGGTGTCTTTCGTTCGCCTAGACCATAGACGATCTTGCCTGCCTCCCTTAGACGGGTCGCAAGACGGGTGAAGTCACTGTCACTCGACACCAGACAGAAACCGTCTACGTTGCCCCCATACAGCAAGTCCATTGCGTCGATGATGAAGGCTGAGTCCGTTGAATTCTTTCCCTGGGTGTAAGCAAATTGCTGGATCGGCTGAATGGCATGGAGGTGGAGGTGGGCTTTCCAGCCCACTAGGTTTTGCGTCGTCCAGTCACCGAAGGCCCGTTTGACAGTAGCGATACCGTACTTCGCCACCTCTTCCAGCAGTTCCTTAACAACTGAGGAGGACGCGTTGTCTGCATCAATCAATACAGCCAGTCGCGGAGCATCTAAGTTCGCCAAGGTCACCCCTTCATTTGATCATCGCGCACATTCTGCACGCGCGTGAGTCTGCTTCTTGCCGTAAGCAGCCATCGCACTTGTCACCCAGCTAATGTATTGGCCCATTCGCGTTAAGTGTTGATCGGTCGGGCTGTGCCTACCCGACTAGTACTGGTAGCACGCATGGTACAAGGTCAACACTAATCGTTCCTTTATCGTCACGGAGATGAAATGTATTTACGACAAGCCCCATCTGTAGCGCGCCGAGGTGCAGCTTTATTGGCCTCTTTCGCAGGCCTTGTTGCTTCGAGCGCTTACAGCGCAACCTCAAATGAGGTTACAGCTCAGCGAACTTGGGACTATCAGCAAACCGCTGACGTTGAGTCTGGCGACCTCTACCCTGCTGCAACCCTGATGAGCAAAAGTTTCGCTGACACTTCCGCCAAAGTCGCCGGTGTACTCCACGGCTACCTTCAAGTAGGTAATTATTCGAAGCGACCTTTTGAGGTGATGCTCACTTGGGACCAGCCATACGCCAAAGAGAGGGAGCCAAAGTGCAGGCCGGGCGGATGTGAGGTCATCGTTCGACTTGGAGAATCGACAACCCTCAAGGTTGTCGCTGTTCAAAGGAAACACTGGTCGGGCTTGTTCGTTCAAGATGCGCGTCCGGTGATCACAGCTCTGACAAAGCATGCTGGGAACATCAGCGTTCAAGTACAAACTTTGCCGTATGGGGCAATTTCATTTCAGCTTTCAACGCTCCAACCATTGCAAGCGGAGAAGCTCATGGCTCCCAAACGGTAGATGGTGGCGCCCTGCCGTGGACGGCAAGCCTCTACGTCGAGGCGGAAGTCTGCTTCTGGCCGGAACCAGTCGCGTCACTAGCGTCATCGTTACCTCCTACCTCAACATCAACCTCTCAATCTTCTGATTCGCCCCCTTCAGCTTCTTGAACAGCGCCAGCAGCAGCGCCTTGTCCATGCTGACCATCATCTGGGGGTCGGCCTGCAGCGCTTCGATCACGGGTTGGCTGAATTCGGCGGCAATGATCTTGTCTTCGGCGATGACCGTGGCCGACGTGGTCAGGGTGCCGTCGGTGAAGAAAATGCCTTCGCCAAAACAGTCGCCGGTTTCAATCGTGCCCACCACCTTGCCGTTGCGGTAGGCCTCGGCCGTGCCATACAAAATCACATAAAAGGCCTTCATGCCGTCATCTTGCGTCGTGATGCACACGTCTGAGTGAAACGTTTTGATCTGCGCCGTGTGCGATATGCGCCGCAGCCATTCATCGGGCACCGGCTGAAAGAACGAACAGCTGCGCAGCGCGTCGTACCGGGCGGCCGGGTCTTCCGTCAGCAGCCTGGCGTGGCTGGCAAAGTGGTCGTCTATGGCGTCAAACTCGTCCATGCATCCTCCGCTGAAATCTTCTGCTGTACCTTCTGTTGCCTCAGGCCTTGGGCGGCGGGGGTGGCGGAATGTCTTCCAGCAGCAGCTCCAGCGGTTGCGCCGGCCTGGCGGCAGGCGCGGGCGCCGCAGCGGCGGTCATCGGTGGCGCCCCGGCGGGCTTGGGCTCCGGCCGCTTGATGTTGACCACCAGCGTGCCCGTGCTTTCTTCCTCTTCGGGTTCCTTGTCCACCTGCAGCGACAGCCCGCCGGTCGCTTCGTCACCCTTGGGCAGCTCTTCGCGGATGAATCGTTTGCTGTTCAGCTTCAGGCGCAGCATCAGCTCGCTCTTGGCGTCTGAATTGACCTGCACTTCCTGCAGCGAAATATCCCCCGCGTCGTACAGCTCGTACAGGCACTGGTCAAAGGTCTTCATGCCCAGCTCCACCGACTTTTTCATGATCTCCTTGAGCTGGCCCACTTCGCCCTTGGCGATCGCGTCGCGGGAGGTGGACGTGCTCAGCAATATCTCGATGGCGGCGGCGCGCCCGCCCGATATCTTGCGCACCAGCCGCTGCGAGATGATGGCCCGCATGTTCAGCGCCAGGTCGTTGCGCACCTGCTCGTGCTTTTCGATTGGGAAGAAATTGACGATGCGGTCAATGGCCTGGTTGGCGCTGTTGGCGTGCAGCGTGGCCATGCACAGGTGGCCCGTCTCGGCAAAGTTCAGCGCGTATTCCATGGTTTCGTGATCGCGGATCTCGCCGATCAATATCACGTCGGGCGCCTGGCGCAGCGTGTCTTTCAGCGCGTCAAACCAGCCCACGGTGTCTATGCCCACCTCGCGGTGCGTGACGATGCAGTTGCCGTGCGGGTGCACGTATTCCACAGGGTCTTCTATGGTGATGATGTGGCCGTGCGTCTCGCGGTTGCGCACCCCCAGCATCGCCGCCAGCGTGGTCGACTTGCCCGATCCCGTGCCGCCCACCAGCAGCACCAGCCCGCGCTTTTCCTGCACCACCGTTTTCAGGATGGGCGGCAGGTTCATTTTGTCGAAATCAGGGATCTCGGTCGTGATCACGCGGATCACCATGCCGCAGCGCTGCTGCTGGGTAAAGATGTTGATGCGGAATCGGCCTATGCCCTCCAGCGTGATCGCGAAGTTCTGGCCCTTGGTGTCGATGTAGGCCTGCCACTGCTTTTCAGACGCGATGGCCCGCGCCATCTTGCCCGTCTGCTCCGCCGTCAGCACCGTCTCGTTCAGCTTGGTCAGCTTGCCGTTGAGCTTGATGGCCGGCGGAAAGCCAGCCGTCAAAAACAGGTCCGACCCCTTCAGCTGCACCATGGCGCCGAGCATCTTGTGCACGACAGCCTGGATCTGCTGCCTTTCCTGTTGTTCCATGGTTTCTCCTGATCGGTCCGTGGTGGCTGGCGGGCAAGTTACAACTGTAAAGGGGATTAGCGAGCGCAGATAGGGGGTTGCCGGCAATCCGCGTCAAGCTAGAATTCGGACTGCAGGCAAGCGCAAGGTTTGTAGAGGCCGGTGGCAACACTGGCAGCCCGAATGGGTGGGACACTCGAACTTGGGGCCTGCATTTTTTTTGCCCGTTTGTTTATGCCTGCGGCGAAAAGCAGGACAAATGGTTCATGCCTTCGGCAAACGCCTCCAGGCTACCCGGCCAGAACTTCAGGCCATAACCCAGTTCGCCGGACTTCGCATGCCGATAAACGGTGGGGCGCAGCATTCTGAAATAGCGGTCTTCGGCTTCACCGTACTGCGATAAGTTCACTGCATAAAACAGACTCGATGCCACTGCGTCGGCCATCTGCAAGCCGGCAAGCTGGTCGTGGTTGACGGCGCGAACCTTTTGCGGATCAATTGCGGCCCAGTCAATCCGGACGTCCGACCCGGGCTTGTCTTTCAAATGCGTGAGGTAGCGGCGCAGATCGTCGTATGACATGGCACTGCGGTTGGAAAACACCAGCTCGCAGCTGCCATCGCCCTCGCCCGGTTTGCGGAAATCGCGGCACAGCCACGACACCCGCTCGACCAACAGGCGTGTGGCATAGCGGTACAGGCGAAACGGCTCACTCTGGAACTTCTCCGGCTCCGTGATGGACGGCTTGTAAATCAGCACGCTCACGGTGCGGATTGGTGCGGCGGCCAGTGCCCGCACGTAAGGCACCCGTTGCTCGTGCTTCATGTCTCGGAAGTGCAAGGCACGCTTGGAGTCTTTGCCCAGCAGCGTGCGCACCTCACGCAGCACTCGCACTCCTTCCAGGTCTTTCGATTTGCGAAACACCACGGCCGACACCACCAACCAGCGACTGCTCCCGCGCTCGCCAGGCAGAAACACAAAGCCCTCGTCGCCGGATTCGTCAATGTAAGCCGTGAAGCTGGCAGTCATGTTGATTGGTTGGCTGGTATTTGAAAACCAAACTACTATATCGACTCGCCGTTAGTCTGACTCGCCGCGCCTTTCAGCCCGCGCCGCCTCTTCCCTATCCCGCGCCTGCGTCTTGCGCAGCGACCGCAGTTCCCACACCGCCAGGCCCAGCACGATGCCGAACACCAGCACCAGCTCGATCAGGCCGAACATCGACGAATCCATCAGGGCGCCTTGGCCAGTGCCATGCCTTCGTTGCGGTCGCGCCGCTCCAGCCGCTCAAACAGCTCCAGCACACGCACATAGCGCGCGGCCAGCCGCTCGTCGATGCGCCACCAAGCGGCTTGCGCGGCCGCCACGGCCGGGCTGGCCTCGGGCAGCGCGGCGCCCAGGGCCGCGTTCACCAGAAACTGGTTGGCCGCCAGGCAGGGGGCGCTCTGGTGCGCCCGGCCCGGTGCGACATTGAGCAGGGCCTTGGCCAGCAGCCGGGCCTTGCGCGCGCGCGGCACCACGGCGCGCTGGTCTACAGAATTCATGCCGCGGTGCGCCACCTCGTGGCCGATGGCGGCATACAGGTAGCGCGCGGCGTTGATACCCGGGCGGCAGCCCAGCGGCAGGCGGGCCACGCCGTCGTCCACCCGCTCGTACAGTCGGTCGGCCTCGGTCAGCAGGCGGCTCACCACGCTGCCAATCGCCACCGTGTGGCGCGGTTGCGCCAGCCAGGCGTCGGGCTGCACGCCGGCCTCGCGCAGCCAGCGCAGCGGCAGATAGATGCGGCCCATGCGGGCGTCTTCGCCCACGTCGCGTGCGATGTTGGACAGCTGCATGGCCACGCCCAGGTCGCAGGCGCGGGCCAACCCCTCTTCGCTGCGCACGCCCATCAGCAGGGCCATCATGGCGCCCACGGTGCCGGCCACGCGCGCGGCGGAGCCGTGCAGGTCCTCCATCGTTTCGTAGCGGCGGCCTTCGGCGTCCCAGGCAAAGCCGTCCAGCAGCGCCTCGGGCAGCTCGCGCGGTATCGCAAAGTGCTGCACCACGGCGGCCAGCGCGCGGTCGCAGGGCTGGGCACGCGCACGGCCGCTGTACACGGCGTGCAGGCGCTCGCGCAGGCGGGCTACAGCCGCTTGCTGGTCGGCGCCGGTGTCGACCTCGTCATCGGCCATGCGGCAAAACGCATACAGCGCCGACGCCGGCTGGCGCACCGCGCGCGGCAGGATCAGCGACGCCGCATAAAACGTGTACGAGCCTTCGCGCAGCGTGGCGCGGCAGGCGTCCAGGTCGGCCTGGGCATCGGCGCCCAAGGCGTGACGCGGCAGTTCAAACGCGGGGGGTTGTGCTGGCAAGGGTGTCTGCATGGGGAACGATGGTGTCCAGCACACGGGCTGATGAAAGTACGCCGGGCAAGCCGGCGCCGGGGTGGGTGCCTGCACCCACCAGGTACAGACGGTCCAGCTCTTCGCTGCGGTTGTGCGGGCGAAACCACGCGCTTTGCGTCAGCACCGGCTCCAGCCCGAAGGCCGCGCCGCGAAACGACGACAGCCGGTCCTGAAAATCAAGCGGCGTGAGCACGCGCGAGCTGATGACTTCGTCTTTCAGCCCCGGCAGCAGGGTGTCTTGCAGGCGGCGCTCCAGCGCCTGGCGGTACGGCTCTGCCATGGCCTGCCAGTCGGTGCCGCTTTGCATGTGGGGCACGGGCGACAGCACATAAAACGCGTCGCAGCCCGGCGGCGCCAGCGATGGGTCGGTCGCGGTGGGCCGGTGCAGGTACATGCTGAAGTCCTCAGCCAGCAGCTTGCGGTCAAAGATGTCGCCCAAAAGCTTCTTGTAGCGCGGGCCCAGGGCAATGGTGTGGTGGGCCACATCAGGGTACTGGCGGCGCGTGCCAAAGTACCAGACGAACAGGCTCATGGAATAGCGCGCTTTTTCGATGCGCTTGTCGGTCCAGCGGCGCCGGTGCTCGGGCGCCACCAGGTAGCGGTAGGTGCTGGCTGAATCGGCGTTGGACACCACCACGTCAGCCGGCATCAGCTCGCCGCTGGCCAGCCGCACACCGGTGGCGCGCCCGTTGCTCACGGTGATCTTGTCCACGGCCTGGTCGCAGCGCACCTGGTTGCCCTGGCCTTCAATCAGCTTGACCAGGCCATTGACCAGGCTGCCGGTGCCGCCCATGGCAAAGTGCACGCCCCAGCGCCGCTCCAGAAAGGCGATCAGGCAATAGACCGAAGTGGTGGAAAACGGGTTGCCCCCCACCAGCAGCGACTGGAACGTGAGCACCACGCGCAGCTTGGGGTTGCGCACATGCTTGCTGGCCAGTGAATAGACGGTGCGGTAACCCTCCAGCTTCAGCAGCGCGGGCAGCACGCGGGCCATGTCGGCCCATGAATCAAACGGCACATGACCCAGCTGCTCAAAGCCCACCTTGTAGATGGCCTCGCTGGCTTGCAGAAAGCGCTCGTAGCCGGCCACGTCGGCCGGGGCAAAGCGGGCCACTTCGGCGCGCATGGCGGCGGCGTCGCCGCAATAGTCAAACACGCTACCGTCGTCAAAGCGGATGCGGTAGTAGGGCGACACGGGGCGCAGGTCAATGTCGTCGGCCATCTTCTTGCCGCACAGGGCCCACAGTTCTTCCAGCAAAAAGGGCGCGGTGATGACGGTGGGGCCGGCGTCAAAGGTGAATCCGTCCTGGCGGTACACATAGGCGCGGCCGCCGGGGGCGTCGAGTTTTTCCAGCACGGTCACGCGGTAGCCGCGGGCGCCCAGGCGCACGGCGGCGGCCAGCCCGCCAAAGCCGCTGCCAATGACGATGGCATGTGGTCTGGCAGGGGGTTGGGCCGCCGGGGAAGCCCCTGCAACCGAGGGCATGCCAGTTTGTGTGTACATGGATCGCATGATATAAGTGTCAACTTAATCTGACAACATATTTAGACAGATAAATGGACACATACCGGAACGCCGCTGTTTTGCGCCGGATGGCCAGGATTTGCGGGGCTGCACGATGAGCGCCACGCTGGACCTGGTGGACCTGGCCTGCGTGCGTGGCGGGCGGGCCCTGTTCAGCCATGTCAACCGGCAAGTGCGCGGCGGCGAGCTGCTGCGCGTGAACGGCGCCAACGGCGCGGGCAAGAGCAGCCTGCTGCGCATGGTGTGCGGCCTGCTGGCCCCGGCCAGCGGCCAGGTGCTGTGGCGCGGCGAGCCGCCTGCGCGCCAGCGCGAGGCCCTGGGCCAAGACCTGGCGTACCTGGGCCACACGGCCGCGCTCAAGGACGACCTGGGCGCGCTGGAAAACCTGCAGTCCACCACCACCCTGGGCGGCCACCCCGCCAGCCGTGCCGACGCACTGCGCGCGCTGGCGGACGCCGGGCTGCGCGGGCATGAACACATGCCGGTGCGCCGCCTGTCGCAGGGCCAGCGCCAGCGCGCCGCGCTGGCACGCCTGGGCCTGGCCGGCGGTGCCGCGCTGTGGGTGCTGGACGAACCGTTTAACGCGCTGGACGTGGCCGCCACCGGCTGGCTGGCCGGGCTGGTGCGCGCGCAGCTGGCGCGCGGCGGCATCGTGGTGCTGACCAGCCACCAGGGCGTGCCGCTGGACGACGTGCCCCACCAGGTGCTGGCGCTATGAACACCACGGCCCTGGCCGCCCCCGCTGCTGCGATGCAACCCCCGCAGCCCGGCCTGCTGGACGGCCTGCGCTGCATCTTTGTGCGCGACCTGCGCCTGGCGCTGCGCCGGCGCACAGATACGCTGGCCGTGCTGGTCTTTTTTGTGATGGTGGTCAGCCTGTTCCCGCTGGGCGTGGGGCCCGAGCCGCAGCTGCTGCGCAGCATGGCGCCCGGTGTGGTGTGGGTGGCGGCGCTGCTGGCGTCCATGCTGTCGCTGGCGCGGCTGTTTGCGGATGACCACCAGGACGGCACGCTGGAGCAGATGCTGCTGTCGGCCCACCCGCTGGCGCTGCTGGTGCTGGGCAAGACGGCAGCGCACTGGGTCTGCTCGGGCCTGCTGCTGGCGCTGCTGTCGCCGCTGCTGGCGATCCAGTTTGACTTGTCGGCCGGCGCCGCCGGTGTGCTGGCGCTGTCGCTGCTGTTGGGCACGCCGGTGCTCAGCCTGGTGGGCGCCATGGGGGCGGCGCTGACCGTGGGCTTGCGCGGCGCGGGCGTGCTGCTGTCGCTGCTGGTGCTGCCGCTGTGCATACCGGTGCTGATTTTTGGCGCCGGCGCGGTCGATGCCCACAGCGCCGGGCTGGGTGTGGCGGGCCATTTTTCATTGCTGGGGGCGTTGCTGGTGCTGTCGCTGTTTGCGGCGCCGC
>CALRYY010000076.1:0-20074 GCA_943372515.1 Ramlibacter sp. 2FC | reverse complement strand
TCAGTGCTGCGGTTTCGTCCACCAGGGCGCCGCCACAGTCGCCATACACGCCGCTGGTGGATCCGTACACCAGCGCTGCAGGCGCCGTGCGCAGGCGCAATGTGCGCAGCAGGGCCTGGGTACGCGGGTCGCGCCACCATTGGCTCTGACCATCGCCGGGGGGTGGTGCCATGTGCACCACGTGGGTGGCCAGGCCTGCCAGGCGGCGCAGCGTGGCGGGGGCGTCCAGGTTGCCGTTCAGTGGCGTGATGCCCTGGGCGCGCAGGGCGGGGATGCGCCCGGGCGATGACGTGAGCGCCAGCACCCGCATGCCGGGCCCGGCCATGCGTGCCACACGTTGACCCACGTCACCACAGCCCACGATCAGCAAGCGTGGGCGGCGAAAGCGGGCCGGCCGGGCGCCGAGGGGGCTTTGGTTTGAGGGCAAAATCGGGGAGTGTCAGCGAAAACAGGCCCGAGGATACCCAAAGAATGACGTTCCAGATCACCGTGCAGCCCAGCGGGCGCAGTTTCACCGCCAACCCTGACGAGGCCATCCTGCCTGCGGCCATCCGCCAGGGCATTGGCCTGCCCTATGGTTGTAAAGACGGCGCCTGCGGTTCGTGCAAGTGCAGGAAGCTGGAAGGCACGGTCACGCACGGCCCCCACCAGGTCAAGGCGCTGAGCCCCGAAGAAGAGGCTGCGGGTTTCATCCTGACCTGCTGCGCCGTGGCGCAGACCGACGTGCTGATCGAGTCGCGCCAGGTCACTGACGAAAGCGCCTTTCCCATCAAGAAAATGCCTTCGCGCGTGATCACGCTGGAGAAGATGTCGCACGACGTGATGGTGCTCAAGCTGCAGTTGCCGGCCAACGACACCTTCCGCTACCACGCGGGGCAGTATGTTGAATTCATCTTGCGCGACGGCGCGCGGCGCAGCTACAGCATGGCCAATGCGCCGCACAACGGCCCCGGGGTCGAGCTGCACATCCGCCACATGCCGGGCGGCAAGTTCACCGACCATGTGTTCAATGCCATGAAGGAAAAAGAGATCCTGCGCGTGGAAGGCCCCTATGGCAGCTTTTACCTGCGCGACGATTCCGCCAAACCCATGGTGCTGCTGGCCTCAGGCACCGGCTTTGCGCCGATCAAGGCAGTGATCGAGCAGATGCAGCACAAGGGCATTACCCGCCCGGCCACGCTGTACTGGGGCGGGCGCCGCCCGTCAGACCTGTACCTGGACAGCTGGGTGCAGGCGCAGCTGGCCGTGATGCCCAACCTGACTTACGTGCCGGTTATTTCCAACGCGCTGCCTGAAGACAACTGGACGGGCCGCACGGGCTTTGTGCACCGCGCCGTGCTGGAAGACTTTCCCGACCTGTCGGGCTACCAGGTCTATGCCTGCGGCGCGCCCATCGTGGTGGATTCGGCCCGGGCTGAATACACAGCGCAGGGCGGCCTGCCGCCCGACGAGTTTTACGCCGATTCGTTCACCACCGAAGCCGACAAGCACAAGGAGACAGCATGATTTCACGCACGGGTTTGCAGCGCCGCCACCTGGTCATTTCCGCCGCGGCCGTAGCGCTGGCTGCGCCACAGCTGGCGCTGGCCCAGGCCAGGCCCATACGCCTGGTGGTGCCCTATGCGGCCGGCGGCCCGATCGACGTGACGGCCCGGCTCATGGCCGAGCGCGTCAAGGATTCGCTGGGCCCTGTGATCATTGACAACAAGCCCGGTGGCGGCGGCAACATCGGCGCCGACATCGTGGCCAAGGCACCGGCCGATGGGCTGACCATCGGCATTGCGGCCGTCGCCACGCATGCCATCAACCCGTGGCTGTTCAGCAAGATGCCGTATGACGCGGGCAAGGACTTTGCCCCCATCACCCAGATGCTGCGCGTGCCCAATGTGCTGGTCATGAACGCCGACACGGCGGCGCGTCTCAAGATCAACAGCCTGGCCGACCTGATTGCCTATGCCAAGGCCAACCCTGCCAAGCTCAATTACGGCAGCGGCGGCAACGGCAGCGCGGGCCACCTGGCCGGCGAGATGTTCAAGCGCGACGCGGGCATTTTTGCGGTGCACATCCCGTACAACGGCGGCAACCCGGCGCAGCTGGCGCTGCTGGGCGGGCAGGTGGATTTCAACTTTGACAACCTGGCCACGGCCGCGCCCAATATCCGCGCGGGCAAGCTCAAGGCACTGGCGGTCACCACATTGGGCCGCTCGCCCGCCCTGCCCGATGTGCCGCCAGTGGCTGACACGCTCAAAGGATTTGCCATCGACACCTGGTGGGGCCTGGTGGCGCCGGCAGCAACGCCGCGCGATGTGGTGACCAAGCTGAACCAGGCGTTTGTGGCCGCGCTCAATTCGCCCGAGGCCAAGACCCGCTTTGCCGGCCTGATGGCCGAGCCGGTGCCCAACACGCCCGAGCAGTTTGGCGCGTTCATGAAGGCAGAACTGGCCAAGTACGAAACCGTGGTCAAGGCGTCGGGCGCCAAGGTGGACTGAACTGCGCGCGGTTTCGCCAGACAGTTCCTACAGTTAACGGCCCGCCCGTCCCACGGGGGCGGGCGCAGGGGCTTCCTAAAGTGGCAGTTCGTTGTAACTGACTCTCTGGAGACCCCGATGAAATTTCTCTCACGCGCACTTGCACCCCTGGCCCTGGCCGCACTCACGGCCACGGCTGCCCTGCCCGCCGCCGCGCAATCGTCCACCTCTTCGGGCTCGTCCATGATGCCCGGCATGAGCCGCGGCTACATGGGCCTGAACCTTGGCAAATCGGACTTCCGCGCCGGTTGCGGCACCGGCGCCTTCGGCTGTGAAGATTCCGACACCGCAGGCTCCATTTACTTTGGCTCGATGTTCCGCGACAACCTGGGCGCGGAACTGGGCTATGTGAACATGGGCCGCGTGTCGCGCGGCGGTGGCGACACCAAGGCCCACGGCCTGAACCTGAGCCTGGTGGGCAAGGCGCCCATGACGTCAGCATTCAGCCTGCTGGGCAAGGTCGGTACGACCTATGGCCGCACCCAAACAACTTCTGCCGCGGGCTCTGGCGTCGCAGCCGGTTCAGACAATGGCTTTGGCCTGTCTTACGGCATTGGCGCCAGCTACGACTTCACCCCCAACATGGCGGCCACCATCAACTGGGACAGCCACGACTTCCGGTTTGCCGGCGGCCGTGACCCGGTGCGCATGACCAGCGTGGGCCTGCAGTACAAGTTCTGACGCGGGGTTTGTTACCTGCTTATTCCCCGAGGTACGCGGCGCGCACCTTGGGGTCGTTCAGCATGGTGCGGGCTTCACCGGTCATGGTGATTTCGCCCGATTCCATGACGTAGCCGCGGTCGGCAATGCTCAATGCGCGGCTGGCGTTTTGTTCCACCAGCAAAATCGTCACGCCCTGGCCGTGCACGTCGCCCACCACCTCAAAGATCTTGTCCACCATGATGGGCGACAGGCCCATGGACGGCTCGTCCAGCAGCAGCACCTTGGGGCGGCTCATCAGTGCACGGCCCATGGCCAGCATCTGCTGTTCGCCGCCGGACATGGTGCCGGCCAGCTGGTCCTTGCGTTCGCGCAGGCGCGGAAAGATCGTGAACGCCTTTTCCATGTCGTCGGCGATGCCTGCCTTGTCGGTACGGATGTACGCGCCCATCTGCAGGTTTTCGATGATCGTCATGCGCGTGAACACACCGCGGCCTTCGGGCACCATGGCCAGGCCCTGCTTGACCAGGTCCCAGGGGCCCTGGCCCTTGATGCTTTTGCCCATGTATTCGATGTCACCGGCGTTGATGCCCAGCGTGCCGGTGATGGCCTTCATGGTGGTGGTCTTGCCGGCGCCGTTGGAGCCGATCAGCGAGACGAGCTCGCCCTCGTGGACCTCGAAGTCCACGCCCTTGACGGCCTGGATGCCACCGTAGGCGACCTTCAGGCCGCTGACTTTCAGTAGTGTTTGTGCCATTGCTGTTGCTCCCGCTCAGTGGCCACCGGTGCCCAGGTAGGCCTCGATGACTTTTTCGTTCTTCTGCACGTCGTAAGGCGAGCCTTCGGCGATCTGCTTGCCGTAGTCAAGCACCGTGACGCGGTCGCACAAGCCCATGACCAGTTTCACGTCGTGCTCAATCAGCAGGATGGTGCGGTTGTCTTTGCGGATCTGGTCGATCAGGCCACGCAGCTGCACCTTTTCGGTCGCGTTCATGCCGGCGGCGGGTTCGTCCAGCGCAATGAGCTGCGGGTCGGTGGCCAGCGCGCGGGCAATTTCCAGGCGGCGCTGGTCGCCGTAGCTCAGCGTGCGGGCCTTGTAGTCGGCAAACTTGCCGATGCCCACGTAGTCCAGCAGCTCTTGCGCGCGTTTGGCAATCGCCGTTTCTTCGGCTTTGAAGCCCGGTGTGCGAAAGATCGCGCCCAGCAAACCCGAGCCCGTGCGGATGTGCCGCCCGACCATGACGTTTTCCAGCGCGGTCATCTCGGCAAACAACCGGATGTTCTGGAACGTGCGTGCAATGCCCGCTTTTGCCACTTCATGCACCGCCGTGGGTTGGTACGGTTTGCCGGCCAGCTCGAAAGTACCGCTGTCGGGCGTGTACAGGCCGGTGATGACGTTGAAGAAGGTTGTTTTGCCCGCGCCGTTGGGGCCGATCAGGCCATAGACCTGACCGCGTTCAATGGTGATGCCCACATCGCTCAGGGCCTGCAGGCCACCAAAGCGTTTGGAAATACCGGCGACTTTCAATACGGTTTCTGCCATGTCGCGCTCCTTTACTTGGGGTTTTGCAGCGACTTGCCATGGTCTGGCGCCGGCCACAGGCCGCGCGGACGCATCAGCATCACGATGATCATGGCCAGTGCAATCAACAGCTGGCGCAGGATGGCGGAGTCCAGCCGGCCGTCGGTCATGGCCTGCAGCGGGCCGGCCACATAACGCAGCACCTCGGGCAGGGCCGACAGCAGCACGGCGCCCAGGATCACGCCCGGCAGGTGGCCAATGCCCCCCAGCACCACCATGGCGACGATCATCACCG
Source organism: Ramlibacter sp. 2FC (assembly GCA_943372515.1). Taxonomy (GTDB): domain Bacteria; phylum Pseudomonadota; class Gammaproteobacteria; order Burkholderiales; family Burkholderiaceae_C; genus RAM1. The sequence continues at coordinate 15,069 of CALRYY010000076.1, read as the reverse complement.
ACTCCATGAGGCTGAACGATTCAGGTGACACAAAGCCCTGGAAGGCTGCAAACATCGAGCCCGCCACGCCGCCGAAGGTGGCGCCCATGCCAAAGGCCAGCAGCTTCATGTTGCGGGTATTGATGCCCATCGCCTTCGCGGCGATTTCGTCTTCACGGATGGCCATCCAGGCGCGGCCGATGCGAGACAGCTCCAGGCGGTGGCAGATCACCACGCTGACCACCACCAGCACCAGGAACAGGTAGTAGTACATGGTGACGGAGGCGAATTCGAAGCCGAGGAATTCATGCTTCTTGCCCAGGTCAAAGCCAAAAAACTTGATGGAGTCGATCTGCCCCAGGCCCTTGGGGCCGTTGGTGATGTTGACCGGATGGTCCAGGTTGTTCAGGAACACACGGATGATTTCTCCAAAGCCCAGCGTCACGATGGCCAGGTAGTCGCCGCGCAGCTTGAGCGTGGGCGCCCCCAGCAATATGCCCAATATCCCCGCTAAAAAAGCCCCCAGCGGTATCACGATCCACAGAGGCGTGTGCAGGCCGTTGGGGAACATCTGCGCAAACCACGGGAAGCTGTCGGTCAGGTGCGGCGACGCCATCAGGCCAAACATGTAGGCGCCGATCGCAAAGAACGCAACGAAGCCCAGGTCCAGCAGGCCGGCATAACCCACCACGATGTTCAGGCCCAGGGCCAGCAGCACGTACAGCAGCGCCATGTCGGCGATGCGCACCCAGGCGTTGCCCGCGGTCTGCAGCAAAAGCGGCAGGATCAGCAGGCCCACGGCCGCTGCCAGGAAGACATAGAGTTTGTTTTTCTGCATGGCTTGTTCTCCTTCAGGCGCGGTCGGCCACACGCTCGCCCAACAGGCCCGACGGGCGCAGTGTGAGCATGATGATCAGCACAATGAATGCAAAGATGTCGGAATAGTGGCTGCCCAGCACACCACCGGTCAGCGTGCCGATGTAGCCCGAGCCGATGGCTTCAATCAGCCCCAGCAGGATGCCGCCCACCACGGCGCCGGCCAGGTTGCCGATGCCGCCGAACACGGCCGCTGTAAAGGCCTTCAGGCCGGGCAGGAAACCCATGGTGTGCTGCACCGTGCCGTAGTTGGACGCGTACATCACGCCTGCGATGGTTGCCAGGATGGCGCCGATGATGAAGGTGGCCGAGATCACCATGTCAGGCTTGACGCCCATCAGCCCCGCCACGCGGGGGTTTTCTGCCGTGGCGCGCATCGCGCGGCCCAGACGGGTGTAATTGACCAGGTACATCAGGATCGCCAGCGACACGGCCGTCAGGCCCAGGATCATGATCTGCGTGGGGGTGATCACCGCGCCGCCTACTTCAAACGGGGTGGCGGGCAACAGTGTGGGGTAGGGCTTGTAGTTGGGCTTCCAGATGATCATGGCCAGCGTCTGCAGCAGGATGGACATGCCGATGGCGGTGATCAGGGGCGCCAGCTTGGGGCTGTTGCGCAGGGGCCGGTACGCCACCTTTTCAATCACAAAATTGAGCGCCGCGGCCACCACGCAGGCGATCACCATGGAGATGATCAACACCACCCAGCCGGGTGAGCCGGGCATCGACGCCTGCATGAGGCCGATGATGGTCCAGCTGGTCAGGGCACCAACCATCAGGACTTCACCGTGCGCAAAGTTGATGAGGTTGATGATGCCGTACACCATGGTGTAGCCCAACGCTACCAAGGCGTACATGCTGCCAAGAACCAGACCGTTGATGATCTGTTGCAGCAGTATTTCCATAGAGATTCTCCGTTTTTGTACCGGCCGGATGGCCAGGTTGAGCCAGGTTTTCCTGGCCAGGCCTCATTGTTGAGTGAAGGATGCGCCTTGTGGGCAGCAAGCTTCATCTAGCAAAAAACCCGCCAAGCAGCTCCATGGGCGGGTTTGTGTAGGCGATTGTAGCCAAGGGTACTGCTGACAAAAACGGGGGTTTGACGGGGGTTTACCCTTGAGGAAACGCCTCAATCAGGGCGTTTTTTTCTCGATTAGTTTTTCTGATCATTCAGGCGCTTGAGTTCGCGAAGCTTATCTGCAATGCGGATTTCCAGGCCCCGTTCCACCGGCCGGTAAAAGTCGGGCGGCGCCATGCCGTCAGGCAAATAGCGCTCTCCGGCCGCAAAACCGCCGTCTTCGTCGTGGGCATAGCGGTAGTTCTTGCCGTAGTCCAGGTCTTTCATGAGCTGGGTGGGTGCGTTGCGCAGGTGCATGGGCACCGGGCGCGTGCCGTCCTTCTTGACCAGGGCCTTCGCTTCATTGAAGGCCTTGTACACGGCGTTGGATTTGGGGGCCACGGCCAGGTAAATCACGCACTGGGCCAGTGCCAGCTCGCCCTCGGGCGTGCCCAGGCGCTCATAGGTGTCGGCCGCGTCCAGCGCCAACTGCAGTGCGCGCGGGTCGGCCAGGCCGATGTCTTCGCTGGCCATGCGGATCAGCCGGCGCGCCATGTAGCGCGGCTCGGCCCCGCCGTCCAGCATGCGCACCAGCCAGTACAGGGCGGCGTCGGGGTCGGAGCCGCGCACGGATTTGTGCAATGCGCTGATGGTGTCGTAGAACTGCTCGCCGCCCTTGTCGTAGCGGCGCATGCGCTCGCCCAGCACGCGCAGCAGCCAGGTGTCCGTGACCTCAGGCAGCTTTTCGCGCGTGGCGGCAACTGCCAGGGTCTCCAGGGTATTGAGCAAGCGCCGCGCGTCGCCGTCGGCATAGGCCACCAGCCGGTCCAGCGCGGCTTGCTCCACGGGCGGCACAGCGCCAATGCCTTGCGCACGCGCCACGATCTGCTGCAGGTCAGGTTCCGCCAGCGGCTGCAGCACATAGACCGCGGCGCGTGACAGCAATGCCGAATTGACTTCAAACGACGGGTTCTCGGTGGTGGCGCCAATGAAGGTGAACAGGCCGCTTTCCACATGCGGCAAGAACGCGTCCTGCTGGCTCTTGTTGAAGCGGTGCACTTCGTCCACAAACACGATGGTGCGCCTCCCCGCCGCGCCCGAGGCGCTTTCAAGCGCCGTGCCCTGGACAATTTGCGCCTGCTCTACGGCCTCGCGGATGTCCTTCACACCGCCCAGTACGGCGCTGATGGTGATGAACTGCGCGTCAAACGCATCAGCCATGAGCCGCGCAATGGTGGTCTTGCCCACACCCGGCGGCCCCCACAGGATGCAGCTGTGCGGCTGGCCGGATTCAAACGCGATGCGCAGCGGCATGCCTTCGCCCAGCAGGTGCTGCTGGCCGATGACCTCGCCCAGCGCGCGCGGGCGCAGGCGCTCGGCCAGCGGCAGGGGGGAAGGGGGTGGAGTGCTCACGCTCATGAGTTTATAGTCCGGCCCCATATGGACGCCGCACTCTGGTCAACCTTTTCCGCCTTGCTCGGCGCCGTGGTGGGCGGCGGCATCAGCTGGCTGCTCAACCGCCAGCAATTCGCCAACCAGCTGCGCATTCTGCGCGAGCAGCACAAGACCGAGTACATGGCAGAGGACACGGCGCGGCACTTCCTGAGCCACAAGAGCTTTACCGATCGCTCGTTTGAGGCGCTCAAGATGCACCTGGGCGGCTTTGAGGACGACGAGTTGCGCAAGATCCTGGTGCGTGCGGGCGCCATGCGGGTGTACCGTGACGACGGCAGCGAATGGTGGCGGTTGCTGTCGCGCATGGATGAATTCATCGAGCGCCGGCAGCTCGAGCGGATCGTGCGGGAAATCTGAAGCCGCGCTACAAAGGCGTGCGGCCTACTGGCGGATCACGTCGGCGCCCGCGGGTGGCTTGAACTGGAAGGCATCCTGCGCCAGCGTCACATTGGTCTGCAGATTGGCAAAGGTCAGCAGGGACCGCTGGCCAAAACTGTCCAGGATTTCCAGCGCGGCAAGCTCCGTGCCCTTGAATCCCACGCGCACATTCTGCAACTGGCCGTCTTTGGACTTGGGCGTGGCCTGCACCCATTGCAGGCCGTCCTTGTCGGCGGCGGGCTGCAGGGTAAAGTCTTTTTGCAGGGCGCTCAGGTCGGGTGCCGCAGCAATCAGTGCCGCTGGCGTGGTGCCCAGAATGGCCGCCTGCTTGCGCGCCGTGACCTGGTTCAAATCGACATCGTGCAGCCACAGCGTCTGGCCGTCGGCCACGATGGTTTGCTCAAACGGCTTCTTGTAGTGAAAGCGAAAGCGGTTGGGCCGCGAGAATTCAAACGTGCCGCTGGACGTCTTGGTGCGTGCGGCCTGACCGTCGCGCGAGGGTGACGTCACCACCTGGGTAAATTCAGCCTTGCCGCTTTTGGCGCCCTTGACGAACGCCTCCAGGCTGTCCAGGCCTGCAGCACCTGCAGCTGCAGCCCACGCTGCCAGCATGGCAATTGCCCATTGTTTTTTCATTGGTCAGCCTTACTCGGCGCGGTTAGGCACCAGGATTTCACGCTGGCCGCTGCCGCTCATGGCACTGACCAGACCCGCTTTTTCCATATCTTCCACAAGGCGCGCCGCGCGGTTGTAACCAATCTTCAGGTGCCGCTGCACCAGCGAGATGCTGGCCTTGCGGTTTTTCAGCACCACTTCCACCGCCTGGTCGTACATGGGGTCTTTTTCACCGGCCCCACCGTCGCCCAGAAGGTCGCCGTCTTCACCATCGACCGTACCGCCTTCGAGCACGCCTTCGATGTAGTTGGGCTCGCCCCCCTGCTCTTTCAAGTAGGCCACCACACGATGGACCTCCTCGTCGCTCACAAACGCGCCGTGCACGCGCACCGGCAGCCCCGTGCCACTGGGCATGTAGAGCATGTCGCCCATGCCCAGCAGGGCTTCGGCGCCCATCTGGTCCAGGATGGTGCGGCTGTCGATCTTGCTGGACACCTGGAAGGCAATGCGGGTGGGGATGTTGGCCTTGATCAGGCCGGTGATCACGTCCACGCTGGGCCGCTGCGTGGCCAGGATCAGGTGGATGCCGGCGGCACGTGCCTTTTGCGCCAGGCGGGCAATCAGCTCTTCAATCTTCTTGCCCACCACCATCATCAGGTCGGCCAGTTCGTCGATCACCACGACGATATGCGGCAGCCGCTCCAGCGGTTCCGGGCTGTCGGGTGTGAGGCTGAACGGGTTGTAGATGAATTCTTCGCGGGCCTTGGCTTCGTCGATCTTGTTGTTGTAACCACCCAGGTTACGCACGCCCAGCTTGCTCATGAGCTTGTAGCGCCGCTCCATCTCGGCCACGCACCAGTTCAGGCCGTGGGCGGCCTGGCGCATGTCGGTCACCACGGGCGCCAGCAGGTGCGGAATGCCCTCGTACACCGACATTTCCAGCATCTTGGGGTCGATCATCAGCAGGCGCACGTCGCGTGCCTCGGCCTTGTACAGCAGGCTCAGGATCATGGCGTTGATGCCCACCGACTTGCCCGAGCCCGTGGTGCCGGCCACCAGCACGTGTGGCATCTTGGCCAGGTCGGCCACCACCGGGTTGCCGATGATGTCCTTGCCCAGGCCCATGGTCAAAAGCGACTTGCCTTCGTTGTAGATCTGCGAGCCCAGGATTTCACTCAGGCGGATGCTCTGGCGCTTGGCGTTGGGCAACTCAAGCGCCATGTAGTTTTTGCCGGGGATGGTTTCCACCACGCGGATGGACACCAGGCTTAGCGAACGCGCCAGGTCCTTGGCCAGGCCGACGATCTGAGAACCCTTGACGCCGGTGGCCGGCTCTATTTCGTAGCGGGTGATCACCGGGCCGGGCTGGGCCAGCACCACGCGTACTTCCACGCCGAAGTCCTTGAGCTTTTTCTCGATCATCCGGCTGGTCATCTCCAGCGTCTCGGGTGCCACGGTTTCCTGGCGGCCCTGCGGGCCGTCCAGCAGGTCTACCTGGGGCAGCTTGCTGTCGGGCAGCTCGGTGAACAGCGGCTTTTGCCGTTCCTTGGCCACGCGCTCGCTCTTGGGCAGGTCCACCAGCACGGGCTCAATCATCAGCGGTGTGGGGTGATGCTCTTCGATTTCTATGCGTTCTTCGAGCACGATTTCCTCGCGCTCGCGGGCGGCGCGCTGGCCCACGGCCAGGTCTTCCGCCACTTCACGTTTTTCCCTGCGCGATTCAATGAAACCGTCAATCCAGGCACCCACCCGCTCGGCCGTGTGGCTCCACGAAAAGCGGAATACCAGCGCGGCGCCCAGCACCGTCAGCGCAATGAACACCAGGCCCGAGCCGGTAAATCCCAGCCATTGGACGCCCGTGGGCCCGGTAAGGTAGCCCAAAGCGCCGCCCGCATGACCGGGCAGGCGCGGCTCAAAGCGGTAAAGCCGCGACCATTCCAGCGCAGTGCTTGCACCCAGCAAAACCACCAGCCCGATCCAGAAAGCAGTGCGTGTGCCACTGAAACGCGGCGGCTGCACCAGGGGTGCGGGTGCATTGCCGCGCAGCCACCGCGCCAGCGTTGCCATCCAGGCGCGCGCGCCCGCAGCAAAACACCACCATACCGAAAAACCCAGTGTGAAATAGCTCAGGTCCGCGAGCCACGCGCCCAGGCGCCCACCCCAGTTGCGCATCGCACCGCCCGTGCCGGTGGTCGACCAGGCAGCGTCCTGGGCCGAATGGCTGACCAGGGCCAGCAGCCAGAACACCAGCGCCACCAGCCCCAGCACGAGGACGATTTCATGGGCGAAGCGGGCGACGCCCGCACGCGGCGACGCAGCGTCGCCGCGAGGGGTATTCAGGGTGTTGAGGGAGTAAGTCATGGCAGCCGCGCTAGCTTAACGCAGCAGTGGGCCCTGGCCCCGCACTCGCGCCCGCCTGGCCCCGCTCAGCCAAGCGTGGTGAGCCGGTCCTTGATCAGCATGGAGCCGTCAGCGCGCGTTTCGATGAAGCCACGGTCTTCCAGGTCTTTCATCACGCGGCTGACCATTTCGCGCGAGGCGCCAACCATTTTGGCGATGTCCTGGCGGGATATCTTGTCACGTATGGTCATTTCACCATCACGGTCGGGCACTGCAAATTCAAGCAGTGCCCGGGCCACCCGACCGTACACATCCATCAGGGCGAGCGATTCGATCTTGCGGTCAGCCTGGCGCAGGCGCTGGACCAGCCCCTTCATGATGGCGTAGGCCATGGAGCTGTTTTCGGGCAGGCAGCGGGCAAATTCAGCCCGGCCCAAAACCAGCATGTCGGTCTGGACCTCGGCGCGGCAGTTGGCCGAGTGCGGCTCGTTGTCGATCAGGCTCATCTCGCCGATGTAGTCGCCCGGCTGCAAGGTCGCCAGGATCACCTCGCGCCCGCGCTTGTCAGAGGTGACGACCCGCACACGGCCCGTCAGGATGATGAACAGCGTGTTGGACTTTTCGCCTTGCTCGACAATGACCTCGCCCCGCTTGAAACGGCGCTTGACCACCGCTTCGGCGACCGCTTCCGCCTGCCCCGCCGTGAGGAGCGCAAACAGCGGCACCCGGCGTATCAGCTCCAGATTCGACAGCATCGACATTCTCAATTCCCTTCGGGTCACCCAGACTATGTGGGTTCTTACAATGGCACAGATTGAAATTGCCAAGCACCACCCAGCTGCGCAAGCTTGATACTTGCGTCCTCGTCCCCAAACTGTACACCGAGCTGTGGCGTTTTCCACACAAGTATTTACCATGTCCAACACAAAACACGCCAAAGTCCTGATCCTCGGCTCCGGCCCGGCAGGCTACACCGCAGCCGTTTACGCAGCCCGCGCCAACCTCAATCCGGTGCTGGTCACCGGCATCGCCCAGGGCGGCCAGCTCATGACCACGACCGAGGTAGACAACTGGCCAGCTGACGTGCATGGCGTGCAGGGGCCCGAGCTCATGCAGCGCTTTCTGGAGCATGCCGAGCGCTTCAAGACCGAAATCGTCTTTGACCACATCAACGCGGTTGATTTCAGCAAACGCCCGTTCACCCTCAAGGGCGACAGCGGTGAATACACCTGCGACTCGCTGATCATCGCCACCGGCGCTTCGGCCAAGTACCTGGGCCTGCCCTCGGAGACGGCCTTCATGGGCAGGGGCGTTTCGGGCTGCGCAACCTGCGACGGGTTTTTCTATCGCGAACAGGTGTGCTGCGTGATCGGCGGAGGCAACACAGCGGTGGAAGAGGCTTTGTACCTGTCCAACATCGCCAGCAAGGTGTACCTGGTCCACCGCCGCGACAAGTTCAAGGCCGAGCCCATCCTGATCGACAAGGTCATGGAAAAGGTCAAGGCCGGCAAGATCGAGCTGAAGCTCTTCCAGACGCTGGACGAAGTGCTCGGCGACTCCACGGGCGTGACGGGCGTGCGGCTGAAGCACACGCAGACGGGCGTGACCGAAGACCTGACGCTCAAGGGCTGCTTCATTGCCATCGGCCACGCACCCAACACCGACATTTTCAATGGCCAGTTGACCATGGAAAACGGCTACATCGTCACGCAAAGTGGCCTGAAGGGCTTTGCCACCATGACCAGCGTGCCTGGCGTGTTCGCTGCCGGTGACGTCCAGGACCATGTGTACCGTCAGGCCATCACCAGCGCCGGCACGGGCTGCATGGCTGCACTTGATGCCCAAAGGTACTTGGAGTCCACCCCCGAAGCGGCCTGACGGCCGCCTCCCCCTCAAGGGGGCGCCATCAGCGGCCCGGCAAAGCCGGTTCCGCGATGGCCCCGGTAAAAGTCCGTCTCACGCTATAATCGCTGGCTTTGTTGAAATTAGCTGATTTCAGCCGGTTACCGCCCCCGTCAGGGCGAGGTGAGGCCCTCACGGGAGTGACGGCCGGTTTCAAGGAGTGCTTATGGCACGCGTCTGCGACATCACGGGCAAAGGCCCCATGGTCGGAAACAATGTTTCCCACGCCAACAACAAAACCAAGCGCCGGTTCCTGCCGAACCTGCAATACCGCCGTTTCTGGGTCGAGACTGAAAACCGCTGGGTTCGCCTGCGTGTTTCGAGCGCTGCACTGCGCCTGATCGACAAGAACGGTATCGATGCCGTGCTCGCAGACCTGCGTGCACGTGGCCAAGCCTAATCCGAAGGAGCACCCTCATGGCAAGCAAAGGCGGACGCGAAAAGATCAAGCTGGAATCCACTGCGGGTACTGGCCACTTCTATACCACCAGCAAGAACAAGAAAACCATGCCCGAGAAAATGGCGATCATGAAGTTTGATCCCAAGGCTCGCAAGCACGTGGAATACAAAGAAACGAAATTGAAGTAACCCCCCGAAGCGGCCTCTGGCCGCCTCCCCCCAGGGGGCACCATCTGCGGCCCGGCAAAGCCGGTTCCGCGATGGTCACTGGAACAAAAAAGCCACCGCATGCGGTGGCTTTTTACTTGGGCACTCTAATGCGTTAAGCGTGAGCAGCGCGCAGCTTCATGGAAAACTGCTGAAGCTGCGCAATGCCGCTTTCTTCAGCGCGGCGGCACCAGGCCTGCAGGTCGGCTGCGAGTTGCTCGCGCGACTGGCTGGTGTTCAGCCACATCTGGCGCAACTCTTCACGCATGGTAACCATCTTGTCCAGCACCGGGTGGGCAGCACGGGCTTGGGCCAGCTGTGGCAGGGCTGCAGCTGGCACTTTCTCTTCATCGCGATGCAGCCAGCGTTTGGCTGTCTTGAGCAACGACAGGTCACCTTGCTTGGCCTTGATCGATTCGATCTCGGCCTTGCAGACTCGGCGCATTTCGCGCGCATAGCCGGCCATCACCTCATAACGGTTGGTGATCAGGGCTTCCAGCGTCTTTTCGTCCGCCACGGGCTTGATGGCACCCAGTTGCAGCTTGGGCGGCGTCTTTTTGACCTTGGCCCAGCCAATTTTTTGCATGATGCTGATATACATCCAGCCGATGTCAAACTCGTATGGCTTGACCGAGAAGCGGGCCGACGTGGGATAGGTGTGGTGGTTGTTGTGCAACTCTTCACCGCCGATGATGATGCCCCAGATGCTCACGTTGGTGCTGGCGTCCGCAGATTCAAAGTTGCGGTAGCCCCAGTAGTGGCCGATACCGTTGATCACGCCCGTGGCCATGACCGGGATCCATGCCATCTGCACAGCCCACACAGCCAGGCCAATGGCGCCAAACAGTGACACATTCAGGATGAGCATCAAGCCCACGCCCTGCCAGGAGTAGCGCGTGTACAGGTTGCGCTCGATCCAGTCATCCGGCGTGCCGTAGCCGTACTTGGCCATGGTTTCCATGTTTTTGGACTCGGCGCGGTACAGCTCGGTGCCTTCAAGCAGGAGCTTTTCAAGGCCCCGGGTCTGCGGGCTGTGCGGGTCTTCTTCGGTTTCGACCTTGGCGTGGTGCTTGCGGTGGATGGCCACGAACTCCTTGGTCACCATACCCGTGCCCAGCCACAGCCAGAAGCGGAAAAAGTGAGAGGGAATGGGGCCCAGCTCAAGCGCACGGTGCGACTGCGCACGGTGCAAAAAGATGGTGACGCCCATGATGGTCAGGTGTGTGGTCACCAGGGTGTACAGAACGATCTGCCACCAGGTGAGGTCCCACAGGCCATGAGCCAGCCAGTCAATTGCCGCGTTCAGTACGGCCCAATCAGGAAGTAGCATTGAATTCAATCTTTAGGAGAGTAACGACGCCAGATGGCTTTGATCTGGAATGTTTGCAAGCATTCTAAAGCCGGGGTCCCTGTATAAGTTGTGGATAACTCAAGGTTTACCTCGTCTTTTCTGACTTGGCGCAGCTTTTAACTTCAGTTTCGCGTCCACAAAGCCGCAAAAAAGCCGTCTGTTGAGTGCAGATGGGGCCACAAACGCAAAAATGCATTGCCGGCTTCACCACCGCTGCAAAGGGCAGCGGCACCCTCAACTTTGAGCTGCACCAAGGCTTCGCCAGCCATCAAAGGGCTGAAGTCCGGGTTGGCTGCGGTAAATGCTTGGGCGATGGCTTCGTTTTCCTGCGGCAGCACACTGCAGGTGGCATAAACCAGGCGCCCGCCCGGTTTGAGCAGGCGTGCAGCGCTTTGCAATATGGCTGTCTGCTTGGCCACCAGTTCTTCGACAGATTTGGGCGACTGTCGCCATTTCAGGTCCGGGTTGCGGCGCAGCGTGCCCAGCCCCGAGCACGGAGCGTCCACCAGCACGCGGTCGATCTTGCCTGCCAGCCGCTTGACGCGGTCGTCGCGCTCATGCGCAATGGCGGCCGGGTGCACGTTGGACAGGCCGCTGCGCGCCAGGCGGGGTTTGAGGGCGTCCAGCCGGTGGGCTGACGTGTCAAATGCGTACAGACGGCCCGTGTTGCGCATGCTCGCGCCGATGGCCAGTGTCTTGCCACCGGCTCCGGCGCAAAAATCCACCACCATCTCGCCGCGCTTGGCGTCCAGCAGCAGGGCCAGCAACTGCGAGCCTTCGTCCTGCACTTCAATGGCGCCCCGAACAAATGCATCGAGCTTGGCCAGAGGCGGCTTGCCCTCAATGCGCAGCCCCCAGGGTGAATACGGCGTGGGCACTGACGCGATGCCCGCCTGCTTCAATTCTTTCTGTATGTCGGCCCGCTTGGCTGTCAGCGCATTCACCCGCAGGTCCAGCGGTGCGCTCTGGCTCAGAGTGTCCACCAGCGGCCAGAACCCTGGGCCCAACTGGTCTTTGAGCGGCTGCACCAGCCATTCGGGCAGGTTGTGGCGGTGCCGCTCCATCAGGTCGGCGGGCTTGATGCTGTCGCATTGGTCCAGCCAGTTTCTTTCCTGGTCGGTCAGGGCGCTCTTGAGGAAATCGCGTGGCCCGTGGAAGCCCAGGATGGCCAGGCGGCGCTCCTTGGGGCCACTACCCGAGGGCGCCATGTGATCGAACAACAGCTTTTTGCGCAGGACGGTGTAGACCGTCTCGGCCAGGGTCGCGCGTTCGCGCGGCCCCAGGGAACGGTGGTCACGGAAATAGCGGGATACGACGGAATCGGCGGGATGCTCAAACCGCAGGGTGAGCGCGACGAGCTCGCCGCAGGCGTCGAGCAGGGCTTTAGGATGCATGCCCGTATTGTCCCACCTGCGATTCACTTTAACCGCACACGCCATGAGCAACTCCGCCCTGCCCCCGCTGATCCACACCCCGCCCGGCCGCTACCGCCACTACAAGGGCATGCCCTATGAGGTGATCGGCACAGTGCGCCACAGTGAAACACTGGAGCCGCTGACCCTGTACCGCGCGCTGTATGGCGAGCAGGGCCTGTGGGTGCGACCGGCGGCGATGTTCAACGAAGAAGTGGTGATCGACGGGGTGCGCCAGCCGCGCTTTGCCCGCGTCGAAGGTTCATGAGCCGCGCAGCAGCGCTGCAATGGCGCGCGGGTAGATAGTGTGTTCCTGCGTCAGCACGCGATCACCCAATGTCTGTGCCGTATCGCCCGGCACCACCGGCACCACGGCCTGCGCCAGGATCGGCCCGTGGTCCAGCTCCGCGGTGACCCGGTGGACCGAGGCGCCAGCCACCTGGCAGCCCGCATCAATCGCGCGCTGGTGGGTGTTGAGCCCGGAAAAGGCAGGCAACAGCGACGGGTGGATATTGACCAGCCGCCCCTCATACCGCGTCACGAACCCCGGGGTCAGGATGCGCATGAACCCCGCCAGCACCACCAGCGCGGGCTGGCGCCGGTCGATCACCGTGGCCAGCTCGGCGTCAAAGGCCTCACGGGTGGCAAAGCGTTTGTGGTCCACCACTTCGGTGGCGATCAGCTGCTCACGCGCCACGGCCAGGCCCTGCGCGTCCGGCCGGTTGCTGATGACTGCCGCCACCTGGGCGCCAAATGCCTTGCGCCAGTTGTCACGCTGCGCGGTGCGCACGATGGCAGCCATGTTGGAGCCGCTGCCTGAGATCAGAATCACGATGTTTTTCATTCGGACGGAATTATGACTTTGCGACCCCTCTCCCCCGTTGAGGCCCGCGTGCTGGGCACGCTGATGGAAAAAGCCCGCACGGTGCCCGACAGCTACCCGCTCACCCTGAACATGGTGGTCTCAGGCTGCAACCAGAAGACCAGCCGCGACCCGCTGATGAACCTGGGCGAGACGGGCGTGCAGGACGCGCTGGACTCGCTCAAGCTGCTCAGCCTGGTGTTTGAGTCCAGTGGCAGCCGCGTGGCACGCTATGAACACAACTTCCAGCGCGTGGTGGGCGTGCCGGAGCAGTCGGCTGTGTTGCTGGGCCTGCTGATGCTGCGCGGGCCGCAGACCGCCGGTGAACTGCGCATCAACAGCGAGCGCTGGTACCGGTTTGCCGACATCTCGTCGGTGGACGCATTCCTTGACGAACTGCAGGACCGCAGCGAAGAAAAAGGAGGGTCCCTGGTGGTGAAGCTGCCCCGGGCCCCTGGCGCACGCGAGCAGCGCTGGGCGCATCTGCTGTGCGGCCCGGTGGACCTGAGCACACCCGCAGCTTCTGGCGATGCAATGGTCACCTCCATGGATGACACCCGGCGGCTGGAAGCGCGCATCCGCACACTGGAAGACGAGGTCGCCACGCTTCGTTCTGCACTGCAAAATGTCCTTGAACAGCTTGGGATGTCGCAACCCGGACACGACTAATAGAACGACCGTGCATAAACTCGCAAGGCACTGGAGACACCCTCATGGATTTGGCATTTACCCCTGAAGAGCAAAAATTCCGCGAAGACATCCGCGCCTGGGTTCAAGAGAACCTGCCCAAGGACATTTCACACAAGGTCCACAACGCGCTGCACCTGAGCCGCGACGACATGCAGCGCTGGGCAAAGATACTGGGCAAAAAAGGCTGGCTCGGCCATGGTTGGCCCACGGAATTCGGCGGCCCCGGCTGGAACGCCGTGCAAAAGCACTTGTTCGAAGAAGAGTGCGCCTTGGCTGGCGCACCCCGCGTCGTCCCCTTTGGCCCGGTGATGGTGGCGCCCGTGATCATGGCGTTTGGCAGCCCCGAACAGCAAAAGCGCTTCCTGCCCGGCATTGCCAGCGGCGAAGTGTGGTGGAGCCAGGGCTACAGCGAGCCGGGTTCGGGCTCCGACCTGGCGTCGCTCAAAACCCGCGCTGAGCGCAAAGGCGACAAGTACATTGTCAATGGTCAGAAGACTTGGACCACGCTGGGCCAGTACGGCGACTGGATGTTCAACCTGGTGCGCACCAGCACCGAGGGCAAGCCCCAGACGGGCATCAGTTTTTTGCTGCTGGACATGAAATCGCCCGGCGTCACGGTGCGCCCCATCATCATGCTGGACGGCGGCCATGAGGTGAACGAGGTCTGGTTTGACAATGTCGAGGTACCGGCCGAAAACCTGATCGGCGAAGAAAACAAGGGCTGGACCTACGCCAAGCACCTGCTGAGCCACGAACGCACCAACATTGCCGACGTGAACCGCGCCAAACGCGAGCTGGAACGCCTCAAGCGCATAGCCAAGGCCGAGGGTGTGTACGAAGACGCCCGTTTTCGCGACGAGATCGCCAAGCTGGAGATCGAAGTCGTTGCCCTGGAAATGCTGGTGCTGCGCGTGCTGTCGGCAGAAAAGTCAGGCAAGAACTCACTGGACATCGCAGGCCTGCTCAAGATTCGCGGCAGCGAGATCCAGCAACGCTACAGCGAGCTCATGATGCTGGCCGCCGGCCCCTACAGCCTGCCCTTCATCCGGGAGGCCATGGAGGCCGGCTGGCAGGGCGACCACGTGGGTGCGGCCCACTGCGCGCCGCTTGCGGCCACGTTCTTCAATATGCGCAAGACCACCATCTATGGCGGCAGCAATGAAGTCCAGAGAAACATCGTTGCGCAGACGGTACTTGGTTAAGGAGACAGAGCATGGATTTCGATTTTTCTGACGACCAGGAACAGCTGCGCGACGCCGTTCGCAAATGGGTGGACAAGGGCTACCACTTTGAACGCCGCTACAAGGCCTCCAAAGCCGGCGGCTTTGATCGCGCCGCTTACACCGAACTGTCCGAGCTGGGCCTGTGCGGCCTGTACATCAGCGAGGACGACGGCGGCCTTGGCATGGGCCCCGTCGAAGGCATGGTGGTGATGGAAGAGCTGGGCCGCGGCATCGTGCTGGAGCCCTTTGCCCAGACCCTGATAGCCGGCGGCGTGCTGGGCGGGTATGCGCCCCAGCCCGTGAAGGACGCGTGGCTGGGCAAGATC
>CALRYY010000075.1:0-20291 GCA_943372515.1 Ramlibacter sp. 2FC | reverse complement strand
CCCCAAGACACCGTTCGAGCTACAGCGTCGAATCCGGGTCGTGCCCCAGTCTTTATGTCGGGATCAAAATCCCAAGGAGGAGGACGGGGTCATCGACTCGGGCCCCCTTCAGCGCGACGGGGGCGGTATGAATAGTATTAGGAGGAGGGGCGGCGAAGCCGACCCGGGGGACAGCCGCGGAGCCGGGCACCGTCAGCGCCAACCCGCGGACCCAAAAACTCAAGCAGCAGCTTTAAAGCGCTCTTCCTCACGCAACCGCAACACCCGCCGCTGCACCTTGCCCGTGGTCGTCATGGGCAACACATCGATGAACTCGATCTCCTTGGGGTATTCATACGGCGCGAGCTTGCCCTTCACATGGGCTTGCAATTCAGAGACCAATGCGTCGCTCGCTGCATAACCTGCCGCCAGCACCACATACGCCTTCACCACAGCCCCCCGTTCCCGGTCCGGCTTGGGCACCACGGCGGCGTTGGCTACGGCCTGGTGCTTGACGAGGCAGTTTTCGATTTCACCGGGGCCGATGCGATAACCCGCCGCCTTGAACACATCGTCGGCGCGGCCCTGGTACCAAAGGTAGCCGTCGGCGTCGCGCACAGCCACGTCGCCTGTGCGGCACCAGTCACCCGTGTATTTGCCTTCAGTGGCCGCGGGGTTCTTCCAGTAACCCAGAAAGAAGATCGGGTCGGGGTCGCCGTGCACGTCAAAGCGGTTCACGGCCACGTCACCCGGCGTGCCCACGGGGCATTCGTTGCCGTCGTCGTCGATGACCTTGACGTTGTGGCCGGGGTAGCCCTTGCCCATGCTGCCGGGTTTGGCGGGCCAGCCCAACCCGGCGCCGGGCCGCCCCAAGCCGGGTTGCGCCCCCTCGGGGGGCAGCGAGGACACGTCAGTGCCGAGCGTGGGGGCTCTGTTCATTGTGCAGTTGCCCACCACATAGTTGATCTCGGTCTGCCCGAACATTTCATTGACCAGCACGCCCAGCTCGTCGCGGCAGTAGGCAAACACGGCGTCGCCCACGGCCTCGCCCGCGCTCATCATGGCGCGCAGCTTGAGCTTGAACTGCTTGCGCGGTCGGGGGTAGGCCTTCATCATGGCCTTGAGCGCGGTGGGGAACAGAAAGCTGTGTGTCACGCCGTGCTGCTGCATCAGGCTAAACGCAAGCTCGGGGCTGAAACGGCCGTTCCAGCCGATGATGGGCCGCCCGAAATACAGCGTGGGCAGCAGCGCGTCCATCAGCCCGCCGGTCCAGGCCCAGTCGGCCGGGCTCCAGAACACGGCGTCGGACGTTTCATTGCGCGCACCGTCAAAGCCAAACCAGTTCTGGCTGCAGACAAAGCCGCTCAGGTTGCCGATCAGCGCGCGGTGCGGGATCAGCGCGCCCTTGGGGTTGCCGGTGGTGCCGCTGGTGTAGATCAGCACGGCCGCTTCATCGGCGTGCGTGTGCACCAGGTCAAACTGGCCGGACTCCTGCGCCAGGGCCAGGTCAAAGTCGATGTCGGCAATGCGGCTGGCCTCACCCACGCCGATCACGGTTTCAAGCAGCGGGCAGTCGTCGCGCACCTGGTTGATGGCCTCTACGCAGGCGATGTCGCAAATCGCCACGCGCGCCTCGCTGTCCTGCAGGCGGTATTCCAGCGCCTCGGGGCCAAACAAGGTGGACAGCGGCATGCCCACCGCGCCCATCTGCAGCACCGCCATGTAGGCCACGGCGGTTTCAAACCGCTGGGGCAGCACAATGGCCACGCGGTCGCCGCGCTTGACGCCCAGCACGGTCAGCACGGCCGACAGGCGGTTGGCGCCGTCTTGCAACTGGGCGTAGCTGTAGCGCGGGCCCTGGCCATCGCTCTGGTGGGCGTAGATGGCGATGCGCTCGTCGGCGTCGGGGCGCTCGGCCCAGCGGCGGCAGCACACGTCGGCCATGTTGAATTGCGCCGGCACCGCCCAGCGAAACCCGTGGTGCAGCGCGGCGTAGTTGTCCTTGAGTTGACTGACGGACATGCCTTGTCTCCTGAATAATCCGTCCAATGTACCAAGCCCAACGATCCTCGCGCAGCGAGTTTGTCCCCATCCGAAATCTGCAATACCACGTGCGCATCTGGGGCGAGCCCCGTGCCGGCCAGCCGCCCCTGGTCATGGTCCACGGCTGGATGGACGTGGGCGCGTCGTACCAGTTTGTGGTGGACGCCCTGGCGCAAGACCGCTGGGTGATCGCGCCCGACTGGCGCGGCTACGGCCTGACCAGCGGTGGCGGCGCCGACAACTACTGGTTCCCGGACTACATGGCCGACCTGGACTTTTTGCTGGACCATTACAGCCCCGGCGCGCCGGTGGACCTGGTGGGCCACAGCATGGGAGGCAACGTGGTGATGCTGTATGCCGGCGTACGGCCCGAGCGCATCCGCCGCCTGATCAACCTGGAAGGCTTTGGCATGCCGGCCACACGGCCCGCCCAGGCGCCGGGGCGCTATGCCAAGTGGATGGACGAGGTCAAGGCGCTGCACCGCGGCGAGATGACGCTCAAGCCCTATGACGACGCCACCGGTGTGGCCCGCCGCCTGATGAAGACCAACCCCCGCCTGACGCAAGACAAGGCCGACTGGCTGGCCCAGCACTGGGCCGCGCCCAATGCGCAGGGGCAATGGGCCATTTTGGGGGAGCCCGCGCACAAGATCGTCAATGCCAACCTGTACCAGCTGGACGAAACGCTGGCGCTGTACGCGCGCATCACCGCGCCCACGCTGTCGGTGGTGGCCAGCGACTGCCAGCTGGAACAATGGTGGCAGGGCCGCTACGGCCTGGCCGAGTACCAGGAACGGCTGAAATCCGTGCCCCATCTGCAGCACGCCGTGGTGACCGACGCAGCCCACATGCTGCACCACGACCAGCCCGCCCAATTGGCCTTGCTGATTGAGGGCTTCTGCGCGTGAGAAAATAGCGGGTTACCCCAGAACATACCGCAGGACCCGAACATCATGGACGCAGAACACATCAACGCCATTGGCACCACCCTCACCGACCTGAGCGCACGTACCGAAGATTTACGGAGGTATCTTTGACTACGATGCCAAAGCCGAACGCCTGAGGACGGTTACCGCGTCACTGGAAGACCCGGGCGTCTGGAATGACCCCAAGAAAGCCCAGGAGCTGGGCCGCGAAAAGAAAGCGCTGGACGACGTCGTCCTGACGCTGCAAAACCTCACGAGCGAGCTGGCCGACAACCTGGAGCTCTATGAGATGAGCAAGGAAGACGGCGACGAAGCCGGCCTGCAGACCATCGAGGCCGAATCCGCCAAGCTGGCCAAAGATGTGGAGGGCCTGGAATTTCGCCGGATGTTCAACAACCCGGCCGACCCCCTGCCCGCCTTCCTGGACATCCAGGCCGGCGCCGGCGGCACCGAGGCCTGCGACTGGGCCAGCATGCTGCTGCGCCAGTATCTGAAATACGCCGAGCGCAAGGGCTTCAAGGCCACGGTCGAGGACGAGACCGCGGGCGACGTGGCCGGCATCAAGAGCGCCACGATCCGCGTCGAGGGCGAGTACGCCTTTGGCCTGCTGCGCACCGAAACCGGCGTGCACCGCCTGGTGCGCAAAAGCCCGTTTGACAGCTCGGGCGGGCGCCACACCAGCTTTGCCAGCGTGTTTGTGTACCCCGAGATTGATGATTCGATCGAGATCAACATCAACCCGGCCGACGTGCGCACCGATACCTTCCGCGCCAGCGGCGCTGGCGGCCAGCACATCAACAAGACCGATTCGGCCGTGCGCCTGACGCACATTCCCACGGGCATCGTGGTGCAGTGCCAGGACGGGCGCAGCCAGCACGGCAACCGCGACATTGCCTGGCAGCGCCTGCGCAGCCGGCTGTACGACTTTGAAATGCGCAAGCGCCAGGAAGAGCAGCAAAAGCTGGAAGACACCAAGACCGACGTGGGCTGGGGCCACCAGATCCGCAGCTACGTGCTGGACAACAGCCGCATCAAGGACCTGCGCACGGGCGTGGAAATTTCGGCCACGCAAAAGGTGCTGGACGGCGACCTGGACGCTTTCATCGAAGCTTCGCTGAAGCAGGGCGTTTGATGAACGCACCGGCACTGATTTTCGACATGGACGGCACCATGGTGGACTCCATGCCGTACCACCTGAAAAGCTGGGGCGTGTTTGCGCAGCGCCACGGCCTGGCCATTGACCTGCCCGACCTGATGCGCCGCACCACCGGGCGCAACGGGCTGGAATGCATGCGCGAGCTGTTCCAGCGCGACCTGCCCGACGACGAGGCCTGGACGCTGATCCACGAGAAAGAAGCCGCCTACCGCGAGCTGTTTGGCCCGGTGTTTGCCGAAGTGCCGGGCTTTCGCGCGTTTGCCGCCCAGGCCATGGCCCAGGGCCTGAAGGTGGGCGTGGGCACGGCGGGCGACCGCCACAACATCGAGTTTGTGTTCTCGAACCTGCGCATGAACCCCGCCCCGCACGCCGTGGTGGGTGGCGACGAAGGCCTGCCGGGCAAGCCCGAGCCCGCGATCTTTCTGGAGGCGGCGCGGCGCATAGGCGCCGAACCCGCGCAATGCATCGTGTTTGAAGACGCCCCTTTTGGCATTGAAGCCGCGCGGCGCGCCGGCATGCGCGCCGTGGCGGTGTGTACCGGCCACAGCGCCGCCGAGCTTGACGGACCACATGTGATGGCGCACATCAGCGACTATCACGAACTCTTGAACACTGATTTTCTGGGGAAACTCCATGCTGCTGCTGCGTGACGGACAAGGCCAGTCCACGGTCATCCACCGTGCCGACTACCAGGCGCCGGCCTTCTGGGTGGATACGGTCGAACTCAGCTTCGACCTGGACCCGGCCAAGACCCGTGTGCTCAACAAGATGCGGCTGCGCCGCAATGCCGCCGTGGCCGCCCAGCCGCTGCGCCTGGACGGCGAAGAGCTGAACCTGGCACGCGTGCTGGTCAACGGCCAGGGCACCAGCTTCAAGATGGACGGCAACCAGCTGGTGCTGGAGAACCTGCCCGAAGGCCCCGAGCCTTTTGACATTGAAATCTTCACCACCTGCACGCCTGCCAAAAACACCAAGCTCATGGGCCTGTACGTGAGCAACGACTCGTTCTTCACGCAGTGCGAGGCCGAAGGCTTCCGGCGCATCACCTACTTCCTGGACCGCCCGGACGTGATGGCGATGTACACCGTGACGCTGCGCGCCGACAAGGCCCGCTATCCGGTGCTGCTGTCCAACGGCAACCTGGTGGAGCACGGCGACCTGGAGGACGGGCGCCACTTTGCCAAATGGGTGGACCCGCACAAAAAACCCAGCTACCTGTTTGCGCTGGTGGCCGGCCAGCTGGTGTGCCGCGAGCAGCGCATCATCTCGCGTGCGGGCAACGACCACCTGCTGCAGGTGTACGTGCGCCCCGGCGACCTGGACAAGACCGAACACGCCATGAATTCGCTGATGGCGAGCGTGGCCTGGGACGAGGCCCGCTTCGGCCTGAGCCTGGACCTGGAGCGTTTCATGATCGTCGCCACCAGCGACTTCAACATGGGCGCCATGGAGAACAAGGGCCTGAACATCTTCAACACCAAGTACGTGCTGGCCAGCCAGGCCACGGCCACCGACACCGACTTTTCCAACATCGAATCGGTCGTGGGTCACGAGTACTTCCACAACTGGACGGGCAACCGCGTGACCTGCCGCGACTGGTTCCAGCTGAGCCTGAAAGAAGGCCTGACGGTCTTTCGTGACCAGGAATTCAGCCAGGACCTGGCGGGCGAGGCGTCAGCCCGCGCCGTCAAGCGCATTGAAGACGTGCGCGTGCTGCGCACCGCGCAGTTCCCTGAAGACGCCGGCCCCATGGCCCACCCGGTGCGCCCCGACAGCTACCTGGAAATCAACAACTTCTACACCGTCACCATCTACGAAAAAGGCGCTGAGGTGGTGCGCATGCAGCAGACCCTGACCGGAGGTCAGTCCGATCCGTCCGGGCGTGACGGCTTTGCCAAGGGTATGGCCCTGTACTTTGAGCGCCATGACGGCCAGGCCGTGACCTGCGACGACTTCACCCAGGCCATTGCCGACGCCAACCCCGGCTCGCCGCTGGCCAACCTGCTGCCCCGGTTCAAGCGCTGGTACAGCCAGGCCGGCACGCCGCGTGTGCGCGCCACCGGCAGCTACGACGCCGGTGCGCGCCGCTACACGCTGGCCCTGTCGCAAAGCTGCGCGCCCACGCCAGGACAGCCGCCCAAGGAACCCTATGTGATCCCGGTCGCCTGGGGCCTGCTGTCGCAGGACGGCAGCGAGATTGCGTCGGGCATGCATGTGCTGACCGAAAGCAATGACACGCTGGTGTTTGACGACATTGCCGCCGAGCCTGTGCCGTCCATCCTGCGTGGCTTCAGCGCACCGGTCATCCTGGACTGCGACTACACCGACGCCCAGCTGCTGACGCTGCTGGCCCATGACACCGACCCCTTCAACCGCTGGGAGGCGGGCCAACGCCTGTCGCTGCGCCGTGCAGCCGCCTTTGTGGCGCCGGGTGCCGGCCCGGTGGTGCTGGATGCACCCTATGTGGACGCCATGCGCACCATCCTGCGCCACCCCACGCTGGACGCGGCGTTCAAGGAGCTGGTGCTGACGCTGCCGGCTGAAACCTACATTGCCGAGCAGCTGGACGTGGTGGACCCGCAGCGCATCCATGCCGTGCGCGAAGCCATGCGCGAACAGATGGCGCGGGCCCTGCACGAAGACTGGGCCTGGGCCTTTGACGCCCACCGCGACAACGGCGCGTACCGCCCGGACCCGGTGTCCAGCGGCCGCCGCGCACTGGCCGGCCTGGCGCTGGCCCACCTGTGCCTGGCCGCGCGCGAGACGGGCGATGTGGTGTGGCCCGGCAAGGCCTACCAGCGCTTCAAGGACGCGGGCAACATGACCGACCGCTTCAATGCGCTGTCGGCGCTGGTCTCAAGCGGGCACGCGCTGGCTGAACAGGCGCTGCAGCGCTTTCACGCAATGTTCAAGGACGAGGCCCTGGTGCTGGACAAATGGTTTGCGCTGCAGGCCGGCGCGCCCGACCGTGGCGGCAACGTGCTGCCGGCGGTGAAACAGCTGCTGCGCCATGCAGACTTCAACATCCGCAACCCCAACCGCGCGCGCAGCGTGATCTTCAGCTACTGCAGTGCCAACCCCGGCGCGTTCCACCGCACCGATGCGGCGGGCTATGTGTTCTGGAGCGAACGCGTGATCGAGCTGGACGCCATCAACCCCCAGGTGGCCGCCCGCCTGGCCCGCGCGCTGGACCGCTGGACCAAGCTGGTGGAGCCCTGCCGCAGCGCCGCGCGCGAGGCCATTGCCCGCGTGGCGGCCAAGACCGACCTCAGCAACGACGTGCGTGAAGTCGTCACGCGAGCCCTGGCTGACTGACAATCATGGCTGTCATGCCGGACTTGATCCGGCATCCACGTTGGCGTGCCAGCATGGATCCCGGGTCAAGTCCGGGATGACAACCGCAAGGAAACCTCTACATGACTACAAAAATCTCGCTTACCCGCTACCTCGTTGAGCAGCAGCGCGTGGACGGCCACATCCCGTCGCAGCTGCGCCTGTTGCTGGAGGTGGTGGCCCGCTCGTGCAAGAGCATCAGTCAGGCCGTGAACAAGGGCGCCCTGGGCGGCGTGCTGGGCAGCGCCGGCAGCGAAAACGTGCAGGGCGAGGTGCAAAAGAAGCTGGACATCATTGCCAACGAGGTGCTGATCGAGGCCAACGAATGGGGCGGCCACCTGGCGGCCATGGCGTCCGAGGAAATGGACGGCATTTATGTGGTGCCCAACCGCTACCCCCAGGGCGAATACCTGCTGCTGTTTGACCCGCTGGACGGGTCCAGCAACATCGATGTGAACGTGAGCATCGGCACGATCTTCAGCGTGCTGAAAATGCCCGACGGCGACCGCGGCGTGGAAGAAGCCGATTTCCTGCAACCCGGCAACAAGCAGGTGGCCGCAGGCTACTGCGTGTACGGCCCGCAGACCACGCTGGTGCTGACGGTGGGCGACGGCGTGGCCATGTTCACGCTGGACCGCGAACAGGGCTCTTTCGTGCTCACGCAAGAGAACGTACAGATCCCGCCCGACACCAAAGAGTTCGCCATCAACATGAGCAACATGCGCCACTGGGACGAGCCGGTGCGCCGCTACATCGACGAATGCCTGCAAGGCAAGGAAGGCCCGCGCGGCAAGGACTTCAACATGCGCTGGATTGCCAGCATGGTGGCCGACGTGCACCGCATCCTCACGCGCGGCGGCATTTTCATGTACCCCTGGGACAAGCGCGAGCCCGACAAGCCCGGCAAGCTGCGCCTGATGTACGAGGCCAACCCCATGGGCTGGCTGGTGGAGCAGGCCGGCGGCGCCGCCACCAATGGCAAGCAGCGCATCCTGGACATCCAGCCCACGAAACTGCATGAGCGCGTGAGCGTGATCCTGGGGTCCAGGAACGAGGTGGAGCGCGTCACCAGCTACCACGCGCAAACCCCGATTTGAATTGGCTATAATCGTGGGCTTAACGCCGGTGTAGCTCAGTCGGTAGAGCAGCTCATTCGTAATGAGAAGGTCGGGTGTTCGATTCATCTCTCCGGCACCAGACAGAAAGCCCCTGATTCGCAAGAGTCAGGGGCTTTTTCATGCATGGCAGCTGCTGGAGCAAACCCTGCTCAACCTGCGGCGGGCCGCGCCGATATCCGTTGTATGCCCCCTGGTTTCAGCCTTCGCCCCGCTTTGCGTCCTGCGCCCGCCGTCCAGGGGGCACAGCCCGCTGTGACGGCCAGGGCGGACGTGCCAGGTGACGATGATGACGGGGCCGGGCTTGTCTACAGGCTGCGCTGCTGGCCACCGCTGCCTGCCCAGTGCCGCACATCACGCGTGTTCCGGGTGCTGGCGCTCATGAGCCGCACGCCCGTCAGCCAGCAGTGGCTGCTGGCCCGTTCCGGCCTGGCGCCAACGCAGATCGACGAGCTGATCCTGAACCTGGTGGTGCAGCGCGCGGTGGACGTCAGCCACGTGCCGGGGCCGGGGCCGGGGCCGGGAAATTAGGCAATTGCCTTAGGCTGGGCAGGCGCAAAGCCCTACGCCGGCGCGCCGGCGCACGCGCAGACTGCATGCATGAGCCGCCTGTATGCCAACCTTCACCAGTGGATTCGCAAAACGACATCGTCGTTTGCGCAACTGTGTGAAACGCCACAAGACACCGTGCTGGATGGCGCGGCAGACTGCCGCGGGCTGATCTACAAGCTGCGCGAGTGGCCTGACCTGCCGGAGGGCTGGCACACAGCCCCTGTTTTTCGCGCGCTGTCGGTCATGAGCCAGCGCCCGGTCAACCGCCACTGGCTCATTGCCAGCCAGGGCCTGGCACCGGCGCATGCGGACGCGTTGATCCTGCACCTGATGGCCGAAAACGCCGTGGACGTCATCGACACTGCGGCGTTTCCGGCGGCCCGTCATTGAGGCTTGGGCGGCGGCTGCATCGCGGCCTTGCGATCGGCCAGCCGGTCCACCAGGCGCTGCATGTTCGACAAACTGGCCAGATGCATGGATATCCAGTGCAGTTCGCCGGAGCGAAACAATGACAGCGCGCGCGCATCCGACAGTGCCAGCAGCTTTTTCTCGTCCACGATCATCAGGCCGTTGACGGTGAAGCTGCGGCCATCGGTCAGGTCGGCCCTGGCATTCATTTCCATCAGCAGGTCCATCTCGGCCAGGCGCTGGCAGAAGGTATCTGTGCGCAGGTACTCCTGCTGGTAGCGGTTCAGGAAATCAAGCGCGTTCTGCATGAACGGTGTGTTGGCGCCCTTGGCGTCAAACAGGGCTTCGCCCTCCTTGTCGTTCAGGCCGGGGTAGGCCTCGTCAATGCACACCCCCATCTGGCCGCCCGGCAGGTCTGACAGCACAAACGGGTAGCGGCGCACAAAGGCCGGAATGTAGCTGGCTGTCCAGTGCCCCTGTTCGTCCACATACAGGTTTTCGCGCGCGCGCAGGCCCAGCATGGCCACCGGCGCAACCCGCGCGCCCACGCGGGTGAAGACGATGGCGTATTCACGCGCGGCCTCGCCAAACTCGGCCCCGGCCAGGTACAGCGAGTTGGCCTTGGCGGCAAATGCAAAGCTGGTGCTGGCCGCCACTTTGCGGTTGCGGTGGGTGTCGCGGTGCAGCAGCACCGGCTTTTCGTAATAGACAGCGTCTGACATGCGGGTTCTTCCTTTTAGTTGTTCCGGTCAATCGGTTGCTTTGGCCGGCGGCGTGACCGACGCCAGCACCTTGTCAATGCGCTTGCCGTCCAGGTCCACCACCTCAAAGGTCCAGCCCGCGCATTCAATGCGCTCGGCCGTGGCCGGCAGCCGGCCCGACACCGCCATCAGCAACCCGGCCACGGTGTTGTAGCGCCCGCGGTCTTCATCAGGCAGCTCGCGGATGGACAGGCGCGCGCGCAGCTCGGCCACGGGCATCAGACCGTCCAGCAGCCACGAGCCGTCTTCGCGCTGCGTGGCCCAGGCGTCGGCCTGCGCGCCCGGCTGCAGCTCGCCGGTGATGGCCTCCAGCAGGTCGTGCGGGGTCATCAGGCCCTGCACCACACCGTATTCGTCCACCACAAACACCATGCGGCCCGATCGCGCGCGAAACTGTTCCAGCAGTTCCATGCCGGTCAGGGTTTCGGGCACAAACAGCGCGGGCTGGGCATGGGCCTCTACCGTGCCGGGGGCAGCAGGGCCCAGCTCCAGCAGGCGCGCCACGCTCACCACACCCACCACATCGTCCAGCGAGCCGCGGCACACGGGGTACCAGGAATGCGCACCGCCGCGCCCGGCCTGCTGCAGGCACTGGGCAATGCTCAGGCCGGCGTCCAGCCACTCCACGTCCGAGCGGGGCAGCATCAGCGATGTGAGCGGCCGGTCGTCCAGGTGAAACAGGTTTTGCACCATCTGGCGCTCGTGCTGCTCGATCACGCCGGCGTCCACGCCCTCTTCCAGGCTGGCCACGATTTCTTCCTCGGTCATCGACGGACCGCCCTTGTTGTCAATGCGCAGCAGCTTGAGCGTGGCATGCGTGCTGAACGACAGCAGCCGCACAAACGGCTTGGCAATGGTGGCCACCCAGGTCATGGGCACGGCCACGGCACGGGCCACCGTTTCAGGGTAAAGCTGGCCGATGCGCTTGGGCACCAGCTCGCCAAATACGATGGTGATGAAGGTGATGATGGTCACGACCAAAGCGGTGGCCGTGATCTCGGCCGCGCGGCCGGGCAACCCCATGGACAGCAGCCACACCGCCAGGTCGTCGCTGAAGGCGGCCTCGCCAATGATGCCGTTGAGCATGCCAATGGAGGTAATGCCCACCTGCACCGACGACAGGAACTGCGTGGGGTTTTCCAGCAGCACCAGGGAGGCCCGCGCCCCCTTGTCTCCGCTTTCTGCCATGGCCGTCAGGCGCGCCCTGCGGCTGGACGCCAGGGCCAGCTCGGACATGGCAAACACGCCGTTGAGCAGCGTGAGGAACGCGATCAGCAGGAAATCCATGGATCAGGGGGGAGAATCAACACCATGGCACTTTACTTGATTGGTGACGTGCAGGGCTGCGATGCAGCCCTGGGCCGTCTGCTTGACACCGTGGGCTTTTCGCCCAGCCGCGACACGATTTACCTGCTGGGCGACCTGGTCAACCGGGGGCCTGAATCAGCCGCCGTGCTGCGCCGCCTGATGGCGCTGGGCGGCTCGGCGCGCTGCCTGCTGGGCAACCACGACCTGAGCCTGCTGGCCGTGGCCTTTGGGCGCCGGGCCACCCACCGCAACGACACGCTGGACGGCATTCTGATGGCCGCCGACCGCGCGGCGATGCTTGACTGGGTGCGCCACCAGCGCATGGCACTGCATGCGCACGGCATCCTGATGGTGCATGGCGGCGTGCTGCCGTCGTGGACCGTGGCACAGACGCTGTCCCTGGCTGGCGAGGTAGAAGCCGTGCTGCGCGGCCCGGCGCTGGCGGACTTTCTGCAGGAGATGTACGGCAACGAGCCTGACCACTGGGACGACTGCCTGAGCGGCGCCAACCGGCTGCGCGTGATCGTCAATGCGCTGACGCGGCTGCGCTTCTGTACGCCGTTGGGTGTGATGGACCTGAAGGCCAGCGGCGGCCTGGACGCCGCGCCTGCGGGCTACCTGCCGTGGTTTGATGTGCCGGGGCGGCGCACGGCCGATGCCACCGTGGCATTCGGCCACTGGTCAACGCTGGGTCTGTTGATGCGCCACGACGTGCTGTCGCTGGACACAGGCTGCGTGTGGGGCGGCTGCCTGAGCGCGCTGCGCCTGGGCGCCGGGCCCGGGCAGCATGAACTCATCCAGGTCAAATGCGACCAGGCCCAAAAGCCCGGCGAGTAGCTGCATTTACTCAGACTTAAACAAGGCGGCTACCTTGCGCTTGGGCTTGATGTTGGCGGAAATGCGCGTGCCGGCCGGTTTGGCCGTGGCTTCCCAGGCCGGTGCGGCGTCAGCCGCAGGCGCCTGGTAGGGCTGGTCAAAGAACGGGTCGCGCGGTGCGGCAGCGGGGCGGAAGTCGCGTGGGGGGCGCGGCTGGCGCGGCGGCGGTGCATCGATCGCATCGCGCGGATCACCCACTTCGCCTTCTTCGCGCCAGTGGCGGCGGCCGTCGTTGATGCGGCCGCGCGGGCGGTCTTCTTCGTATTCAACCGCTTCGACTTCGACTTTTTTCTTCAGCAGCTTTTCCAGGTCGCCCATGAGCCGGCCGTCACTGTTGGACACAAACGTGACCGCCAGGCCAGACGCGCCGGCACGGCCCGTGCGGCCGATGCGGTGCACGTAGTCTTCGGCGTTGAACGGCACGTCAAAGTTGAAGACTGCCGGCACGTCCTTGATGTCCAGCCCGCGTGCGGCCACGTCGGTGGCCACCAGCAGGTCGACCTCGCCGGCCTTGAAGGCGGCCAGCGCCTTCAGGCGCTCGTCCTGGCTCTTGTCGCCGTGCAGCGCGGTGGTCTTCAGGCCTTCGCGCTCCAGCGACCGGGCCAGCCGGGCGCAACCCAGCTTGCTGTTGACGAACACAAAAGCCTGGGTGATGCCGCGCTGGCGGATGATCTGCTTCAACGCGCGGCGCTTGTCGTCGTCGCCCACGCTGTAAAAGCGCTGCTCCACGGTGGACGCGGTTTCGTTGGGGCGGGCGACCTCGATGGTGATCGGGTCCTTGAGGTAGCTGTTGGCCAGGCGCTTGATCTCGGGCGAGAAGGTGGCACTGAACAGAAGTGTGGTGCGTTCCTTGGGCAAGTAGCTCAGGATGCGCTGCAGGTCAGGCAGAAAGCCGATGTCCAGCATGCGGTCGGCTTCGTCCAGCACGACGTACTCAACCTGGTTGAGCACTGCGTTCTTGGCTTCGATGTGGTCCAGCAAACGGCCCGGTGTGGCCACCAGCACTTCAACGCCTTTTTTCAGCTCCAGCGTCTGGGGCTTCATGTCCATGCCGCCGAACACCACGGCGCTGCGCAGGTTGGTGTACTTGGCGTACAGCTTGACCTGTTGGGCCACCTGGTCGGCCAGCTCGCGCGTGGGCAGCAGCACCAGCGCACGCACCGGATGGCGCGCGGGCGAGGTTGAAGAGTTTTCGTGCTTGAGCAGGCGCTGCAGCAGCGGCAGCGAGAACGCCGCCGTCTTGCCCGTGCCGGTCTGGGCTGCGCCCATCACGTCCTTGCCAGTCAGCACCACGGGAATGGCTTCAGCCTGGATAGGGGTCATGGATTCGTAGCCCATTTCGGCCACGGCGCGTGCCAGCGGTTCAGCCAGCGATAGATTGGAAAAAGATAACGTCATGCAGCCTTGGATTGTCTCACGCGGCCATGCCCCCTACCTTCGTCTGGTTTGACAGTTATTAATACCTTCAACTTATAATCATTTCGTAACAATTTTCTGGAGACGACCATGCACGCGTCACCACCTGCCTTCCAGCATACGGGCACTGAATACGAGTCCGCCTTTCAGCAACCGCTGGGTGAAGCCATGGCTTCAGGCGGCTGGCAGTCCATGCTGGCCGCCATGGGCGCCACCATGACCGAATCCGTGCGCCAATCCCTGGACGGCCTGGCAGAGCTGGCGCGCACCCGCCGCATTGGCGCCTATGAAGCGCGCTGGATGCGCGAACCCCTGCAAAGGCTCTATGAATCCGGCATTGCGGCGCAGCGCCTGTCGCACCTGGCCAACCGCCACCTGCCGCCGGCCCATGAGGCCGTCCCACTGAACGAAGTGATTGAAGAGGCGGTCGCTGACCACCGCCAGCGCCGGCCCAGCCACCGCATCCTGTGCCACCTGGACCCGGTGGATGTGATGTCCGAGCCAGAAGCGCTGGTCAGCGTGGCCGGGGCCTTGCTCAGCTGGGGCTGTTCACTGGGCCAGGAGCTGGACCTGCAGCTGACCCACCAGCCCGGCAAGGAGCGCGCGACGCTGACCCTGCGGGTGGGCAAACTGCATGACGCCCACGCCGGCGATGCCCACCAGGATTCGGTCGAATGGCTGCTGCTGTGGCAGCTGGCCCGCCTGGAGGGCATCAAAGTCTGGAGCAGCGTGACCTCAGGCCGTGTGCGGGCCATGCTGCAGTTCAGCCGTGCCATGCAGCAGCACGCGGGCATGGCCGTACTCGAATCAGGACCGGACGCGCTGTACAGCGGTGAAGCCGGCGATACGTCCACCCTGTGGTGCGTGGCAGCCCAGGGAACGGCTGCGGCGGGCTTGTCTGCCACGCTGGCGCCGCACATGCCGGTGGCACGCGTCATGAACTCAGTGGCCTCATTGACGGCCCAGTTGCCGCAGGCACCCGACTGCGTGCTGTCCACCCGCGAGATCCTGTGCAGCGCCAGCTTTCGCCAATGGCGCCATCAGGCCCAGAGCCTGCGCGGGCGCTGTGTAGCAGCCATCGAAATATCCCCTGACGACGGCGTGTTTGAAATCGGCGGCTTCGGCCCCGACAGCGTGGCGCGCGTCAGCGCCGGCATGCTCACGCCCAAGCTGCTGGGCGCGGTTGTATCTGAAATGGGCCGCCTGGCAGAATCCATGCCCTGAGAACTCCTTTTACGCCAAAAGGCGGCATGGTGGCGCATTATGGGTATTTAAGAACTACAATGGGGCCGCAGCACAACCAGGGAGGTTTTCATGCGCGGCGGCTCACCTCACTTTTCGGCCAGTTTGGGCTTTGAGTCCGTCTTCCAGCAGTCGCTGGGTGACGCCATGGCGGATGGCGGTTGGCACCAGCTGGTGGCTGGCATGGGCATGGACATGGCGGACTCCGTGCACCAGGCGCTTTCTGGCCTGGCGGCGCTGGCCCATTCCAAGCGCCTGGGCGCGCAGGAGGCGCGCTGGCTGCAGGCGCCGCTGCAACGCGTGTACCACGCGGGCATCGCCGCCCAGCGCCTGTCTCACCTGTCGCACCTGTCACGCGGGGGGGACGCCTGCGGCACCGAGGTGCTTTCGCTCGACAGCCTCATGGCCGAGGCTGTGGCCCACCACAGCCAGCGCCTGCCGGGGCACCGCATCGCCACCGAACTGACCCCTGTGGACGTACTGGCCGAACCCGAGCTGCTGACCAGCGCCATTGACTCCCTGCTGGCCTGGGGGACCGGCCTGGGCCGCGAAGTCAACGTCAAGCTGGTGCGTCAGGCGGGCTCGGCCCATGGTGAAATCTGGCTGCAGGTGGCGCAGTTGGACCGCCAGGCCCACGAGGACCGATGCATCAATTCCGTGGACTGGTATGTGTTGTGGCAGCTCGCGCGGCTTAAGGGCGTCAAGGTCCGGCGCAAGGTGGAGCCCCAGCGCATCCGTGCCGTCGTGCGGTTCGACCGTGTGATGAGCCAGCATTCGGGTATGGCCGTGCTGGAGGCCTGCAACGACCCGCACGCCGACGACAGCGCCTTTGACCCCGCACGCACACAGGTGTGGTGCGCCATTCCGCGCGGCAACACGGCCGCCGGGGTTTACGGGGTGCTCAACCCGCAGGTGCGCCAGCTGCGCATGCTGGGCGATCTGCGTGTCCTGACCGACAGCGCCGGTGCGCCCGACTGCGTCGTGACCGTGGCCGAATTCCTGAACACCGAGGTCTTTCGCCACTGGCGGCGCAGCGCACAGGAAACGCGTGGCCGACAGATCGCGGTGATTGAAATCTGCCCGGTGCCCAATGTGTTCGACGTAGGCGGGTTCGGCTCGCGCAGCGTGGGCCGCGTGAGCGAAAACATCATTGCCCAGAAGCTGCTGACCGCCATCGTGTTCGAGCTGAGCCAGCTGGCCGACGCCGCAGGCTGAACCCGGCCGGGCGCGTTACAGGCTGCGCGCCGAGAACGTGTCGCAGGCTTTCAACTCGCCCGTCTTCAGCCCCGTGGCAAACCAGCGCTGGCGCTGCGCGCTGGTGCCGTGGGTGAAGCTCTCAGGCACCACAGCACCCCCGCTGCCGCGCTGCAAGGCGTCGTCGCCAATCTTGGCGGCCGCGTTCATGGCCTCTTCGACATCGCCTTGCTCCAGCACCTGACGCGCGTTCTGCGCGTGGTGGGCCCACAGCCCGGCAAAACAGTCGGCCTGCAGCTCCAGCCGCACGCTCAACGCGTTGTACTGGGCCTGGCTCACCCGGCCGCGCATGTCGTCCATCTTGCCGCTGATGCCCAGCAGGTTCTGAACGTGGTGGCCCACCTCGTGCGCGATCACGTAGGCCTGCGCAAAGTCGCCCGGCGCGCCCATGCGGGTCTTCAGGGTTTCGTAAAAGCCCAGGTCGATGTAGACCTTCTTGTCGGCCGGGCAGTAGAACGGCCCCATGGACGCCTGGCCCTGCCCACAGGCGGTGCTGGTAGCCCCACGGAACAGCACCAGCCGCGGCTCGCTGTAGGTGGCGCCACCCTTGGTGAACTGCTGCTTCCACACGTCCTCTGTGTCGGCCAGCACAGTGGATACAAACTTCGCCATGCGGTCGTCGGCCGGGGGGCGCTGCGCCGGCCCCTGCTGCACCTGCGCGGTGGGCGCGCCGTCCCCACTGAGCACGCCCAGGATCGTCAGCGGGTTGATGCCGAAGATCCAGCCACCCACCAGCGCGATCACGATGGTGCCCACGCCTATGCCGCGCCCGCCCAGCAGGCCACCACCACCCCCGCCGCCGCCACGGCGGTCTTCCACATTGCTGGATTCGCGGTTGCCTTCCCACTTCATGACGCATCCTTCATGGCTGATCTCCTGAGCTACAGTCGTCGCATGGTAGCTGCTGCACTTCCTGTCGTGTTGGTCACCGGCTTTGACGCCTTTGGCGGCGATGCCCTGAACCCCAGCTGGCTGGCCGCCCAGGCCCTGCACGGGCGGCGCATTGCCGGCCACAAGGTGGTGGCAGCGCAGCTGCCCACCGTGTTTGGCGATTCACTGGCCGTGCTGCGCGGCCTGCTGCGCCTGCACCGCCCCGCGCTGGTGCTGTGCCTGGGCCAGGCCGGCGGGCGCGCGGCACTGTCGCTGGAGCGCGTGGCCATCAACATCAACGACGCCCGCATTGCCGACAACGCCCAAGCCCAGCCGGTGGACACACCCGTGGTGCCGGGCGCACCGTCGGCGTACTTCACCCGGCTGCCGGTCAAAGCCATGTTGCAGGCCCTGCAGCGCGCGGGCATTGCGGCCGAGGTGTCCCAAACCGCCGGCACCTTTGTGTGCAACCACGTGTTTTACGGGATGATGCACGAGCTGGCCACGCGCCGCGGCTTCAAGGCGGTGCGTGGGGGTTTTGTGCATGTGCCCTGGCTGCCCGGGCAGGGCACCCCTGCGATGGCGCTGGACGACATGGTGCGCGGCCTGTCGGTGGCGCTGCGCTGCGCGCTGACCACGCAGGCCGATATTGCACAAGGCGCGGGCGCCCTGCACTGACACGGACTATTCGGATTTGGCAGGCGCTTCGGGTGTCGGGGCGGGTGTCGGGGCCGGTAATGTAGTCTTTGGGTCGCGCACCAGTTGCCAGGCCAGCCACATGCCCAGCACGGCGTTGGACACGCCAAACACGCCCACCACCAGAAGGCCAAAGGTATTGAGAGGCTTGTTCTGCACCAGCCAGCCCAGCGCCATGGACAGCGTGTTGAGCGCCAGCATGATCCAGAACAGCGGGTTGCGCGGCTGGATCAGGCGAGAGAGTTTCATGGCACGCCCCACTCAACCCATGATGGTGTAGGCGCCACCCTTTTCCAGCGCACGCTGGTAGGCAGGCCGTGCATGGATGCGCTGCAAAAACGCAAACAGTTTGGGGCGGCTGGCGTCCAGCCCGCCACGGGCGGCGGCGGCCTCCAGCGGAAAGCTCATCTGGATGTCGGCGCCACTGAATTCGCTGCCCGCAAACCATTCAGACCTGGCCAGCTCTGCCTCCATGTAGTCCAGGTGCTGGCGGATGCTGGGCAGGATGAACGCGCCCTTGGTCTTGGCGGCAATGGCTTTGGCAATGGGTTTGGCAAAAAACGGCATCTTTGCCTTTTCGATCTGGTCAAACACCAGCTTGAGCAACAGCGGCGGCATGGCCGAGCCCTCGGCGTAGTGCATCCAGTAGCGGTAGCGCAGCCGCTCGGGCGTGCCGGGCGCGGGCACCAGCGTACCGTGGCCGTGCTGGTCAATCAGGTATTCGATGATCGCGCCCGACTCGGCCAGCGTGAACGCACCGTCGGTGATGACCGGCGACTTGCCCAGCGGGTGCACCTGGCGCAGCTCGGGCGGCGCCAGCATGGTTTTGCGGTCGCGCTCGTAGCGCTTGATCTCATACGGCACGGCCAGCTCCTCCAGGAGCCACAGCACGCGCTGCGAGCGCGAGTTGTTGAGGTGGTGCACGGTAATCATCTGAATGAAGCCTTTCGGTTGCCTGGGGCCCGATGTTAAGGGCAATGCGCCAAGGCCATTCGTGGTGCTGACAGCCGTTGCACAGGCTCAGCGCCTAAAATGAAAGCGTGTCCATCCTTAACGCAGACCTGCATTGCCATTCCGTCGTCTCCGACGGCACCATGACCCCGGAAGACCTGGCCGCGCGCGCGGCAGCCAACGGGGTTGAATTGTGGGCACTCACCGACCATGACGAGATCGGCGGGCAGCACCGGGCCGCCGCCGCCGCGCACGAGCGTGGCATGAAGTACCTGACCGGCACCGAAATCTCCGTCACGTTTGCCAACGTCACGGTGCACATCGTGGGCCTGGGTTTTGACCCCGACAACGCCGCCATGCGCCAGGGCCTGGCCGACACCCGCGGCGGGCGCGGCGCGCGTGCCATGGAGATGTCTGACCAGCTGGCCAAGGTTGGCATCAAGGACGCCTACGAAGGCGCCCTGCGCTACGTGGGCAACCCCGAACTGGTCTCGCGCACACACTTTGCCCGCTTTCTGGTGGAAACCGGCGTGTGCAAGGAAACATCCGAGGTCTTTCGCAAATACCTGACCGAGGGCAAGCCGGGCTATGTGCCGCATCGCTGGGCGTCGTTGGGCAACGCCGTGCAGTGGATCACCCAGGCCGGTGGTGCCGCCGTGATCGCCCATCCGGCGCGCTACAAATTCACCGCCAACGAAGAGTACGCTCTGTTCACCGAGTTCAAGGCCCATGGCGGGCGCGGTGTCGAGGTGGTCACCGGCAGCCACACCGCAGCCGAGGCCGTGCGCTACGCCGAAACCGCGCGCGAATTTGGCCTGGCCGCGTCGCGCGGCAGCGACTTTCACAGCCCCGACGAAAGCCACACCGACCTGGGCCTGCTGCCGTACCTGCCCGGCGAGCTCACCCCCGTGTGGGAACTGCTGGCGGACCGCATCCAGTGAGCGTGCGGCCCGCGCAGGGCGCGCTGGCCGGCATCGCGCTGGCCATGGCCGCGTGTGCCTGCTTTGCCACGCTGGACACCACCACCAAATATGTCAGCGCCTCCGTGCCGGTGCTCATGGCACTGTGGTTTCGTTACCTGTTCCAGGCCGTAGCCACCACCGTGGTGGTGCTGCCCCTGCGCGGGTTGTCGGTGTTGCGCACGGCGCATCCACGCTTTCAGTGCCTGCGGGGGGTGTTGCTGCTTTCCAGCAGCCTGTTTGCGTTTTTCAGCCTGAAGTTCATGCCCGTGGGTGAATTCACCGCCATCGTCATGATCACGCCGCTGGTCATCACGCTGCTGGCCGCTACCCAGCTGAAAGAACATGTGTCGCCGCTGCGCTGGCTGCTGGTGGTGGGTGGTTTTGCCGGCACCATGATCATCATCCGCCCTGGTGGCGATGACTTCAACTGGACGCTGCTGCTG
>CALRYY010000074.1:0-20351 GCA_943372515.1 Ramlibacter sp. 2FC | reverse complement strand
ATGTGTCACCGGGCGGCGCGTTTGCCGGGGGTACGCTGGCGCGCGATGTCGAATTCCTGACCGCCCTGGGCGCCTCCTATGGTGTGCCCACCACCCTGCTCGGATCCATCCAGGACAGCAACGCCGCCCACAAGCAATGGGCCGCACGGCGGCTGGCGTCGCTGCTGGGTCCGTTGCGTGGGCGTGTGGTGGCCATCTGGGGCATGACCTACAAGCCCGGGACCAGCACACTGCGCCGGTCCATGGCTGTAGAGCTGTGCGACCACCTGCTGGCGCAGGGTGCAACCGTGGTGGCGCACGACCCGCAGGCCGAGGAGTTCCCCGGCCGGTGGCAGGGCCGGGTGACCCGTGCGAGCACCCCGGCGAGCGCCTTGGCGGGGGCCGATGCCCTGGTGCTGGCCACCCCTTGGCCACTGTACCGCGAGGTGGATGTGCCCGCGCGCGGCGCCCATGACCTGGTCGTGGTGGACGCGGACCGTTTCCTGCCGGCCTGGCGCGACGCACCCGGTGTGCGTTACGTGGCCGTGGGTTCACCCGCGCAGGAGGCGGCATGACCAGCCTTGTCCTGCAGGGCCGCACAGCCATCATCACCGGGGCCAGCCAGGGGCTGGGTCGGGCCATTGCGCACCGTTATGTCGAGGCGGGGGCGTCGGTATTGCTGTGCGCGCGGCAGGCAGACACGCTGCAGCAGGCCTGTGATGAACTGCGCGCGCAGGCCGGCGCTGGCCAGGTGGTGCAGGCCCTGGCGGCAGACGTATCCAGCCCAGCCGATGCGGCGGCGGTGGCACAGACGGCGCTGGCCATGACAGGGCGCATCGACGTCCTGGTAAACAACGCGGGCGTCTATGGTCCCATGGGGCCGGTTGAAGAGATTGACTGGGGTGAGTGGGTCCGCGCGCTGGAAATCAACATCCAGGGATCGGTACTGATGTGCCGCGCGGTGCTGCCCGCCATGAAGGCACAGCGTGCAGGCAAGATCATCCAGCTGTCGGGCGGCGGTGCTACCAACCCCATGCCCCGCATCAGTGCCTACGCGGTGTCCAAGGCCGCCATCGTGCGGTTTGCCGAATCGCTGGCGCTGGAGGTCAGCGACTACGGCATTGACGTCAACGCCATCGCCCCCGGAGCACTCAACACAGCCATGCTGGACCAGGTGCTGGCAGCCGGGCCGCACAAGGTGGGGCGTGATTTTTACGACCGCTCCCTCAAGCAGCAGGAAACCGGTGGTGCCGGTTTGCAGCCTGGCGTGAACCTGGCGCTGTTTCTGGCCAGCAGCGCCAGCGACGGCATCACCGGCAGGCTGATCAGCGCCCTGTGGGACAACTGGGCCGAGTGGCCGGTACACCTGAACGAACTTGCCGCCAGCGATGCCTACACCCTGCGGCGCGTTGCCGGGCGTGACCGCGGCCTGGACTGGGGAGACAAATGACAACGACACAGGCTTTGGGGCTGGGCATCATCGGCTGCGGGCTGATCGGGCAAAAACGTGCCGCAGCGCTCGGTGCGCAGGCCCGTCTGGTGGCGTGCGCCGACACCCAGCTGGCCCGGGCCCAGCGCATGGCCCAACCTGCCGGCGCCCTGGCAACCAGCGACTGGCGCGAACTGCTGGCATTGCCGCAGGTAACGGCCGTCGTGGTGTGCACACTGCACGACTCACTGGCCGACATCACGCTCGCCGCGGTACAGGCCGGCAAGCATGTGCTGGTGGAAAAACCCGCTGCGCGCACACCTGAAGAATTGCTGCCGGTGATGGATGCCGCGCGGCGCGCAGGCGTCTGCGTGCGGGTGGGCTTCAACCACCGTTACCACCGGGCATTCAGGCAGGCGCGGGCCATTTTTGAATCTGGCGCCTTGGGCGAACTCATGTTCGTGCGCGCCCGTTATGGCCACGGGGGCCGTCTGGGGTACGACCGCGAATGGCGCGCCGACCCCGTGCTGTCCGGCGGTGGCGAACTAATTGACCAGGGGCCGCACCTGATCGACCTGTCGCGCTGGTTCCTGGGCGAATTCACGTCGGTAGAGGGTTTTGCCCACACCTACTTCTGGGACATGCCGGTGGACGACAACGGCTTCATGCTGCTGAAGACCGCGAAGAAGCAGGCCGCCTTCCTGCATGCGTCCTGCACCGAGTGGAAGAACCTTTTTTCGATGGAAATCTACGGTCGTGACGGCAAGCTGGAGGTGTCCGGCCTGGGCGGCAGCTACGGCGTGGAGCGCCTCACGCATTACCGCATGCTGGCGCAGATGGGCCCGCCAGAGACCACGTCCTGGGAATACCCGATGGCTGACGACTCATGGGCCGTAGAGCTGCAGGAGTTCTATCAGGACATCGCACTGTCGCGCCAGCCTTCGGCCGGACTTGATGATGCTTTGCAAGCGCTGAAAATCGTTCAACAGATCTACAGGATGTCCACGCCATGATCATCGCGCGCAGCCCCTTGCGCATCACGCTGGGCGGGGGCGGTACCGACCTGCCTTCTTACTACCGGGACCATGAGGGCTTTCTGGTGTCCGCCGCCATCGACAAATACGTCTATGTGACGGTCATGCGGCCGTTCCAGCCGGGCATCTACCTCAAGTATTCGCAGCTGGAGCATGTAGACGAAATCGCCCAGGTCAAGCACCCGATCATCCGCGAGACACTGTCGCTCATGGGGGTTCGCACGCCGCAGGTGGAGATCACCACGCTGGCCGACATCCCGTCGGGCACGGGCCTGGGCTCGTCGGGCAGCTTTACCACTGCGCTGCTCAAGGCCATGCATTCACACCGCAAGCGTCACCTGCACCAGGAGGAGCTGGCCGAGCTTGCCTGCCACATCGAGATCGACCGCCTGGGCGAGCCCATTGGCAAGCAGGACCAGTACATCGCGGCCATCGGGGGGCTGACCTGCTTTACCTTCCACAAGGACAACCGCGTCACGGCCGTGCCTTTGAAGGTGGGGATGGACACGCTGTTTGACCTGGAAGACAACCTGCTGCTGTTTTTTACCGGCTTTTCGCGCAGCGCCGGCAGCATCCTGAAAGACCAGAACAGCCGCACCCAGGACAGCGACGCGGACATGCTGAAGAACCTGCACTATGTAAAGGAGCTTGGCTACCGCAGCAAGGACGCTTTGGAATCGGGTAACCCGGTCCTGTTCGGTGAGCTGATGCACGAGCATTGGGAGCACAAGAAGCGCCGCTCCGGCGGCATGAGCAACCCCCAGATCGACCAGTGGTACAGCCTGGGCATGGCCAACGGCGCTGTGGGCGGCAAACTGGTGGGCGCGGGGGGCGGCGGCTTTTTGATGTTCTACGCACGCGACCGCAACAAGCTGCGCCACACCATGGCGGCGGCAGGGCTGGAAGAGGTCCGGTTCCGGTTTGACTTTGAAGGCACGAAAGTCGTGCTGTCGTCCTGAGCCATGCTGCCTGTTGCCATCCTCGCGGGCGGCCTGGCCACGCGGCTGCACCCCATCACCCACTCAGTGCCCAAGGCGCTGGTGGACGTCGCCGGCCGCCCGTTCATCGACTGGCAACTGTGCCAGCTGCGTGCCCAGGGCGTGGCGCAGGTCTGCATCTGCGCCGGCTTTCTGGGCGAGCAGGTGCAGGCATTTGTGGGCAACGGCGAGCGCTGGGGGCTGTCGGTGTCATTCAGTTTTGACGGTGCACGGCTGCTGGGCACCGGCGGAGCACTCAGGCAGGCATCGGCGCAACTGGGCGAAGCCTTTCTTGTTCTGTACGGCGATTCGTACCTGCCGGTGAGCTTTGCGGCCGTGCAGGCCGACTTTCACCGCCAGGCCTTGCCCGCGCTCATGACCGTGCTGAAAAACAACGGCCAGTGGGACCGCAGCAATGTGAATTTCACGGATGGCCGGCTTGTGGAATACAACAAGCGCGATCCTCACCCCGGGATGACCTACATTGACTACGGCCTGGGCGTACTGCGCGCCGATGTACTGCGCACCCGGCCCGCGGGCGAGGCTTTTGACCTCGCTGACCTCTATCACGAGCTGTCTTTGAAGGGGCAGCTCGCGGGTCATGAAGTATTTGAACGTTTTTATGAAATAGGCTCCCACCAGGGCCTGCGGGAAACCGCCGACTACCTGCAAAAGGAAAGCATCTGATGTCGTACGCCCAACAACACGTCAATGAAGCCATCGCCATCCTGCAACAGCTGGATGTGGATGCCATCGAGAAAATGGCCGATCTGCTCGCCGGCATCAAGCAAGACGGCGGTCGCATCTTCTTTCTGGGGGTGGGCGGCAGCGCCGGCAACTGCTCGCACGCTGTGAATGACTTTCGCAAGATCGTGGGCATTGAGTCCTATGCGCCGACCGACAACGTGTCGGAACTGACGGCGCGCACCAACGACGAGGGCTGGGCGACGGTGTTTGTGGAGTGGCTCAAGATCAGCAAGCTGAATACACGCGACGCCATCTTCATCTTCTCGGTGGGCGGCGGCAACCTGGAAAAGAACATCAGCCCCAATCTGGTCATGGCGCTGCAGTACGCCAAAGCCGTGGGTGCGCGCATCACCGGCGTGGTGGGGCGCGACGGCGGCTACACCGCCACCGTGGCCGACGCGTGCGTGATTGTGCCCACCGTCAACCCCGACAACATCACCCCGCACTCTGAGGCCTTCCAGGCTGTGGTGTGGCACCTGCTGGTGTCCCATCCCAAGCTCAAGGCCAACCAGACCAAATGGGAATCGGCGGTCCGGTAGGCAGCATGGGCCGGCGCGCCGTTTTTCTGGACCGCGACGGCGTCATCAACCGGGCGATGGTGCGCGACGGCAAACCGTATCCGCCGGCCGGCGTGGCTGAGCTGGAGGTATT
Organism: Ramlibacter sp. 2FC; assembly: GCA_943372515.1. Taxonomy (GTDB): domain Bacteria; phylum Pseudomonadota; class Gammaproteobacteria; order Burkholderiales; family Burkholderiaceae_C; genus RAM1. The sequence goes on along the minus strand of CALRYY010000074.1, from coordinate 15,534 downwards.
GCCTGGCGTCGCCCAGGCGCTGCAGGACCTGCACGCGGCCGGCTTCCTGCTGATCGTGGTGACCAATCAGCCCGATGTGGCCCGGGGTAAGACCCCGCGCGAGACGGTTCAGGCCATCAACGACCAACTGGCAGCCCACTTGCCGATCACTGAATTTCGCACCTGCTTCCACGACAGCGGTGACGGCTGCGATTGCCGCAAGCCGCGCCCCGGCGCCCTGCTGGCAGCCGCGCATGACCACGACATCGACCTGGTCGCCAGCTTCATGGTGGGCGACCGCTGGCGCGACACCGAAGCCGGCGCCCGTGCAGGCTGCAAGACATTCTTCGTCGACTATGCTTATGACGAAAAGCAGCCCGACGCCTTCGACTATCGGGTGGCCTCGCTGGCCGAGGCCGCCCGCATCATCTTGAAACTACAGGAAGCAGCAACGTGAAAACCCCCGAACAGCTCAACGTCAAGATCTTTGCCGATGGTGCCGACAAGGCCGGCATGCTCGAGATGTACGCCAAGCCCTTCATCAAGGGCCTGACGACCAACCCCACGCTGATGCGCAAAGCCGGCATCACGGACTACCGCGCGTTTGCCAAAGACATCCTGTCTGACATCAAGGACAAACCTCTGTCGTTTGAGGTGTTCTCGGACGATTTCGCCGAGATGGAGCGCCAGGCCACCGAAATCGCCAGCTGGGGCGACAACGTGTACGTGAAGATTCCCGTGACCAACACGCAGCAGCAGACCTGCTACGCACTGGTACGCAAGCTGGCCGCGCAGAAGGTCAAACTCAACGTCACAGCCCTCATGACGCTGGCGCAAGTGCGTGATGTGGTGGCGGCGCTGGACCCGTCGGTGCCCAGCTATGTGTCGGTGTTTGCCGGCCGCATTGCCGACACCGGGCGCGACCCGGTGCCGCTGATGGCGGCCGCTGTCGAGCTGCTCAAAGTGGCTCCCGCCGCCGAGCTGATCTGGGCCAGCCCGCGCGAGCTGCTCAACATCTTCCAGGCCGACGAGATCGGCTGCCAGGTCATCACGGTGACCAACGACATCCTGAAAAAGCTGTCGCTGGTGGGTTACGACCTGGACACCTACTCGCTGGACACCGTCAAGATGTTCTACACCGACGCGGTGGCGGCCGGCTTCAAGCTCTGACGGCAAGGGCGCGTCAGAGCGACGCGCCCAGCATGTCGCGGTATTCGTCGGCGCTGGCAATGCGCGGGTTGGTCTTGTGGCAGTGGTCGGCCAGCGCACCGGTGATGATCCTGTCGAACCAGTCGCGCTGCACGCCCATCTCGCCCAGGCCGGCGGGCAGGCCCAGGCGGGCATTCATGTCGCGGATGGCGTCCGGGATGTCGAGCGCACCGCCCAGCCCCATGGCGCGTGCCATGCGCTCCAGGCGCCGGTCTTTTTGCACCGATTCAGCGGCAGCGTTGAACTGCACCACCGCCGGCAAAAACATGGCGTTCAGCGTGCCGTGATGCAGCCGCGGGTCCACGCCGCCCAGGCTGTGGCTCAGCGAATGCACGCAGCCCAGGCCCTTCTGGAAGGCCATGGCGCCCTGCATGGAGGCGCTCATGAGGTTGAAACGGGCCTCGCGGTCGCTGCCGTCACGCGTGGCGCGCTCAATGTGGGCCCAGCCGCGCTCCAGCCCGTCCAGCGCAATGCCGTCGGCCGGGGGATTGAAGGCCGCCGACATGAAGGTTTCCATGCAATGCGCAATGGCGTCCATGCCGGTGGCTGCCGTGAGTTTGGCCGGCAGGCCCAGGGTCAGCTCGGGGTCGCAGATGGCCGCCTTGGGCACGATATGCCACGAATGAAAGCCCAGCTTGCGGTGGTCGTCCACGATGATGATGGCGCCGCGGGCCACTTCGCTGCCGGTCCCGCTGGTGGTGGGCACGGCAATCAGCGGCACAGCCCGGTCAGTGATGCGTGGCGAGCCGCCTTCGATGGTGGCGTAGTGGGTCAGGGGGCCTTCGTGCGTGGCGGCAATGGCCACGCCTTTGGCGCAGTCAATAGCCGAGCCGCCGCCCACGGCGATCAGGCCGTCGCAGCCGTTGGCCTGGTACACATCCACCGCCGCACGCACTGCGGCTTCGGTCGGGTTGGACGGCGTCTGGTCGAACACGGCCACTGGCAGACCGGGCAGGGCGTCCAGTGCCTTTTGCAGCACACCCGCCGCCTTGACGCCCTGATCGGTCACGATCAGCGGGCGGGTGATGCCCACGCGGTCACATTCCTGCTTGAGCAGCTTGACGGCGCCGTAGTCGAACTGGATCTGGGTGACGTAGTAGATGAAAGCCATGGAGGGTGCCGCTGTAGGATCGAAACCGCCCACTGTACCCAATGAACGGAATTTATCTGTCACCTTCGATGCAGGCCGTGCTGCAACGCATGGGGCGCGCGCGCCGCCCGGCGCTGCACGCCATGACGCCGCAGGCGGCCCGGCAGGCCTATGCAGCAGGCGCCGATGTGCTGGAAGTGCCGCGCGCGCCGCTGTGGCGGGTGGACGACCTGGCCGTACCCACCCGCGACGGCGCACGCCTGCCCCTGCGGCTGTACCTGCCTGCGGGGGGCGTCCTGCCGGTGCTGCTGTACTTTCACGGGGGCGGGTTCACCGTGGGCAGCATTGCCACGCATGACATCCTGTGCCGCGAGCTGGCCCGCCGCAGCGGTTGCGCCGTGGCGTCTCTGGATTACCGGCTGGCGCCTGAGCACAGGTTTCCCGTGGCAGCCAACGACGCCTGGGATGCACTGGCCTGGCTGGCCACCCACGGCCACGCGGCCGGCATCGACGCCACCCGGCTGGCTGTGGGCGGGGACAGCGCAGGCGCCACGCTGGCGGCTGCCTGTGCCATCCAGGCACGCGACGCAGGGCTGCCACTGGCGTTGCAACTGCTGTTCTATCCCGGTTGCGCGCCATGGCAGGACAGCCCGTCGCATGCCCGGTACGGCCGCGGCCTGCTGCTCGATACCGAGCTGATCCAGTTCTTCTTCAGCCAGTACCTGCGCAGCGACGCCGATCGTGGTGACTGGCGGTTTGCACCGATGGTCGCTGATGACGTGGACGGCGTTGCCACCGCCTGGTTGGGCCTGGCCGAATGTGACCCCGTCGTTGACGAGGCACTGGCCTACGCGGATAAACTACGCGCGGCCGGGGTGGCCGTGGACCTGGCGCTGTACCGGGGCGTCACCCACGAATTCATCAAGATGGGCCGCGCGCTGCCCGAGGCCGTCCAGGCCCATGCCGATGCGGCGCGCGCGCTGCAGCAGGCTTTTGCAACAAGTACCTCACCCGACTGAACCCATGAAACGCACTGACTTCCGATTCTTTCACCGCCTGCGCGTGCGCTGGGCCGAAGTGGACATGCAGAAGATCGTCTTCAACGCCCACTACCTGATGTACTTTGACACTGCGGTTACGGATTACTGGCGCGCCCTGGCCCTGCCGTACCAGGAAGCCATGCACCAGCTCGACGGTGACCTGTACGTCAAGAAGGCCACGGTGGAATTCCATGCGTCAGCCCGCATGGATGACCAGATTGACGTGGCCATGAAATGCGCGCGCATCGGCAATTCGTCGATGACCTTCAGCGGCGCGATCTTCCGGGGTGACGAACTGCTCATCACCTGCGAGCTGGTCTACGTGTTTGCAGACCCGGCCTCGCAGACCTCCAAAGCCGTCCCGCAGGCCCTGCGCGAGATGCTGCAGGGGTTCGAGGCTGGCGAGTCCATGGTCACGCTGAAGACCGGGACATGGGACACCCTGGGCGCCGACGCATCCAAAGTGCGTACCGAGGTGTTCGTTCAGGAGCAGCGCATCCCCAAGGAAATGGAGTGGGACGAGGCCGACCGTACAGCCCTGCACGCCGTGGCCTACAACCGGCTGGGCCAGCCGCTGGCGACGGGCAGGCTGCTGCAGCACGGCCCGGGCCAGGGCCGCATTGGCCGCATGGCGGTTTGCCGGGTGTTGCGTGGCGCGAGCCTGGGGCGTGACATCCTCCAGGCGCTGGTGCTGGCGGCTCGCTCGCGCGGCGACCGGGAGGTCCTGCTGCACGCGCAGCGCAGCGCCGAGGGCTTTTACGACCGGCTCGGATTCTGCCCACGCGGCGAACCTTTTGAGGAGGCCGGCATCCCGCACATCGAAATGTTCACGGAATTGAAACCCGTCTGAGCCAGCATCAGCCGGGCCCATGTAAGGCGGCACAAGGAAACGGCGACAATACCGGGTTATCCGCGCGGGGCCCCACATGGCGCCCCGGCTGACTCCAGCCCCAACACAGTACATGGCCAAGAAAAAACGAAACGCACCGGACAAATCGGCCGGGAACAACAACGGCAATCGCCCGGACTTTGGCAGCGGGGCCGCCGCGTGGACGACGGCACCGAGCCTGCCCGCGGGCCCGGGCGCCATTCCGGCTGCCGCGCGCGTCAAATCCGCTGCGGGCAGCGGGCCGCTGCCCCTGGAAATCACCCGCGGCGACTGGACCGCGCTGATCTTCGCGCTGGTCATGTTTTTCGCACCTGCCCTGGGTGTGCCCCACGAGGAAATGCTGCAGGACACCCTGAAGTCCATCGTGGTGGCCTTTGGCGCCCTGGGCGCTGCCTTGCTGTTTTTCTGGCAGCAGCGCAACCGGCGCGATGGCCTGCGCTGGCATGCCCTGGTGTGGCTGCCGTTGGCCTTGATGGCCTATGCGCTGGGCAGCATGGTCTGGTCGCATACCTATCTTGGCGGGGTGGAGGCGGTACGCTGGTTCATCTTCAGTGTGCTGGTGTGGCTGGGCCTGAACACCCTGACACGCGACAAGACAACGGTGCTGGCCTGGGGCATCCATTGGGGTGCAGTGATTGCCGGGCTCTGGACGGCCCTGCAATTCTGGGTTGACTTCAAGTACTTTCCCCAGGGCCCGAATCCGGCATCCACGTTTGTCAACCGCAACTTCTTTGCCGAATTTGCAGCCTGCACGATTCCCTTCAGCGCGTTGCTGCTGGCGCGCGCGCGCCATACCAGCCAGATCGCGCTGCTGGCGTTCACCTCCGCGTTTGTGATCGTCACCATCCTGATGACCGGCACCCGGGGCGCCCTGACGGCCATGTGGATCCAGCTTGTGCTGATATTGCCGGTGATTGCCGTCCTGTACCGCCGCCAGTTTGCGTTCTACCAGTGGGATGCCGCCAAGCGCATCGTGGCCATCGGCGTGCTGCTGGCCACGGTGGTGGGGCTGGGCATGATCTCCACCAACAACGCCAAGCTCATCGAAGAACACCGCGGCGAAGGCAAGGGCCTGACAGCCCTGGAACGGGGCTTCAAGCGCACGGCGCGCATCAATATCGGCGATGGTTCACTCAGTGTGCGTTTCATCATGTGGACGGCCACCGAGCGCATCATCAAGGCGCGACCGCTCACCGGCGTGGGCGCGGGTGCCTGGGAAGCCGACATTCCGCTGTACCAGGCTGAGGGCGCCCAGCTTGAGACCGACTACTACGTTCACAACGAATTCCTGCAGCTTCTGGCCGAATACGGGCTGGTGGGCTGGATCTTCCTGTTGCTGCTGTTTGCCTATCTGTTGAGGGCGGCCTGGCAGACGCTGCGCGACAAGTCGGCCGAAGGGCTGGCCGAAGCGCCCGGGCGAGCCGTCGCCATGACGGCATTGCTCGCGCTGTTTGTGGTGAGCAATGTGGGCTTCCCCTGGCGCATGGCCAGCACGGGGGCCCTGTTCGCCGTTTGCCTGGCTGTGCTGGCAGCGTCTGATGCGCGCCTGGGCTACCGGGGCTACACGGCGGCCATGCGATTGAACTGGCGTCCTGCGTTTTCACAAGGGGCGGCTGTGGCCTCCATGGTGTTCCTCGCGCTGGCGGCCTACATCACCCAGCAGGCCGCTGAGTGCGAAAGCAAGATCGTCAAGGCCACCAAGATCGCGCTGACCATTTCACAGTCGGGTGACTACCACAACCCCAAATGGGACAAACCCAAAGCCGACATGCTGCGCCTGATCAAGGAGGGCACCGACATCAACCCGCACTACCGCAAGATCACGCCCATGGTGGCCGATGAGCTGGCCAAGTGGGGCGACTGGAAAAACGCCACCTGGGTCTGGGAAACCGTGGTGTCGTCGCGCCCCTATGTGGTGGCCATCATGTCCAACATCGCGCGCGGTTACGCGTCCATGGGCAACCCGGCCAAAGCACTCGAGTACCTGGAGCGATCCAAGAAAATCCAGCCCAAGGCTTCGTCGGTGCGCTCGCTGGAAGTTGTTTTGCTCAGCCGCACCGGACAGGAGCCCAAGGCACTCCAGATGGCCCGTGATGCACTGGCCAACAACGTCTACGACTATGACCTGGTCAATGCGGCGTTCATTCTGGGCTGGCGCGCCGGCGATTTCCCGCTGGCCATCAAGGCCATGGAACTGCGCCTGAAGGATTGGCCGCACACCCAGGTCAATGGCTACATCCAGCTGGGCAACATGTACACCACAGGCTCACCCAACCCGGCCAAGGCCCTGGAGTCTTTTCAAAAGGCCATGGAGCTGACGCCTGAGGCCGACCGCAGGGCGCTCCTGCCACAGATTCCGCCGGCGTATTGGCCCAAGATCGGGTTTGCCAACGCCATCCCCGTGATGGCCACGCCGACTCAGACGTCGTCGGCCAGCAAATAAGGCAGGGGCAACAGCGCCAGCGTGTTGCTGGCGGTGCCAGCCCACAGGCGCCCACCCTCTGTGGCGCTCAGCTGCATCGACACGATCACATCAAACCCGCCCAGCGGCGAACTCGCCGCCTGGGCCACCAGGCCGCAAGGCTGGGTGTCGTCGCTTTCATGAAACACCTCTTGCCCGGCGGCCAGTTCGCCGCTGGCATGCGCCACAAAGGCGCGGCGCTTGAGCGTGCCGCGAAACTGGCTGCGTGCCACGACCTCCTGGCCGGGGTAGCAGCCCTTGCGGAAGTTCACACCACCCACTGATTCGTAATTGAGCATCTGGGGCACAAAGGCCTCCACGAGGGGAGCGGTGATGGTGGCAATGCCGCTACGCACTTCACTCCACAGCCAGTCGTCCAGGCTCAGTGCCGGGCCGTCGGGCGCCGGATGCCCTGCGGGCGCAATCCGAAGCGCCCGGGGTTGGCCCTCGGCCGGGTACAGCGCGACCAGGCTGGCATCGCCGTCGTCCACGCGCTGCCAAGGGGCGTGCGTGCCGACCACCGGGCAAGACGCCCCGGCCAGCCCGTGCAGGCTGAAATCGGCCGTGGCATCGGTCAATCTGGCTTTGGCCCGCAGCACAAACATCGACAGGCGCTTGAGGGTAGGCACCAGGATGTCGGCGCTGCACAGCAGCAGGATTTGATCCGCCCCGTGGCGCAGGCCAATGAAGCTGGCCTGCATGCGGCCCTTGGCCGAACAGAACGCCGCCAGGCGGGCCTGGGCGTCACCCAGCAATACGAAATCCTGCGTCAGCTGGCCCTGCAGGAATTTGGCCGCTTCTTCGCCCTGCACGCGAATCACGCCCAGATGGGGCAGGGCGGTCACGCCGTTGAGTTGATGGGTCATGCGTGAATTATCATCGTCCGTTGATTTCACTCGTCGAAGTAGGGGCAGTGGTTTGCGGCGATTCCTTGTAACGGTTTTCCTGTGGGGTGCGCTGCTGGCCATTGCGGCGGGCGGAGCCGGCGTGTGGTGGGTGTACCAGCCGCTGCGCACGCCCACACAAGCCACGGACCTGTCCATCGACCCCGGCACGCTGCCGCGCGGCGTGGCCCAGGCCGTGGCCGACGCCGGTGTGGACGTCAACCCCGACCTGCTGTACCTGTGGTTTCGCGTTTCGGGTCAGGACCGCCAGATCAAGGCCGGCAGCTACGAGCTCGAGCCCGGCATCACACCGCACCGCCTGCTGCGCAAGCTGGCCCGGGGTGAAGAAGCCCTGCAGGCCGTAGTGCTGGTCGAGGGCTGGAACATCCGTCAGGTGCGTGCCGCCTTGCTGAAAGAGGAGCAGCTCAAGCCCGACACAAAAGGGCTGGATGACGCGGCCCTCATGGCGCTGCTGGGCCGCCCGGGCCTGCACCCCGAGGGCCGGTTCTTTCCCGACACCTACACCTACTCGCGCGGCTCCAGCGACGTGGCCCTGCTGCGCCGCGCCCTGCACGCCATGGACCGCAGGCTGGAAGCCGCCTGGGCCCAGCGCACGCCCGACGCGATGGCCAAAAGCCCTGCCGAGGCATTGATCCTGGCCAGCATTGTGGAAAAAGAAACCGGCAAGCCCGCCGACCGCCCGCTGGTGTCCAGCGTGTTCAACAACCGGATGCGCGTGGGCATGCCGCTGCAGACCGACCCCACCGTGATCTACGGCATGGGTGAGGCCTTTGACGGCAACCTGCGCAAGAAAGACCTGCAGACCGACACCCCCTGGAACACCTACACCCGAGTCGGCCTGCCGCCCACGCCGATTGCCATGCCCGGCAAGGCGTCATTGCTGGCTGCAGTGCAGCCGCCCGCGTCCAAGGCGCTTTACTTTGTGGCGCGGGGCGACGGCACCAGCCAGTTCAGCGCCACGCTGGACGAACACAACCGCGCCGTCAACAAATACCAGCGGGGACGCAATCCACCATGAGCCAGGGTCTTTTCATCAGCTTTGAAGGCATTGACGGTGCGGGCAAGTCCACCCACATCGATGGCCTGGCGTCGGCCTTTCGCGCGCAGGGGCGCAGCGTGACGCTCACACGCGAGCCAGGCGGCACCCCGCTGGCGGAAAAGCTGCGCAGTTTGGTGCTGAACGACCCCATGGATGCGCTGACCGAGGCGCTGCTGATCTTTGCGGCGCGGCGCGACCACCTGCAGCAGGTAATTGAACCCGCCCTGGCGCGCGGCGACGTGGTGCTGTGCGACCGTTTCACGGATGCCACCTTTGCCTATCAGGGCGGGGGCAGGGGCTTTGACCTGGGCGTGCTTGCCCAGCTGGAGCAATGGGTTCAGGCTCTGCCGGACGCCGGATTGCGCCAGCCGGACCTGACGGTCTGGTTTGACCTGCCGCCTGAGGTTGCCGCCCGGAGGCTGGCGGGTGCCCGCGTGCCGGACAAATTTGAATCGCAACCGCTTGAGTTTTTTGCCCGCGTGGCGGCCGGCTACGCCGCGCGCGCGGCTGATGCCCCGCAGCGTTTTGTGCGCGTGGATGCCAGCCAGGAGCGCCACAGGGTCTGGCAGGCCCTGACCAGCGCCTTTGTGCGCCGGGGCTGGCTGGCCATCATGGTGGCCGCCAACGGGGGGCCCAAATGACGGCCTTCACCACAGCACCCTGGGTGCAGCGGCAGCTGCAAGCCCTGCTGACCCAGCGCGGCCATGCCTGGCTGTTGCAGGGCCCCTCGGGTCTGGGCCAATACGGCCTTGCACTGCAGCTGGCCAGCACCTGGCTGTGCGAGCGGCCCACGGGGCAGGGCGCTTGCGGCGAATGCGGCAGCTGCCACGCCATCCAGGTGCGCACCCATGCTGACCTTTGCGTGCTGATGCCCGAGACCGCCATGATGGAGCTGGGCTGGCCGCTGTCTGAAAAGGCGCAAGGGGAGATCGATGACAAAAAGCGCAAGCCCAGCCGCGAAATCCGGGTGGAGGCCATGCGCGACGCCGTGGAGTTTGCGCAGCGCACCAGTGCCCGCGGACGTGGCAAGGCGGTGCTGGTGTACCCGGCCGAGCGCATGAACCACGTCACGGCCAACGCGCTGCTCAAGACGCTGGAAGAACCCCCGGGCGACGTGAAGTTCGTGCTGTCCAGCGAAGCCGCGCACCAGTTGCTGCCCACCATCCGAAGCCGCTGCCTGGGCCACACCATGGTGTGGCCGGATCGCGTCGAGGCCGATCAATGGCTGCAGGCGCAAGGCATCAAGCCGGCAGACACCGCCGCCTTGCTGCGGGCGGCGGGCGGCAGGCCCGACGACGCGCTGGCGTTCGTACAGTCGGGACGCGACCCCAAATCCTGGTCGCTGCTACCCAAAGCCATGGCCCGTGGCGATGCGGGCGCACTGGCCAGCCTGACGCCTGCGCAGGCGGTGGATGCGCTGCAAAAGCTCTGCCACGACCTGCTGGCCGTGAAAGCGGGTGCGGCCCCGCGCTTTTTTGAGGCGGCCGAACTGCCGCCCCCTGGCGGCCTGGACGCACTGGGCGCGTGGGGCCGCGAACTGGCTCGCACCGCGCGGACCGTGGAGCACCCCTTCAATGCCGGCCTCATGCTGGAGTCTCTGGCTTCACAGGCCCACCGCGCGATCAGATTGCCCTAAACTCCGCTGAACACACGCGCCATGAGCAATCCTTCTCCCACCACACCGCGCCCCAGCGTCATCCAGCTAGCCATCAAGGAAAAGGCGGCGCTGTATGCAGCCTACATACCGCTGTTTACCGACGGCGGCGTGTTCATCCCGACCACGCGCGACTACAAGCTGGGAGACGACGTGTACGTGCTGCTGTCGCTGCCTGAGGACCCGCAGCGCTACCCGGTCGCGGGCAAGGTGGCCTGGGTCACGCCGGCGCGCAGCGCGGCCAACCGCACCCAGGGCGTGGGCATCCGCTTCCCTTCGGACGAAAAATCCAAGCTGCTCAAGCTCAAGATCGAAGAAATCCTGGGCGGGCATCTGGCGTCCGAGCGGCCTACGCAGACGATCTGACCGCCTTGTTTGTCGATTCCCACTGCCACCTGACCTTTCCCGAGCTCGCTTCGCGCCTGCCTGAGATTCGCACGGCCATGGCCCAAGCGCAGGTGGACCGCGCACTGTGCATCTGCACCACGATCGAGGAATTTGACGACGTCCATGCGCTGGCCACGGGCTATGACAACTTCTGGGCAACGGTGGGTGTGCACCCCGACAACGAAGGCGTGACGGAGCCGAGCGTGCAGGACCTGCTTGACCGGGCCGCACGGCCGCGGGTGGTGGCCATCGGCGAGACCGGGCTGGATTATTACCAGATGGAAGAGCGCAAGGGCGGGCGCAGCGTGGCCGACATGCAGTGGCAGCGCGACAGGTTTCGCACGCACATCCATGCAGCGCGGCAGGCCAGGTTGCCGCTGGTCATCCATACCCGGGCAGCGTCTGACGACACCCTGGCGATGCTGCGGGAAGAGGGCGAAGACGGCTCCACAGGGTCGGCCGGCGGCGTGTTCCATTGTTTTACTGAAACAGCGCAGGTCGCCCGCGCGGCGCTGGACCTGGGCTTTTACATCTCGTTTTCCGGCATCCTCACCTTCAAAACCGCCCAGGACCTGCGCGACGTGGCGGCGTTTGTGCCGCTGGACCGGCTGCTGATTGAAACTGACAGCCCCTATCTTGCGCCCGTGCCGTACCGGGGCAAGACCAATAACCCGTCGTACGTGCCCCATGTGGCCCAGCAGCTCGCGACGCTTCGCAACCTGCCTGTGGAACATATTGCCGAGCTGACCAGCCGCAATTTCGAGCAGCTGTTTCGCGGGGTTAAAGCATGATAAATTACTTGAAGAAGTTTATTTATCTTGTTGTTTTAACGGGATTTAATTGGGCGTTCGCTGGTTCCTATGAAGACTTCTTCATCGCCATCAAACGCGACGATCCCGCCACCATCACGGCCTTGCTGAGCCGCGGGTTTGACCCCAATACCCGGGACCCGGACGGCCTGCCAGGCCTGTACCTGGCGGTGCGCGAGCCGTCACTGAAAGCCGCCGAAGCGCTGATCGCCTGGCCGAAGTCCAATGTGGAGGTCCGCACCCTCCAGGACGAAAGCCCGCTCATGATGGCTGCGCTCAAAGGACACCTGGACATTGCACGCAAGCTGATTGCCCGAGAGGCAGACGTGAACAAAACGGGCTGGGCACCCTTGCATTACGCAGCCACCAACGGCCATGTCCCGGTCATGCGCCTGCTGCTGGACCACCATGCCTACATCGACGCCGAATCGCCCAACGGCACCACGCCGCTCATGATGGCGGCGCATTACGGGTCGCCTGAAGCCGTGAAACTGCTGCTGGAGGCCGGCGCGGATCCCGCACTCAAAAACAAACTGGGATTGACAGCGCTTGATTTTGCTCAGCGGGCCAACCGGGCAGATGCTGCTGGATTGATTGCTGCATTTGTTCGTGCAAGGCAGCCAAAAGGGCAATGGTGACAAGTGCATAACCGCCTCGCCCGGCTGTTCAGTATATTTAACATAATATACATCGTATAAATTCAGTAAGGCAATGACCAAGCGTCATTCGCATGCGATGAAGAAATGCCCGTCGATCCAGCGCTGCCGGCTGCCATCCGTCGCTTGCCAGGATTGGCGGACTACGTCGTGACTCGTCTTCAGGAGTCGCGCCACCACATCGATGCCGTCCTCAACGCTACCGCCATCGGCCATCGCCTGCAAAAAGAGGTATTGCGGTTGGCTCAGCGCAATGGTGCGGGTTACATAGTCGGTGCGCACCAGGGCGACGAAATTCTCCTGGACGGCTGGCAGGGGTGGGGGCCGGTTCAGGCGCACCGCGTGATAGTAGGCCGGTGCGGGAAAGCGGTAGGCGCCCAAGGCGAAACAGGGCTGCAGGCGCAATTGGCTATCCGGCGTGGTGGCGTCCGCGAACGCCCTGCCCTCGTGCCCGGGCGCGTCGAACATCACGAAAACCTGGCGTTCGAAGCGGGCCAGCTCGGTCATGAAGTCTATCCAGCTCTCACGCTGCGGCAGGTCCCGGTCCGGCCGGTTGTCCTCGAGAAAGGCCGCAAAGCGCCGGCCCAGGTCGTACAGCGTATGGCTCTGCGGGGGGTGTTGCCGGATATAGTCCGCGACAAAATCGTTGAACAGCGGTGCGCCCAGCGCATGGCACAGGGCCGGGAATTGCTCGCGCATGCAACTGGCGATCCGCAGGAAGTAGCCACGCTGGTAGATGGCCAGGCCAGCGGCGCCGCTCAGGCGCGCCGATGACGCCAGCAGGGTCTCGGTTTGCCCCGGCGTCACCCGGAGTGGAAAGACGAGGGCATCCTGCATCCACCGCTGCACGGACTGCAACGCCTGCTGCGGTTCGCCGCTCACGCGCTCTCCTGCATCACGCTGTCCATCACCCTGGGCACCAGGAATCCCACCGGATTGGACACACCGTCCGCACCGCTTCCGTCAGCCGCGCCTGCGCACGCCGGCTCGAACCGGCCGCTCATGTAACGCTGCGCCTTCATGAGTTCGGCATGGCATAGAGCCAGTGAGGGGATGTGGTCGTCCCATTCCAGCAAGGTGGCGGCACCGCCGGTACGTGCCCAGGCCAGCCGGTACAGCTCCCACACTTCAGGCCGAACCGGCCGGTCGTGGGTGTCGATGATGTGGGTGCCGTGATGCTGATGCCCGGCCAGGTGCATCTGGACTACGCGCTCGCAGGGAAATGCATTGAGATAGGCGACGGGGTCCGTACCCGCATTGAAGCAGCTGACGTAGACGTTGTTGACGTCCAGCAGCAGGCCGCAGCCGGTCTCGCGGGTCAGCTCGCGCAGGAACCCGGGCTCGTCCAGAGTCGAATGCGCAAACCGCACATAGCTGCTCGGATTTTCCAGGATCAGTGGGCGCTCGAGAATGTCCTGCACCTGGCGCACCCGCGCGGCCACATGCGCCAGGCTCTCCGCGGTCAATGGCATCGGCAGAAGGTCGTGCGAATTGAGGCCCAGCACGCCGGTCCAGCACAGGTGATCGCTGATCCAGGCAGGCTGGACCTCGTCGGCGAGTGCCTTGAGCCGGCGCAGATAGTCGAGGTTGAGCGGATCGGCGCTGCCGATCGACATGGAGACACCGTGCAGCACCAGCGGGTAATGTTGCGCTGCCTCGCGGATCACGGCGCGCGGGCGCCCACCCGAATCCATGAAATTTTCCGAGATCGCCTCAAACCAGCCGACCGCCGGCCGTTCGGCCAGGATCTCGGTGAAATGGACGCTGCGCAGGCCCAGGCCGAGGCCGAGCTTCGGCAGGCCAGCGATCGCGTCGCTAGCTGCAGCCACCGGCGCCGCTCATGCCGCTCGCGCCGCAGGCGGTCATGTTGCCGCGCGCGGTGTTGTCGTCGGAGATCCAGAGGTAGGTGGGGCCCGTCGCCGCGAACGGCGCGGGTGCCGGGCCGAGCGTTGCCGGAAGCGGTTGATCGGGTCCGATCCCGCCTGCGCCCTGCTTTGCGACCAGTTCCGCCTGCGTCGCCGCCCAGTTCGCCTCGAACACTGCGCGCGCGCGCAGCCACACGCTCTGGCCCTGGTTCGGCCCGTTGGTGCTGAAGCGCTCGGCATTGATCGGCGTCGCGCACGATCCCTGCGAACGGCATTGATTGGCGCCCGGGTTGTCCATCTCCTCGCCGGTGCCATAGAGCCCGCAGCCGCCCTGCCCCGCGCACTCGTTCTGCACATGGCAGGTATGGTCACTGCCGGTCGAGCAATAGCCCTGCCCCGCGCACGCGTTCGGGCCCGAACCTCCGGGTGGGCCCGCTGTGCCGAAGCGGTCCGCGCCTGCGCAGGCGTTGAGCCCCATGCAGGCGTGCAGTGGCATGCCTTCGGGTTGCGTGCCGATCACGTTCCAGCCCGGAAAAGCCGGCACTGGAGGGCCATATACATAGGGGGGCACGGGCTCGCCCGGCGCAGGGGCGGGGCTCGGTGCGGGAGTGGAGCATGAAGCCATGGGTCGTTCCTCTCTCGGGATTACAGGGTCAGGTCTTGCGGGCGGCGGCTGCGGTCCAATACGGGCCCACATCGGGCAGGTGCATCGGGTGCTTGCCGTCGCGGCTCATGTTGCTGATCGCGACGCCGACATAGCCGATGACGCTTTGCAGCACACCGATCAGGTCGCCGTCCTTCTCAATTTTCGCGGCGTCCGCGACGGCGCTGTTGGGATCAAGCGCCTCGGCGATTTTCTCCGCGGCCTCGTTCGCGTTCAGTGCGGTGATGAGTGCAGTGGCCGCCGCGATTGCCTTGTTTCCGTACGCGGTCAGCGACGCGAACGAATCGGCCTGCGCGCCCAGCGGGACGTTCTCAAACGTCGGCCCCATCATCGTGCCGGCATAGGGGCCACTGGAGATCGGGATCTGGCGGATGGTGCGGATGTATTTGTCGAGCACCCAGATCATGGACCGGTGCAGACCTTCATTGAAAAACAGCTTCTGCTCAGCGGGCGGCACCAGGTAGATCGTCTCGGTCATGATGAGCATGTACTGGAAGCACGCGCTGCAGAAATTGGCAATGTCCGTATACAGCGGCGGATAGTTGGCCGCGACGGGACTGTCGGGCATGTTCACCAGAACGCCTGCGGCCAGCAGATCGGCCTGCGTGATCGCGGGCTGGATCACCGCCGTCGGCGCGGGCGGCTGCAGGGGGCGCACTTCGGTGGTGCCGGCATAGTCCGCGAACTGGGCCTGCAGCGTCAGGAACTTGACGTAGTGCGATGCCTCGTCCTTCGAGGGGTCGTCGTCGGGGCCAGGTCCGACATCGGGGACCGGCACGCCCTCGCCCTGGTCACAGATCGTGTCGATCGCGGTGGCGGCATCCAGCACCGACTGGACGGCGACGAGCTGCGATGGGCCCGCATGGCTGTCGGCATAGTCGGGATAG
>CALRYY010000073.1:0-20777 GCA_943372515.1 Ramlibacter sp. 2FC | reverse complement strand
GTCTCAAAGCCGCGGTGCGGGTGGCTGGGAAAGCCCGCGCCGTAGTCGTCGGGGTCGTCGCTGGCAAAGTTGTCCAGCATCAAAAACGGGTCCAGCCGCTGCTGCAGGTCCTGCGTGAGCACGCGCGTGAGCTTGACGCCCGCGCCGTCGCTGGTGGGCTGGCCGGTGATGAGCCGCTCGGCGCGGCGGGGTTGGGTAACGGTGTTCATGGCGCAATCCTTTTGCAGGGTGGCATTGTCAGTAGGGACCCTACGCCGCGATTCTCAACCGTTGCGGCACGCCGTGCGGATGCGGGGCTTATTCCGGTCCCCTGGACCCAGACGGAGGTCTGTTGGCCATCGCCTGGTAGACCTCTGTATCTTGGGTCGCGGCGGACATCGAGTTCCAATGGTGCCAAAGCCGCAAGCAGGCGGTCCCCATTTGTGAGAAGTCTTCATGAACTCGCGTTTTTCGCCCTTGCTCGAGCAGTTCTGCCGTCTGGCAGAGCTGTCCGCCCGGCCTGTTGAGGATGCGACGGGCCTGTTTCTTGGCGCGACGCTGGGCGGGGTTGACTTTGAACTCTTTCAACCGCAATCGCAGGACGGCGACCGGTTTTTCAGCCGGGTTGTTTTCGGCCCGTTGTCGCCGCCGGATGAGCCGCAGCAGTGGCGGGCACTGCTGGCCGCCAACATGGGCTTTCCTGGCGCCGGTGGCCAGGCCTTCAGCCGCGACCCTGTCAGTGGCGAGGCCGTTCTGCAGCAGTCATGGGCCGGAGGTACAACGCCAGACCTTTTGTACCGGCAGCTGTCATGCCAGATGGCGGTGGCGCGTGACTGGCGATCGGGCGCCTTGTGCGGTCCCGACGCGGACGACAGCCTGTTCCAGGACGAGGACGCCGCGCCGCGCGGGCCGGCCGGGCATTTCCAGCGGGTGTGCGACGAGCTGCGTGAGCAGGCCGCGCTTCAGGATTTCAGCCCCGTGTCGATGGTGTCTTCGGGTGCGGCATTCATGGTTGAGGTGCAGGGCGTGGAGATCTGGGCCTGCCATTTCCACTGCCGGGCGGACCTGATTCACCTGTACGCGGACCTGGTGCCGGTGGTTGACGGCCCGGCCGGGCTGGCCGGTCAACTGGCCGAGGCCAATGCCTGGCTCTTTGCCGACAGGATGGGCTCGGCTTTCTGCCTGCGAGAGGCCACCCAGGACTATGTGCTGCGTTCGGTGATGCCGCTGTCGCAGGCCACGCGCGGTGTCGATCTGTGGCGGGGGCTGGTGGCGAACGCGCAGGCCGTGCTGGACGTGCGCCGGTCGCTGCAGTCCGCCGCGACCGGGGCCCGACCGGGCGATGCAATGGCAGACATGGTTTGAAAGGGCGTCATGCAGTCGATCAATAACTATTTCTTTCCGCCTTCGGGGGTGTCGCAGTCACTGGAGGTGCAATCGCCAACCCAACCCCGGCGCGCCAGCTTCTGTGACCTGGCTGCCATGTCTGTCACGAACGCCGTGAAGGCTTTCGGCGCCCAGGTGTTCTCGACCGGGAGCACGCAGTTTGGCAAGCTGGCGGCAGCAAGTGTGCTGCTGATGACCGAGAGTATGGGTGACGAGGATGCCAACATGGCCTATGGCCTGGCCGTGCTGGCCGGCGTGGGCATCCTGGTTTTTGATTCGGCCATTACCAGCCGCACCCTTGATGCCTTGTATGGCTACTGTTGCCGCAAGCCGGTTCACGACGAAAAGGGAGAGCTCATCGAGCAGGCCCCGCCGGCCCCGTCCATGCTACGCCGGGGCACCATGACGATTGCATCAGGCGCCATCGCCATCGTGGGGATCGGGCTGAGCATGAACAGGGCCCTTGGCTCGACTGATTCGCCCGGGCATGTGCAGGACATGCGCAACCTGGCCCACATGAGCTTCACCATATTCTCTGCCCGCGCGGGGCGATGCGGGCGGGACTTCATCCAGCAGTATGTGAACCAGTACCTGCCGTCCTTCAAGGCTGTGCAGGCGGATGGCAAGGCGTTGCCGGACGCGCGGGCCATGACTGTGGTCAAGCGGGAGCTTTTGGCGAGGTTCCTGCTGTATGCCGCCAGCGTGTCGACGGGCGTGGTTGTGACCGAATATGTCATGAATCCATGGCTCGGCTCGGGCAAGCCAAAAGGGGACCTCCTGGAGATGATGCAGGGGCTGGCCGGCGCTTTCCTGGTCAGCCCGCTGATCGAAGCCCTGGACGAGGTATCGATCCTGACTGTCCAGGCGATCTCGGCGCGTGTGCATGGCCACGAGCTTCACATCGTGCCCGCCAAGCTCGTGCCGGAGTGGAAGGAGAACGCCAAAATCCAGGGTGGGCTACGCGCGTACATGGGTGCGATGGGCACGGATTCGGCCCAGTTGGCATCGCTGGGTGACGGCCCGGGGTCCTTGATTGGCCAGGGCGTCAGCACGCTCTGTGTCAGCCTGATGGAGTTTCGCGCCTTTATGGCGTCATACGGCCGGTCAATGGACGTAAACATCCAGATGGTGCAGGCGTTGGAGAACAAGACCTTATTCAGTTTTGCGTCGTCGCCCCAGATCATCGATGACGACGGGGAAGTGACCCCAAACAAGCTGCCTGAGGTGAATGTCAAGCTGAAAGCACTGCAGAAACACCAGGGGCTTTCGACCGCGGATGCCAAGGCCGTGCTGGACTTGATGGACCGCGGCACCTTTGTTGACTTCATGACGTCTCCCGTGGATTCAGAGCGGTTCAACCTCGGGCTGCTGAAGGCGGGGACGAAACATGTGAATCAGCTCAGGGCGCTCAAAACCGGCGCCTGGGTCACCGTGAACGGACGCCTTGCAGCGCTGCGAGGCGTGTCTGACAACGGCCGCTTTGTCCTTGCACAGGACTCCAAAGGCCCTCGAACCTACCAGGGCGCCATATGGGAGGTTGCCTCCTTCACCAAGGCCTTGCCCGGCAGCGGGGTGGGCACACAAGTGAAGCAGGGCGATTTGGTGCTGCTGGATGGCCATCCCGTCCTGGTCAGGGCGAACACGCCGCACGCCTGGGGCCGGATGCTTGAAGTCAGCCCCCGCTCGGAAAAAGGATTGGATGCCATGAACGGCGACCCGGGGGAATACGTGCCCTCCGACCAGGGGGAGGGCCGATTCAGAGTCATCGTGGGCGAGGGCGCCGACGGCAGGATTCATGTGCAAGAGGGTCACGAGCGCTTCCTCGCGGAGGAGCCCGACACGCCTGCCTTGCCGCAGAGTCCAGGGCCCCGTGACACCAGGCGACAGATACTTTTCCACTATTCCCCGGGCCTCGGGCAGGACGAGGTACCCATTGACATGCCCCCGGACCCGAAGCCCAAGGTGAACATTCACAGGTAGGCCCGCAGAATGCGGGCGCTGGGGTCCGCTACCGCTGAGGGACGGCCAGCGCGGTCATCTCTGCGGACAGGTTGTTCCAGGGCACGTCGAAGCCCCCGGTGGTGCGCACGGGCTGCGGCGTGTGGCCGCGCAGGGCCCAGCGCGCGCCCGCCAGCACGCTGTCGATCAGCGGCACGTTCAGCCCGGGCTGGATGGCGGCGGCCATGCCGGCCAGGCCCGCGCCGCCCACGATGACGGCCTGGGCGCCCAGCTGGCGCACGGCGTCCCGGCAGGCCTGGTCCAGCAGCGCGCGGGCGCCTTCAGGATCCGCAGCCAGCTGGGCGCCCGTGGGGGCCACCGTGTGGATGCCCGCCAGCGCCGCGCCCTGGCCCAGTGCATGGGCCAGGCGCTGCAGCATGGGGCCCCAGCGTTCGCCGCCGGTCACGATGGCAAAGCGGCCGTGGCGCGCGGCCTCGATGAACGCCGCCTCGGCCAGGCCGGTGACGGGCGCCGGGCTGCTCTCACGCAATGCCAGCAGGCCCGGGTCGCCAAAGCAGCCGATCAGCACGGTGTCGGGTGCGGGCCCGTCGGCCAGTGCGGCGGCCCAGGCGTCCAGCGTGGCATGGCCTGCCACGGCGTAGCTGGCTTCGTCGCTGATGTACGGCGCGCCGAAGCGGGCGGTGACGGTGCGCACCTGCACATGCGAGCCGGCGGCGGCCTGCACATGGGTTTGCAGCAGCGCACTGACCGAGGCGGAGGTGTTGGGGTTGATGACCAGCAGGTGGCGCATGGGGCCTGGGTGTCAGGCCGCGCGGCCAAACAGCGTGGCAAGGTCGGGCGTGGTGTCGGCAGGGGGCGTGAAGCGCAGTTGCGACTCCAGCCGCGTCAGGTGGTCGCGCATGCGGCTGGCGGCTTCTTTCGCATCGCGCAGGCGGATGGCGTCCAGCAGCGAGCGGTGTTCGCGGCAGCCGCAGGCCGTGGCTTCCTCGCGCTCGCCTGCATGGTCGGCGCTGTACGTCATGAGCACCAGTGAGGTGCGCGAGGTCAGCTCGCGCAGGATGCGGCCCATCGTCTGGTGGCCGGCGCGCTCGGCAATGATCAGGTGAAAGTCGCCTGACAGCCGGATCGCGCGGCGCATGTCGCCGGCTTCGCGGGCGGCCTCTTCGTCGTCGATGCAGGCCTTGAGCTGCGCCATGTCGGCGGCCGTGGCGTTGGCGATGAACAGCTCCACCAGCGTGGGCTCGATCAGGCGGCGCACCTCAAACACTTCGCGCGCTTCTTTCTCGCTGGGCTGGGCGATGGTGGCGCCGCGGTTGGGGGTGAGCGTGACGACCTGCTCATTGGCCAGGCGCACCAGCACCGGGCGGATGCGGGTGCGTGACACGCCGAAGGCCGTGGCCAGCTTGTCTTCGACCAGCTTGGTGCCCGGGGGCAGGCGGTGGTCCAGGATGGCGGAGACCACGCGCTCGTAGATGTCCGCGTCGCTCAGCGGGGTGGGCGTGGCGTCTTTCACCGCGCGCCCTTTTTCTGCCGCTTGCCCAGCCACAGGGCCAGGCCCACGGCCACGCCGATCACGGCAAACGACACCACGGTGGTGACGGTGCCCAGCGCGTAGATGGCGGGGGTGGTGACGGTGGAGGTCAGGCCCTGCAGTTCCAGCGGCAGGGTGTTGACGTCGCCGATGGCCTGCGAGGTGCGCGCGATTTCGTCCCAGCTGAGTGTGAAGCCAAACATGCCGATGCCCACCACCGACGGGCCGATCAGCGGCAGCACCACATGGCGAAAGGCCTGCCAGGGCGTGGCGCCCAGATCGCGGGCGGCTTCTTCATAGGCGGGGTTGAAACGGTTGAACACGGCAAACATGATGAGCAGTCCGAAAGGCAACGTCCAGGTCAGGTGCGCGCCCAGGGCTGATGTCATGAGGCCCAGCGCCGTGCCGTAATTCTCCAGCATGCTCTCGTTCAGCATGGACTTGATGCCCGTGTCGATCAGGCGGAACTGCAGGCCGATGCCCAGCGACACGATGATGGACGGCATGATGAGGCTGGCCACCGTCACGTAAAACAGCAGGTTGCCGCCGGTGAGCTTCTTGCGGAACGCCAGGCCCGCCAGCACCGACAGCACCACGGTAAACGCCATGACCACGCCGCCCAGCAGCAGCGAGCGGCGAAACGCCGCCGCAATGTCCACTGTGCCCAGCCCTTCGGCCAGCTTGTGGAACCAGTGCAGCGAGGCGCCGCGCATGGGAAAGGTCAGGCCGCCCTCGGGCCCCTGGAAGCTCAGGATGAAGATGACGAACATCGGCCCGTACATGAACAGCACGAACGCGGCAAACACAAAAGCCAGCGGCCAGAAACCAGGGGCGCGGGGTTCACGCATCACAGCTCCTTCCTGATATCCACGAGGCGCGTCAGGCCCCAGATGATCATGAGCACCACGGCCAGCAGGATCACCGCGTTGGCCGCGGCCAGCGGGAACTGCAGGTAAGACGTCTGCACCTGGATGATCTTGCCCACCGAGGCAATCTGCTGGCCGCCCATGACGCCGATGGTCACGAAGTCGCCCATGACGATGGTGATGACGAAGATCGAGCCGATGATGATGCCGGTCTTGCACAGCGGCACGATCACGTTCCACAGCGTCTGCCAGCCGCTGGCGCCGCTGTCGCTGGCGGCTTCGAGCAGGCTGCGGTCAATGCGCATCATGCTGTTGAAGATCGGCACGATCATGAACATGGTGTACAGGTGCACAAACGCCAGCACCACCGAGAAATCAGAAAACAGCAGCCATTCCACCGGCTGGTCCACCAGCCCCATGCCCACGAGGCCCTGGTTGACCAGGCCGTTGCGGCCCAGCAGCGGCACCCACGAGATCATGCGGATGACGTTGCTGGTCCAGAACGGCACGGTGCACAGTACGAACAGCGCCGTCTGCATGCCCGGCGAGCGCACATGGAACGCCAGGAAATACGCCACCGCAAAGCCGATGACCAGCGTGATGGCCCACACCAGCAGGCAGAACTTCAGCGTGCTGATATAGGTTGCCAGCGTGACGCACAGGTCGCCGTTGTCAGTCAGCGCGCCGCAGCCTTCAAAGATGCTGATGTAGTTCTTGAAGGTGAAGCCGGGCAGCAGCTCGTAGTCGTTGAAGTCCCAGAAGCTGACCATCAGCACCAGCGCCAGCGGCACGATGAAGAACACCGCGAACACCGCCGTGAAGGGCGCGGCCTGCCACCAGGCGGCGAGGGTTTTGGACGGGGTGGTGGTTGTGGTCATAAGCCGAGCCCTGTCATGCCGGACTTGATCCGGCATCCATGTGGGCGCGCCATCATGGATTGCGGGTCAAGCCCGCAATGACAGGTCCTTTTGCTCGATCAGGCGGCGACGAATTCATTCCACTTTTTGACCATGTACTCGTTCTCGTCCATGATCGCGTTCCAGCAGGCGATGCCGCCCATGCGGGCTTCGTAACTGCCGCCGTCGCGTACCGCACCGGCCTTGGCCAGCACGTCGCCGTTCGGGCTCTTGATGTCCTGGCTGGCGGGCTTGCCTTCCATCCAGTAGGCCCATTCATAGGCTTCCATCTTGGACTTGGCGGTGTCCAGCACGGCGCTGTAGTAGCCCTGGCGGTTCAGGTAGGCGCCGGCCCAGCCGTCCAGGAACCAGTTGATGAACTCGTACGCGCCGTCCAGCTTCTTGCCGCTGAGTGTGGCCGGCACGCCAAATCCGGCAGCCCAGGCGCGATAGCCTTCTTTCAGCGGCTGGAAGTTGCAGGCAATGCCCTTGGTGCGCACCGCCGTCACGGCGGGCGACCACATCGACTGGATCACCACTTCGCCCGACGCCATCAGGTTCACCGATTCGTTGAAGTCCTTCCACAGCGCGCGGAACTGGCCGGCTTTCTTGGCGTCGATCAGGGTCTTGATCGTGAGGTCGATTTCCTTCTTGGTCATGTTGCCCTTGTCGGGGTACTTGTAGATGCCCTTGGCTTCCACCACCATGGCCGCGTCCATGATGCCGATGGACGGGATGTTCAGGATCGCGGCCTTACCCTTGAATTCGGGGTTCAGCAGCTCGGCCCAGGATTCGATCGGGCGCTTGATCAGGTCGGGGCGGATGCCCAGCGTGTCGGCGTTGTAAACGGTGGGGATCAGCGACATGAACTGCGTGGGCGTAGCGCTGAATTTTTTGCTCTTTTCGCCTTCCAGATAGATCACCTTCTTGGGGGCCGTGCCCTGGTCGCCCACCTTCTTGCCGGCAACGGTGCCGGTGGTGAACAGCGAGGTGATCTTGTCCGCGTTCTTGATCTTTTTGGTGTCGATGCCCTTGAGGTTGCCGGTAGGCACGATCTTCTTGAGCGAGAAGTATTCGGTGTCGATCAGGTCAAAGCTGTTGGGCGCGGTGACGGCGCGCTTGGTGACGTCGTCGGTGGTGACGGCCACGTACTGGATCTTGATGCCGGTGTCTTTTTCAAACTTTTCACCGATGGCCTTGTCCTGGTTCACGGCGGTGCCCAGGTAGCGCAGGGTGATCTTTTCCTGGCCGATGGCCGGCGCCATGCCGGTGGCCAGGATGCCGGCCATGCCGGTCAGGACGGTGCGGCGTTGCAGGCCGGTTTGTGTATCGAGGGTGTTGTCTTGCATGGTTGCTCTCCTTGGGGGTTGAAAAGACTCAGGCGCGCAGCGAATGTGCTGCGTTCCACGACAGATGCACTGATTCGCCGGTGGCGTAGGGGTGCTGGGCGAAGGTGGATTCGGGCAACATGACCGACACGCCGGTGGGCCCGCTGGTGGTTTGCGCATCCAGCCCCAGCAGCACATAGGTGCCCTGGTACTCCACATCAGTCACGGTGGCACCCAGCCCGGCCATACCGGTGGCGCTTGCGGCGGCGGGTGCGCTGGCATCGGCGGGTGATATGAGCATGTGGTCGTTGCGCACGGCCACCTTGCCCTCAGGCGTGGTGATGACGTTGTGCCCGCCCATGAAGCGGGCGATGAATTCAGTGGCCGGTGCGTTGTAGATCTCGTGCGGCGAGCCCACCTGCTCGATCACGCCGTGGTTCATGACCACCATGGTGTCGGCCAGGGCCATGGCCTCTTCCTGCGAATGGGTCACGTGGATGAAGGTCAGGCCCAGCTCTTTTTGCCAGCGGCGCAGCTCGGCGCGCATCTGGATGCGCAGGAAAGGGTCCAGCGCCGACAACGGTTCGTCCAGCAGCAGCACGCGCGGCTGGGTGATGAGGGCGCGCGCCAGTGCCACGCGTTGCTGCTGGCCGCCTGACAGCTCACCGGGCTTGCGCTGGGCCAGGTGGCCCATGGCCACGCGCTCGAGCAGCTCGCCTGCTTTCATGTGGCGCTCGGTCTTGCCCACGCCTTTCATCTTGAGGCTGAAGGCGACGTTGTCCAGCGCGCTCAGGTGCGGGAACAGCGCAAAGCTCTGGAACATCATGGCCGTGCCGCGCGCGGCGGCCGGCAGGTGGGTGATGTTGCGGCCTTCCAGCAGGATGTCGCCGGTGGTGACGCTCTCGTGCCCCGCAATCATGCGCAGCGTGGTGCTCTTGCCGCAGCCCGACGGGCCCAGCAGGCAGCAGTAGCTGCCGCTTCGGATGCGCAGGTTGATCGCGTCCACGGCGGGCGCGCCGCCCGCGTAGCGCTTGGTCAGCGAGACCAGCTCCACCGCGGCGTCAGCCGTGGCAGGGCGCGGGGAAATCGGGGTGGCGGCAGCATCCATGCCCCACATATTGCATCAAACGTGCCAGCTTTGTACGCAATTCGCTGTGGCAATTGTGTACAAAATGCACTGCGGCGGTGCATAGAGGTGGCTTTCATGCCGGTTGAAGCGCCCCGTCACGGGGCGTCCGGGCTCAGGCGCCCTTGGTCTTGCAGGTGCTGATGCCCAGCATGGCGTAGGGCGGGCACCAGCCGATCAGGCCGGTGGCCAGCGGCACGGCGCCCAGCCAGCCCCACCAGCCCACGGTGCCGGTGGCCGCCAGTGCGATCAGCACCAGGCTGCCCACCACGCGGATGCCGCGCTCGATATTGCCGATGTTGGTTTTCATGTGTGTTCCTTGCAGTGGTTGATGGGGGTATTGGATGCCTGGCGGGAGCACAAGTCGGTGACTTAAGTCACCTAGGGCCTGTTCACACTATTTATGCCAGATGCGTTGCGAGTCAAAAAGGTCATGCGCAAGGCGCGAAACGCAGCCGGGCTCTCTGCCCGGCAAGGCTTCGCAACGTGGCGCATGGCCTTTTTGATCGCAACCCGGAGGGAACGTGGTTAAAACAGCGCCACTCGGCGTTGCACTCCTAGGCAAGGCACCAGCCTTGCCGTCGTCGCGCGCCTTGATTGGCGCTGTTTTAACCACGTTCGCACTGGCATCAATAGTGTGAACAGGCCCTAGCCGCCGGCACGTTCGCGCAGCGCCGCGCTGTTGAGGATGCGGATGCGTTCGCGCGACAGCGCGACCCAGCCTTCGCGCTCAAAGCGGCGCAGCACGCGCGTGACCATCTCGCGCACCGTGCCCAGCTCGTCGGCCAGCGCCTGGTGCGTCAGCGCGAGCTCGGGCCCGTGGCCCAGCAGTGCGCCGGCCAGGCGTTCGTCCAGCCGGTGAAAGGCCACGGCGTCCACCAGCGCGGTCAGGTCGGCCATGCGCGCGGCAAACAGGCTGAGTACCAGCGCACGAAAGGCCGGGTCGTCCAGCCACTGGGTGAAGGTGTCGGGCGCAATCAGCATCAGCGTGGTGGGCCGCGTGGCCACGCCGTGGGCCGACAGCGGCGCTGCATTGAACAGGCAGGCGCTGGAGACCAGGCACAGCTCGCCCGGCGTCACACGGTACAGCTCCAGCGAGCGGCCGTCGCTGGACGAGCGCGAGACGCGTACCTCGCCGTCCAGCACCAGCGGGAAACCCTGGCAGGGCGTGTTTTCGCTGAACAGCTCGGCGCCAGGGCCCACCTGCAGGGCGTCAGGCGCGGCCTGGCCAAGCCGTCGCAGCAGGTCTGCAACAACGGGGTAGGCGTCCAGCAGTGTGTCTGGGGTCATGCGGTGACTGCAATCAGTGGGCAGGTGCTGGGCCGCCTGCCAGGTCGTCCAGGATGGGGCAGTCGGGCCGGTCGTCGCCGTGGCAGCAATGGATCAGGTGCGCCAGCGTGCGCTGCATGGCCTGCATGGCATCAATGCGCTGGGCCAGTGCGTCAGCGTGTTGCTGCGCAATGCGCTTGACGCTGGCGCTGGTGCGCCGGCGGTTTTGCCACAGGCTGACCAGCTCGGCGATTTCGTCCATGGAAAACCCGAGTTCGCGGCTGCGCTTGATGAACTGCAGCGTGTGCACCTCTGCCTGGCTGTACTGGCGGTAACCACTGTCGGTACGGCCCACGCGCGGCAGCAGGCCCAGCGCTTCATAGTGGCGCACCATCTTGGCCGACACGCCCGACAGCGTGGCCGCCTGGCCGATGTTGACGGGGTAGCTCGTGGCCATGGTCATGCGCTGACGGTGTAGCCTTCTTCGGCGATGGCTTTGGCAATGGCGTCGTGCGGCTGGTCCGACTGCACGTCCACCTTGCCCGCGGCGCGGTCAATCCGCACCTCGGCGGCCGGGTCCACGGTCTTGACGGCCTGCGTAACGGCGCGTTCGCAGTGGCCGCAGGTCATGCCTTGTACGTTGAAGGTCTGGTTCATGGTGATGTCCTTTGAGCTTGTAAAGATGCAATCTTCAACCTTGCCACCATGGTAAGGTCAAGCGCCCGGGTGCCAAGACCCTGATCGCCATGCGGTTGATCTGCATCAAGCCTTGACCTTGCCACGATGGCAAGGTTCACAGTCAAGCCCATGAACACTCCCACCCCACCTACTTCCTCCACGCTCGACCTGGGCGTGGGCGGCATGACCTGCGCGTCGTGCGTGTCCCGCGTCGAGCGGGCCCTGAAGAAAGTGCCCGGCGTGCAGGACGCCACGGTCAACCTGGCGACCGAGTCGGCGCGCATCACCTACGCCACATCGGCGCAGGCCGAGGCGCTGCTGCGCCGCGCCGTGCGTGACGCCGGTTACGAGCCACGCAGCGCCGAAGCCGCCATGGAAGAAGACCTGTCGCCCTGGGCCGGTTTCTTGCCCGTGGCCATTGGGCTGCTGCTGTCAGCGCCGCTGGTGCTGCCCATGCTGGGCGACCTGTTGGGCCGACACTGGATGCTGCCCGCGTGGGCGCAGTTTGCGCTGGCCACGCCCGTGCAGTTCATTCTGGGCGCGCGTTTTTACAAGGCCGGCTGGCATGCGCTGAAGGCACTGACCGGCAACATGGACCTGCTGGTGGCCATTGGCACCAGCGCGGGCTGGGGCCTGTCGATGTGGCTGTGGCTGGGCCCGCAGGGCCAGGCGCATGCGGCGCACGGCATGGTGCCGCACCTGTATTTCGAGGCGTCAGCCGTGGTGGTGACGCTGGTGCTGCTGGGCAAATGGCTGGAGGCGCGCGCCAAACGCCAGACCACCGCCGCCATCCGCGCACTGCATTCACTGCGGCCCGACATAGCGCATGTGCTGCAACGAGCCGGCGGGGAAATTGACGTGCCTGTTGCGGAAGTGCTGGTGGATGACCAGCTGGTGGTGCGCCCGGGTGAGCGCATCCCTGCCGACGGCGAGATGGTGCAGGGCGACACGCAGGTGGACGAGTCCATGCTGACCGGCGAGCCACTGCCCGTGACCAAAACCGTGGGCGCGCGTGTGACCGGTGGCAGCATCAACGGCGACGGCCGCATCGTGGTGCGCGTGAGCGCCACGGGCCACGAAAGCGTGCTGGCGCAGATCATCCGCCTGGTGGAAGACGCGCAGGCGGCCAAGGCGCCGATCCAGCGCCTGGTGGACCAGGTGTCGGCCGTGTTTGTGCCGGTGGTGCTGGTGATCGCCATGATCACGCTGGGCGGCTGGCTGTGGACGGGCGCGGGCATGGAAGCCGCGCTGATCCATGCGGTGGCGGTGCTGGTCATTGCCTGCCCCTGTGCGCTGGGCCTGGCTACGCCCGCGGCCATCATGGCCGGCACCGGCGTGGCGGCCAAGCACGGCATCCTGATCAAGGACGCGCAGGCGCTGGAGCTGGCCCACCGGGTGGACACCGTGGCCTTTGACAAGACGGGCACGCTGACGGTGGGCCAGCCGCGCCTGGTGGCATTTGTTGTTGCACCGGACACAGACGAGTCCGCCGCGCTGACCGCAGCGGCCAGCCTGCAAAGCGGCAGCGAGCACCCGCTGGCCCGCGCCGTGGTGGCCGCTGCCAAAGAGCGCAGCCTGGCCGTGCCCGACCCTGACAGCGTACGCGCCGTGCCGGGGCGCGGCACCGAAGGCGAAGTGGGCGTGGCCAGCTGGCTGATTGGCAGCCTGCGCTGGATGGATGAGCTGCAGGTGGGCCTGGGTGCGTTGCGTGCCGAGGCAGACCGCCTGCAAGCCGGTGGCGCCACGATGTCTGCACTGGTGGAGCGAACCACCGCAGGCCTGACGCTGCGGGCCCTGATGGCCTTTGCCGACGAGCCCAAGCCTGGCGCGCGCGAGGCGCTGGATGCGCTGCGCGAACGCGGCATCCGCATCATGATGATTTCTGGTGACAACCGCGGCGCGGCGTTGGCCATGGGCGCGCGCCTGGGCCTGTCAGAAGAGGAAGTGATGGCCGAGGTGTTGCCGGGTGACAAGGCTGCCAAGGTGGCCACGCTCAAAGAGGGCGGGCACACGGTGGTGATGGTGGGCGACGGTGTGAATGACGCGCCGGCGCTGGCCGCCGCCGATGTGGGCATGGCCATGGGCACGGGCACAGACGTGGCCATGCATGCGGCCGGTGTGACGCTGATGCGCGGCGATCTGGGGCTGGTGGCCGGTGCGCTGGACATCTCGCACCGCACCGTCATGAAGATCCGCCAGAACCTGTTCTGGGCCTTTGCCTACAACGTGGCCGGCATCCCGCTGGCTGCTTTGGGTTACCTGAGCCCCGTGATGGCCGGCGCCGCGATGGCGCTGAGCAGCGTGAGCGTGATGTCCAACGCGCTGCTGCTCAAGCGCTGGCGGCCGGCGTCAGCGGCTGGAAAGCGCCAGGTGCGCGATGTAACCGGAGCGTGATTCACCCGCAGCTTGCGCGGCAGCGTCCAGCTTGTGAAGTACGCGCCGGGGCAGCGTGATATTGACTCGCTCGGTAACGTCTTCAAGCTGCGTCAAGTCCACCTCCACAAGTGCCCAGATGCGGCTTTTGTGTTCGCGGCGGTGGCGATGCTGTTCGATGGGCTGGGCAGCGGGTACCGGCTGCCCGTCGTCGATCAGGCCTTCAATATGAAAAAGGATGGCTTCACGCGTCTGGTCCAGCGCTTCTTCCAGCGTATCGCCGGCCGAGAAGCATCCGGGCAGGTCAGGCACAGTGACGCCCCAAGCGTGCTGGGCATCTCCGGTGTCAATGGCGACTGGATAACGCATGGCTTGATTCCTTTCAGTGGGACAAGCCAGCCTGCTTGAGGATGGCTTTCACAGTCCCGAGAGGCAAATCCTTCTTGGGGTGGGGGACGGTCACACGTCCTGGCTTGGCGGGGTGTTTGAACTGGTGATGGCTGCCTTTGACAGCAACCTCTTGCCAGCCGGCGCGCTTCAGCGCTTTGATGAGTTCCCCGCTCTTCATGGCGCGATTGTACACACCATACACACTGGCCCCCTTCGATGGTAGGCAGGGGCTATACCCGTGCTTAGAACGAAGCCTTGAACCCCACGCTGACCAGCGTTTCGCGGTTGCCGCGGCCGATGGTGCCGTCCAGCTGCAGGCCCTTGGCGATGTCGAAGCGGGCGCCGACCTGGAAGGTGGGCTTGGACAGGCGCTGGCCGAAGGCTTCCACATGGGCGGTGACGGCGCCGAACTCATGCTCGTGCGCAATGCCCCAGGTGCCCAGGGTGGGGCTGCCGCTGGCGCGGTTGGCGCCCAGGTTGAAGTGGGTGGCGCCCCAGCTGCTGTTGCAGGTGAACAGGCCGTTCACATAGGGCGTGCGGCCCGCGCCGCGCGCATGTGCCACGCCCAGCACGGCGCCGGCGTTGCAGCCGCTTTCCTGCACGGGCGTGATGCGCCATTTGACCTGCACGGCCTCGCTGCTTTGCGGCGTGGTGCGGTCGCGGGTGAATGACGCGCTCAGCTCCAGCCCGTCAATGGGGGCATAGGCCGGGGCCACCGTCCAGGTGTGCAGGCGACCGGGCTGGCGCGCGTACCAGGCTTCTACATGGCCGTCGCCTGTGTCGTTGACGCTGGCGTCGTCCACGGTGAGGGGGCGGCCGGCCAGGGCAGGGGTGGCCATCAGCAAGGCCGTGCAAAGGGTAAGGAGTGTGCGCATGTTGCCAAGTGTAAGCAGGCCTGCCTGCAGGGCCTGCGGATTTGACGTAAATCAAGCCCGCCTTGCGGCATGCGTGGGAAGCTCACCACATGACTCACGACAGCATCCGCATCATTCTGGACGAGCACCGCGCCGTATCGGCCGTGCTGCGCTCGCTCATGGCCATGCTGGAGCGCGGACCGGGCGATGAGCCCGAGCGCTTTTTTGACGTGGTGCGCGCCATGCTGTTCTACATCGACGAATTTCCCGAGCGGCTGCATCACCCCAAGGAATCCAACCTGCTGTTCCCCAAGGTGGCGCGGCGCGTGCCGGCGCTGATGCCTGTGATCGAGCGGCTGGAGCGTGAGCACATGGGTGGTGAGCACGCGGTGCGCGAGCTGCAGCACCTGCTGCTGGCCTGGGAGCTGCTGGGCGAAGCGCGCCGGGTGGCCTTTGCCGAGGCCACAGGGCGCTACGTGGGCTTTTACCTGGAGCACATGCAGATTGAAGAGCAGCAGGTTCTGCCGGCGGCTGAGCGGTCACTGGATGCCCAGGACTGGGCCGAGCTGGATGCTGCCTTTGTGACACACCGCGATCCGCTGGCCAGCGACGGCGCGCGTGAACCCGCGTGGGACCGGCTGTTCACCCGCATCGTGCTCAGGGCGCCCGCGCCCATCGGGGTGGGCTGAGGCGCCAGGCCCGTCAAGCCAGCGACGGGTAGTCGGTGTAGCCCTTTTCGCCGCCGCCGTAGAAGGTGGCCTTGTCGGGCGTGTTCAGTGGCGCGTTGTCATGCAGTCGGCGCACCAGGTCGGGGTTGGCGATGTAGGGCCTGCCGAATGCCACCAGGTCGGCGCCCGCGGCCACGGCGTGTTCGGCCAGCGCCTTGTCGTAGCCGTTGTTGACCATCCAGGCAGCCTGGCCGCCGGCCATGCGGTATGCGGTCTTGAGCGCGCCGTAGTCAAACGGGCGGTCGGCAATGTCACGCGGGCCACCGGTGGCGCCTTCGATGATGTGGATGTAGGCCAGCTTCAGCGGCGCCAGCTGTTTGACCACGTATTCGAACAGCGCCTGGGCGTCGTCGGTCACCGCGTCGTTGGCCGGCGTGACGGGCGACAGGCGGATGCCGGTGCGGTCGCCGCCGATTTCTTCGGTCACGGCGCGCATCACCTCCAGCAGCAGGCGGGCGCGGTTTTCGATGCTGCCGCCGTAATCGTCGGTGCGCTTGTTGGAGCCGGTCTTCAGGAACTGGTCCAGCAGGTAGCCGTTGGCGCCGTGCACCTCCACGCCATCAAAGCCGGCGGTGGTGATGGCGTGGCGCGCCGCGTGGCGAAAGTCCTGCACGATGCCGGGCAGCTCGGCTGCGTCCAGCGCGCGGGGCTCGGACGTGTCGGCAAAGCTGCCCACGCCGTCCTTGATGAGGTAGGTTTTGGTCTTGGCCGTGATGGCCGACGGCGCCACCGGCTTGGCGCCGCCGGGCTGCAGGTCCACATGCGACACCCGGCCCACATGCCACAGCTGCACCACGATGCGCCCGCCTTCGGCATGCACGGCATCGGTGACCTTCTTCCAGCCGTCCAGCTGCTCGGTGCCGTACAGGCCAGGCACGTCGGCATAGCCCTGGCCTTGCGCGCTGATGGCCGTGGCTTCGGTGATCAGCAGGCCGGCGCTGGCGCGCTGGCGGTAGTACTCGGCCGTGATGGGTTTTGGAATCGCATTGGGCGAGCGGTTGCGCGTGAGCGGCGCCATGACGATGCGGTTGGGCAGGCGTAAAGCGCCCACTTGCAGGGGGTCAAACAAGGATGCCATGGGGGAGATACTCCGGTGTGTGGATACTGTTGTGCAGGGTAGCCGTGTATCAAAGGCCCTGTGGCCTGCACGAGCGCTGTATTTAAGGTAGGTCAATGTCCCGTTCCTTGCTGGGTCTTGCGGTCGCCCTGTCGCTGGGCGCGGCCGTTTCGCTGGGCGTCACGCGTTTTGCCTACGGGCTGCTGCTGCCGCCCATGCGTGCGGACCTGCAGTGGTCTTACACCCTGGCCGGCGCCATGAACACGGCCAACGCCCTGGGTTACCTGCTGGGCGCGCTGGCCACGCCCCGGCTGATGGCACGCTACGGGCCGTCTGCCCTGTTGGTGGGCGGCGCGCTGATGGCCAGTGTGTTCATGGGCCTGAGCGGGTTTTTTACCGACGCCACGGCGCTGCTGGTGCAGCGGCTGCTGGCGGGCATTGCCAGTGCCTTCGTGTTCATTGCCGGTGGTTTGCTGGCCGCGCGCCTGGGTGCGTTGCAGCCGCAACGAATGGGCTTGCTGCTGGGCCTGTACTACGGCGGCACGGGGCTGGGCATTGTGCTGTCGGCGCTGCTGGTGCCGGCCATGCTGGAGGCGGCGGCCCACGTGACCCATGGCTGGGCCTGGGCCTGGTGGGCGCTGGCCGCGGCCTGCTTCGCGGCCACTGCGGTGCTGTTGTGGCCCGCACGCGTGCTGCAAACGCTGGCGCCGGGCGCGGCCGCTGCGGCTGGCGATGGCGCGGCGCGGCGCTTCACCTGGCGTGCCTTTGCGCCGGGCCTGGCGGGCTACACGATGTTTGGCGTGGGCTACATCGGCTACATGACGTTCGTGATCGCGCTGCTGCGTGAGCAGGGCGTGGGGCCCGGCGCCGTTACGCTGTTTTATGCGCTGCTGGGCATGGCGGTGGTGGCGTCGTCGCGCATCTGGGCGGGCCTGCTGGACCGCGCCAAGGGCGGCGGCGCGCTGGCCACGCTGAACGCGCTGCTGGGCTGCGCCACCGTGTTGCCCGCGCTGACGGCAGCCTGGCCGCTGGTGCTGCTGTCGGGGCTGGTGTTTGGCGCGGTGTTTCTGTCGGTGGTGGCGTCGACCACGGCGCTGGTGCGCCACAACCTGCCGCCGGCGCAGTGGGCGGCGGGCATCAGCGCTTTCACCATCGTGTTTGCCGCCGGGCAGATCGTGGGGCCCACGGTGGTGGGCTGGATTGCCGACGGGCCCGGCGGGTTGGCGCGCGGGCTCGTGTTTTCGGCGCTGGCGCTGTGGGTGGGCGCCCTGCTGGCCTGGCGGCAAAAGCCGCAGGCCTGAACGCCCGAGCGGGCTGCCTTACTTCATCAGGCCTTCTGCGCGCATGGCTTCCTGCACGGCGGGGCGGGCGCCCACGCGTTCACGGTACGCCAGCAGGTTCGCAAAGCCCGACAGGTCCACGCCCGTGGGCTTGGCCCAGTTGGTGGTGGTGAACAGGTAACCATCGGCCACGCTGAAGTGGTCGCCCATCAGGTACTGCTTGCCGGCCAGCTCTGCGTCCACCCATTTGAGACGCGTTGCCAGCTTGTCACGCGCCATGGCCTTGACCTCGTCGGGAAAGGCGGGATTGAACAACGGGCTGAAGCCCTTGTGGATTTCGGTGCCGATGAAGGTCAGCCACTCCTGCAGGCGGTAGCGGGCCATCGTGCCGTTGGCCGGGGCGAGGTTTTTGGTGGGGGCCAGGTCGGCGATGTACTGCACGATGGCCGGGCCTTCGCGCAGGCGGGCGCCGTCGTCCAGCTCCAGCAGGGGCACGTAACCCAGCGGGTTGATGCTGTAGTAGTCGGTGCCGTCGTCCAGCTGGTGGGTCTTGGTGGGGGCCTTGACGGCTTCGAACGCGATGCCGGCTTCGCGCAGCGCGATGTGGGGTGACAGCGAGCAGGCGCCGGGAGAGTAGTAGAGCTTCATGGTGTTTTCCTGTGGTTTTGAGAAGGCGATTTGGCGAAAGGGCCAGTCGCGCATGCTATCGGGTACTGGCGATTCGTGCAGGGCGCGCTGCTGCTTGTCCTACATCACGCCGCGCCGGTGGCTGATCGCCCGGGGCACGCAGCCTGCCTAGCATCGGTGCATCCATCCTCCTCAGGAGTTCACCATGCTGAAATACGCACTCATTTTTGCGGTCATCTCGCTGATCGCGGGCGCCCTGGGCTTTGGCGGCGTGGCCGCTGGCGCCGCCGGCGTTGCCAAGATCCTGTTCGGCCTGTTCCTGATCATTGCCGTGATCTTTGTGGTGCTGGCCGCCCTGGGCGTGGGCGCCGTCAAGAAAGCCATTGACTGATGACAGCGCTGAAAAAACACCGCTCCACCGTGGAGACTGCGCTGGAGTACCAGGTGCTGGCGCCCGCACATTTCTGCTTCAACATCGAAGCCGCCCAACGCCCCGGCCAGACCCTGCTGAGCGAACGCCTGGCGGTGTCGTCGGGCGTGACGGTGCGCAGCTTTACCGATCTGGCCAACGGCAACCGTTTCATCCGGTTTGACGCGCCGGTGGGGCCGCTGATGGTGAACTACCACGCCGAGGTGGAGCTGGACATCGTGCCCATCCCCGACGACCTGGCCGAGATACCCGTGGGCCAGCTGCCGGATGACGTGCTGCACTACCTGATGCCCACGCGCTACTGTGAGTCCGACGTGCTGTCGCGCGCGGCGCAGCAGATGTTTGGCCACCTGCAGCCGGGCATTGGCCGGGTGCGTGCCGTCACGCAGTGGATTCACGATTCCATCACTTACCTGCCGGGCAGCACGGTGTCCACCACCACCGCGCAAGACGTGTTTGTGCAGCGCGCCGGTGTGTGCCGCGACTTTGCCCACCTGGGCATCACCCTGTGCCGGGCGCTGAACATCCCTGCGCGGCTGGTGGTGGGCTATGTGTGGTTTGACGAGCCGCCGCAGGACTTTCACGCGATTTTTGAGGCGTGGATTGGCGGGCGCTGGGTGCTGTTTGACCCCACCGGCATGGCCCCGCCCGAAAAGCTGGTGCGCATCGGCACCGGGCGCGACGCCAAGGACGTGGCCTTCAGCACGCTGTATGGCGCCGTACAGATGACGCGCAAGGAACTGCGCGTGGACGAGGGCGACCGCGATGTGCAGCTGCGCATTGAGGCGGAGCTTTCGGCCGAGGACGCCTGAGCCCTTTCTGTTCAGCGCGCGCGCCGCAGGATGCCCATGCCAAACAGCGTGGCCGTGATGTACATGCTGACCGAGTAGATCGCCGCAGGCAGCGCCAGCTGGAAGTTGTTGAGCACGCTTAACGCGATGTAGATCGCCAGCGTGGAGTTGTGGATGCCGATCTCGAAGCTGATGGCGGTGGACAGCGGTTTGTCCATGCCGGCGGCGCGGCTGAGGTAGTAGCCCGCCAGCAGGCTCAGCAGGTTGAACGCCACCACGGCCGGGCCCACGCTGGCAAAAGACGTGACCAGCGCGTTCCATTCCTTGGCGATGGCGATCAGCGCAAACGCAGCCAGCACCACAGCACTGAAGATCTTGAACGGCTTTTCCATGCGCTGCGCAAAGCCCGGGCTGCGCGCGGCCACCACCATGCCGATCACCACGGGCACCAGCACCACCGCGATCACCTCGGCCACCTTGCCCAGCTGCAGCGGCACGACCTGGCCGGTTTTGGCGAAGGTGCTGATGGCCCAGTTGGCGATGAGCGGCATCGTCACGATGGAAAGAATGGTGTTGATGGCCGTGAGCGAGATGTTCATGGCCACATTGCCACCAAACAGGTGGCTGAACAGGTTGGCCGACACACCGCCGGGCGACGCGGCCAGCAGCATCAGCCCCACGGCAAACACAGGCGGCAGACCGAACGCAACGATGAGCGCCCAGCAAGCCAGCGGCAAGACGACCACCTGCAGCACCAGGGCCACCACGACCGCCTTGGGGTATTTCAGCAGCCGCTGGAAGTCCGCCACGCTGAGCGACAGGCCCAGGCCGAACATCACCAGCGCCAAAGAGATGAGCAGCAGGGTGGGAAGGATTTGGAGGAAGTTCATGCGGTTTGTCTCCGTCGTTTCTCTTGGTGCATTTTTTCTTGCGCCGCAAAGGCGGGGGTGCCCAGGCCCCGGCGCTTCACTGGAGCGGTCACCGCTGCGCGGTGACTTCCCTGCGTTGCTCGGTCTTGCGGCCCGCCGCAGAACTCGCTGCGCGCTGGCGCGCTCCGCTCGGACAGCCGCGGCGAGTCAGTCAACGAAGCGCGCTGCGCGCGCGGCCGCAAGCCCTGCGCTACTCGGCGCTCCAGAGGCGCGCCGGCGCCTGGGCACCCCCGCCTTTGCAGAGCAACTGCTGGCGTGACAGGATGGGAGCGCCAACTACTCTGGCTCGCGGCGGGGGGG
>CALRYY010000072.1:0-20889 GCA_943372515.1 Ramlibacter sp. 2FC | reverse complement strand
AGCACCTTGCGCGTCGTGGCCTATGAAGATGGCTTTACGGACAACCCGCCGCGGTTCGTCCAGCGCGTTGCCGCCGTGCGCGAACAGCCCGGCGCACCGCCGGCGCGCTACCCGCTCTAGGTAGAATGCCCTTTTCCCGTTCAAAACTGCGGACATGACACCGATTACAGGCAGCATCGTGGCGCTCGTCACCCCGATGCATGAAGACGGCAGCGTGGACTACCCCACCCTGCGCAAGCTGATTGACTGGCACATCGCCGAAGGCACCGACTGCATTGGCGTGGTCGGCACCACGGGTGAATCGCCCACGGTCAATGTGCAGGAGCACCAGGAGATCATCCGCGTGTCGGTTGAGCAGGCCGCCAAACGCGTGCCCATCATGGCCGGCTGCGGCGCCAATTCCACCGCCGAGGCCATCGAGTTGGCAAAGTTCGCCAGGAAGGTCGGCGCCGACTGCCAGCTGCAGGTCGTGCCCTATTACAACAAGCCCACGCAAGAGGGCCAGTACCAGCACTTCAAGGCCATCGCCGAAGCCGTGGGTGACCTGCCCACCATTTTGTACAACGTGCCCGGCCGGACCGTGGCCGATATGGCGCATGACACCGTGCTGCGCCTGGCCCAGGTGCCCGGCATCGTCGGCATCAAGGAAGCCACCGGCAACATCGAACGGGCGCAGTGGCTCATTCGCGAAGTGCCCAAGGGCTTTGCCATCTATTCGGGCGACGACCCCACCGCCGTGGCACTCATGCTGTGCGGCGGCCAGGGCAACGTGAGCGTGACCGCCAACATCGCGCCGCGCCTGATGCACGAGCTGTGCGTGGCCGCCATCGCAGGCGACATGAAACGCGCCATGGACATCCAGTTCAAGCTGATGCCGGTGCACAAGCACCTGTTCGTCGAAGCCAACCCGATTCCGCTCAAGTGGGCCATGGCCCGCATGGGGCTGTGCGGTGGCACCATGCGCCTGCCCATGACGCCGCTGGCATCGTCCAATGAAGCTGTCGTCGAAGGCGCGTTGCGCGCCAGCGGCCTGCTCTAGATTCAAGAGGAACCACACGTGAAACATATCGCACGAATCGGGCTGCTGGGCCTGTCCATCACGCTGGCGGGCTGCAGCATGCTGGAAGCCGACAAGATCGACTACAAAAGCGCCAGCCGCGGCACCTCTCTGGAGATCCCGCCCGACCTGACGCAGCTGTCGCGCGACACGCGCTACGTGGTGCCCGGCGGCTCGGTCACGGCCAGCAGTTTCCAGGCAGGACAGGCCGTGCCGGGCGCACCGACCGCCGCGTCCACCCTGGGCGATGTGCGCATTGAACGCGCGGGCAACACCCGCTGGCTGGTGGTCAACCGCCCGGCCGACCAGCTCTGGGGGCCGGTGCGAGATTTCTGGCAGGAAAGCGGCTTTTTGCTCACGCTGGACCAGGCCAATCTGGGCATCATGGAAACTGACTGGGCCGAAAACCGCGCCAAGCTGCCGCAGGATTTCATCCGCAATGCGCTGGGCAAGGTGTTTGATTCGCTGTATTCCACCGGCGAGCGCGACCGCTTTCGCACCCGGCTGGAACGCAACGCCACCGGCGGCACCGAGATTTACATCAGCCACCGGGGCATGATCGAGGTCTACAACAACACGCAAAAAGACCAGACCACCTGGCAGCCGCGCGCCACCGACCCCGAACTGGAAGCCGAATTCCTGCGCCGCCTGATGGTCCGCCTGGGCACACCGGCCGAACAGTCACGCGCGCTGATCGCCGCCGGTGGCACCGTGCGGCCTACGTCGCGAGTGGCCACCGTGGGCAGCCAGCCCGTGGTGCAGATCGACGAAGGCTTTGACCGCGCCTGGCGCCGTGTGGGGCTGACGCTGGACCGCACCGGCTTCACGGTAGAGGACCGCGACCGCAGCCAGGGCACCTACTTCGTGCGCTATGTGGAACCGAACCCGGACAAAAAGGAGCCTGGCTTCTTCGGCAAGCTGTTTGGGCCGTCTACCGGCAACGCCGCACCCCTGAAGTTCCGCATCAACGTCAAGAGCCAGGGTGAATCCACCACCGTGTCGGTGCTCAACGCCGCTGGTGCGCCTGAGTCGTCGGCGAACGCACAGCGCATCGTCAACGTCATTGCAGACGACCTCAAGTAAACACGGCGGCGGCCAGTGCTGAGCGCCCCATGCTGAGGTTCCGCAGCCTGGGCAGCGGCAGCACAGGCAACGCCACAGTCATAGAGGCCGGCGACGGCCTGCAGTCCACCCGCCTGCTGGTGGACTGCGGCCTGGGGCAAAAGCACCTTGAAACCCGGCTGGCCGCTGCCGGGCTGGCGCCTGACGACATCGACGCCATCTTCATCACCCACGAGCATGCCGACCACATCGGCTGCGCCCGGGCCTGGGCGCTGCGCCGGCGCATCCCGGTGTGGATGAGCCAGGGCACGCATGCGGCCATCGGGGCGCCCGACTTTGACGGGCTGCTGCGCCTGGCGCGTGACTCGCAGGCCATTGAGGTGGGGGCACTGCAACTGATGCCCTTTACCGTGCCGCATGATGCGCGCGAGCCGCTGCAGCTGGTATGCAGCGATGGGGCCGTGCAGCTGGGGATCCTGACCGATCTGGGCCACGCCAGCGCCTATGTACTGCAGCGTCTGGCGGGCTGTCATGCGCTGTTGCTGGAATGCAATCACGACCCTGACCTGCTGGCCGGTGGCAGCTACCCACCGTTCCTGAAAAGGCGCGTGGGCGGCCTGTGGGGCCACCTGGCCAATGACGCCGCCGCGCAGATTGCGCAAGCGGTGCACCACAGCGGCCTGAAGCATGTGGTGGCGGCCCATCTGAGCGAGCAGAACAACCGTCCGGACCTGGCGCGCCGGGCCGTGGCCCAGGCTCTGGGCTGCGCCGATGCGGACATTGCCGTGGCGGATGCCGCGGGCAGCGGCGGCTGGTTCAGCGCCTGAGCCTGCACAGGCACGATCGGCCAACAAAAAAGCCACCCGAAGGTGGCTTTTTGTGGAATCGCTGAAACGATTACTTCTTGGGGGCAGCGGCTTCAGCGGCCTTCTTGGCAGCGTCGGCAGCAGCGTCAGCAGCACCGGTGGCAGCAGCAGCAGCACCGGTAGCGGCAGCGGCGGCGCCAGAAGCAGCAACAGCAGCGCCAGAGGCGGCAGCAGCAGCAGCGTCAGCAGCCGGGGCAGGTGCGGGAGCGGGTGCGGGAGCAGCGGCGGGGGCCGGAGCGGGCGCGGGCGCCGGCTCTTCCTTCTTGCCACAAGCGGCCAGGGCAGCGGCGGCAATCAGGGTCGCCAGTACAAGCGATTTCTTCATTTCAGGTTTCCTTGGGTTAGCTTATTGGAACGATTTCCGGAAATAGTCACTGCAACGCATGGGTTGCTTTGACTGAACGGCAAGGACTCGAGCTCTCGCTGTTCAGCCTTAGATTATATGCTGGAAGTATGCAAGTCTTGCAAACCCTGACGATATGCGCCGTGGCGCTGCGGCTACAGCCCCAATGTGGTAGCGGGGAATGCGGGGCTGCTCTTGCCCAGCCATTCGTTCAGCGATTCACGCAACGCCAGCCGCCGCTCGGGCTCTGCCCCGCTGTATCCATTACAACGCTCGGGGTCCAGCCGGTGCATGACCCAGCCCGGGCTCCAGATCGCACTGGGCAGCTCCAGCGGATCGGCCGCGGCGCAGGCGCGTGCTTCGATGATGTGACTCCAGGTGCCGCGCCAGGTGACAAAGCGGGCGTGGCGGCGAACCACGTCGTCATAGCGTTTGGCCAGCAGCGTGATGTGCCGGCCGGTTTTGGACCAGTCCTGCAGCGACTGCGCTACGGCGCGTTCACCCAGCGGCCAGTCGGCAAAGCTCGCGTCACACAGGATGATTTCGCGCCAGCCTTCGCGCGCGGCGCAGGCCAGTGCATCGCGCACCAACTGCTGGAATGCCACACGGCCTTCAAAGCGCCCCGACGGCAGGGTCTGTGCGTCGGGATGCGGCGTGCTCATGATGGCACACCCGTGGCGGGGTGCACCCAGCCAGACTCGCACCAGTCACGCAGCAACTCGCGGGCATCCGCACTGGCTGCGGCCACCTGCGCGTCGCTCAGAACGCGCTCATCGGCCAGCTTGCGCATCAGCGCGGCGTCACGCCCTGCTGCGCGGTAGCTTTCACCATTGATAAAGATGTGCCTTGCGTCGTGCATCATGCGCGTGCGCCGGTCCAGCACCACGCCGCGCATCGTGCGCGGAGCCTTGCCCACTGCGAACCAGACGCTGGCCTTCGGCTCGGTCAGGTATTCGCCCAGCACGCGCGCCAGGGCCAGAGGGTCTTGCAGCGCCGCCTGCACCGCATCGCGGGCAAAGCCGGCCAGCGCTTCAGGCACCGCGCCAGGGTGCGTCACGGCGTCTTGCCGCGGGTCGCGGTACAGGGCGGCGCCCGCTGCATCCCCGGCGTCCTCGGCCAGGCGCTGGATCAGCTCGCGTGCGAGCTCGCCTCGCGCGGGCGCGCGAAAGCCGATGGAGTACGTCTGGCATTCACCCTCGGCAATGCCGTCGTGCGCATAGCGTGGCGGCAGGTACAGCAGGTCGCCGGGATCCAGCACAAACTCCTGCTCGGGCTCGAAATTGGCCAGGATTTTCAGCGGCACGTCTTCGTGCAGGGTCAGGTCCTTTTGCCGGCCGATGCGCCAACGCCGCCGGCCTTGCGCCTGCAGCAGGAACACGTCGTAGCTGTCAAAGTGCGGGCCCACACCACCGTGGTCCGTGGCGTAGCTGATCATCAAATCATCCAGCCGCGCGTCCGGCACAAACCGGAACTGCTGCATCAACTGGTGCACGGCGTCGTCATGCAGGTCTACCCCTTGCACCAGCAGCGTCCAGCCCGGTCGACCCAACGCGGGCAGCGAGCGCCGCGCAAACGGGCCGCGTTTCATCTGCCAGCCCTGGGGCCCTGCGCCCTGCACCACCATGCGCGACTCCACGCTGTCGCTTTGCGCCAGGGCAAACAGCTGCGTGCGCGTCAATGGCGGCACAAAGCCGGCAATGGCCTGGCGAACCAGCAGCGGCTTTTTCTGCCAGTGGCGTTGCATGAATTTCGCCGGGGTCATGCCGCCGAGCAGTGCGAGGGGGGTGTGGATGTCCATGGGACAATTCTGCCAATGAATACGATTCCTGAAATTACACCCCAATGCGTGGTCGCGCTGACCTGGACGCTCAAGGACACCCTGGGCGAAGTGCTGGACGTGCTGGACGAGCCCGTGGAGTTCCTGATTGGCGGCGACGATCTGTTCGACAAGATTGAGCAATCGCTGCAGGGCCATGGCAAGGGCGCCAAGGTGGACCTGCACCTGGAACCCGAAGAAGCCTTTGGCGATTACCGCGAAGAGCTGGTCTTCCTGGAGCCGCGCAGCCTGTTTCCGGCAGAGCTTGAAGAAGGCATGACCTTCGAGGGCCTGCCCGAAGGCAGCAACCCCGAAGCAGCACGTGACGTGCTCTACACCGTGACCGAGATTTACCCCGAGCATGTGGTGCTGGACGGCAACCACCCGCTGGCCGGCATCGCCATTCGCCTGAGCCTGCGGGTTGAGGGCGTGCGCGAAGCGACTGAGGAAGAAATCGGCCGCGGCTCAGCCGGTACCGGTTTCTTCAAGGTGCAGCCACAGGCACCGGGCAACGGCCTGCTGCACTAGCAGACCGCGCGCCGCAGATGCCCGCGATCAGGCGCGGTAGATCTGGCCGTTTTCAACACGCACGCGTTCACCCACCCGCAGGTCAGTGCCGCCCACGTCATAGGTCCGCCAGGCACCGCCGTCGGTCTGCAGCGTGATGCTGTAGGCCGCACCGGCGGTGCCGGGGTTGCGCCCGCGGTCCACCCGGTTACCCACCACCGCGCCGCCCAGGGCGCCCAGCACCGTCGCCGCGGCGCGGCCGCCGCCGGAGCCGATCTGGTTGCCGATCACTGCACCGGCGACACCGCCGATGATGGTGCCGGCGGTGCCCTGGTTGGATGTGGCGCCGGTGTTGATCTGTTCCACATTCGTGATGCGCCCGTATTCGATGTACGCCACCGGCTGGTTGGGGCTGGACGGGTAGCTGGACGTCGGCGGCGTGCTGCCCGACGGGTAGTTGTTGGCGCCGTAAGGATCGGCTGTGCCGCATGCCGTGAGGACGACGGCGGCTGTAGCGGCGGTGGCCACGGACATGAGGCGTGCAGTGATGCGCATGGGAATCTCCTTGTTCTGGAGCCCCCATTGGAGGCGCATCACGCTGCGCCGCGCATCAGGCACAGGCGGCTTGTGCTGTCAGAAAACGCCGCATGCCGCGTAGGCTCAGGCCTTGCCGGTGGATCCGTAGCCGCCCTCGCCGCGCTCGCTGGCGGGAAACTCGGTCACCACATGAAACTGCGCCTGCACCACCGGCACGATCACCAGCTGCGCCAGCCGCTCCATGGGCTGCAGGGTAAAGGCCGTGTCGCTGCGGTTCCAGGCGCTGACCATCAGCTGACCCTGGTAGTCGCTGTCGATCAGCCCCACCAGGTTGCCCAGCACGATGCCGTGCTTGTGGCCCAGGCCCGAGCGCGGCAGGATCAGCGCGGCGTAGCCCGGGTCTTTGAGGTAAATCGCAATGCCGGTGGGCACCAGCCGCCAGGCATTGGGCTCCAGCGTGAGCGGCGCGTCCAGGCAGGCGCGCAGGTCCAGCCCGGCACTGCCGGGGGTGGCATAGGCAGGCAACTGGTCCGCCATGCGCGGGTCGAGGATCTTGACGTCGATTTTCATGGTTTGGTGAGGTGATGTTGGCGCCGTGCAATCTCGGCGATCAGTTGACGGGCCAGCACAAGCTTCGAAGCACGCGGCAGCGGTTGGACGCCGTGCTCGTCGACCAGCAGCATTTCGTTGTCGTCCTGCCCAAAGGTCAGCGGGCCGATGTTGCCCACCAGCAGCGGGATGCCCTTGCGCACGCGCTTGGCCTGCGCGTTGTTGACGAGGTCGTGGCTTTCAGCCGCAAAGCCCACGCAGAACAGCTTGCCGCTGGTGGCGCGATCGCTGTGCGCCACGGTGTGCAGGATGTCGGGGTTCTCGGTGAAGCGCAGCACGGGCGGTTGGCCGGTACCGTCTTTCTTGATCTTCTGCTCGCTTTGTGTTGCGGGGCGCCAGTCGGCCACTGCGGCCGTGGCCACAAACACATCGGCCGACGCAGCCTCGCGTGTGGTGGCCTCCAGCATCTGCAGCGCCGATTTCACGTCGACGCGGCGCACACCGCGCGGCGTGGGCAGGTGCACCGGGCCCGCCACCACCGTGACCTCTGCCCCCGCTTCATGTGCCGCCCGCGCAATGGCAAAACCCATCTTGCCCGACGAATGGTTGGTGATGCCGCGGATCGGGTCCAGTGACTCGAACGTGGGCCCGGCCGTCACCAGCACGCGCCGGCCTGCCAGCAGCTTGGGTTGAAAGAACGCGATAACGTCTTGCAACAATTCCGCCGGTTCCAGCATGCGGCCGTCGCCTGTTTCGCCGCAGGCCTGATAGCCGCTGCCCACGCCCAGGATGGTGGCACCGTCAGCCGACAGTTGCGCCATGTTGCGCTGCGTGGCGGGGTGGGCCCACATCTCGCGGTTCATGGCCGGCGCCAGCAGCAGCGGCACCTTGTCTGTGGGCCGTGCCAGGCACATCAGGCTCAGCAGTTCATCGGCACCGCCATGCACGAGCTTGACCATGAAGTCGGCGCTGCAGGGGGCAATGAGGATCGCATCGGCCTCGCGCGACAGGTTGATGTGCGGCATGTTGTTGGGCTCGCGACTGTCCCATTGCGATCCGTACACGGGGCGGTTGCTCAGCGCCTGCATGGTCACCGGTGTGATGAACTGCTCGGCGGCAGCCGTCATCACCACCTGCACGGTCGCGCCCTCCTTGATGAGTGCGCGACACAGCTCAGCGGCCTTGTAACAGGCGATGCCGCCGGACAGGCCCAGCACGATGTGTTTGCCCTGAAGATCATTCATGCAGCCAAATGTACCAGCGTATAATTTGAATTTCCCACCGAGCGAAGGCTTGCCCTTCGTCCTGACATGACCAAATTTGTCTTCGTCACCGGCGGTGTGGTGTCTTCCCTGGGCAAGGGAATCGCCTCAGCCTCCCTTGCAGCGATCCTCGAATCGCGGGGCCTCAAAGTCACCCTGATCAAGCTTGACCCGTACATCAACGTCGACCCCGGCACGATGTCGCCGTTCCAGCATGGCGAAGTGTTCGTGACCGACGACGGCGCCGAAACCGACCTGGACCTGGGCCACTACGAGCGTTTCATCACGACGCGCATGGGCAAGGTCAACAACTTCACCACCGGCCGC
The DNA here is from genome assembly GCA_943372515.1 of Ramlibacter sp. 2FC. Taxonomy (GTDB): domain Bacteria; phylum Pseudomonadota; class Gammaproteobacteria; order Burkholderiales; family Burkholderiaceae_C; genus RAM1. Next base: position 12,563 of record CALRYY010000072.1, on the reverse strand, counting down.
ATCTACCAGTCCGTGCTTGAGAAGGAACGCCGCGGCGATTACCTGGGCAAGACGGTGCAGGTCATCCCGCACATCACCAACGAGATCCAGGAATACATCAAGCGCGGTGCGCGCTTTGGCGAGCCGGGCGCGGCCGACGTGGCCATTGTGGAAATTGGCGGCACGGTGGGCGACATTGAGTCGTTGCCCTTCCTGGAAGCCGCGCGCCAGATGAACCTGCGCATGGGTGCCAACAACACCGCGTTTGTCCACCTGACCTATGTGCCCTGGATCGCCGCCGCCGGCGAGCTCAAGACCAAGCCCACGCAGCACACGGTGCAAAAGCTGCGCGAGATCGGCATCTCTGCCGATGCCCTGCTGTGCCGCGCCGACCGCGCCATTCCTGCGGACGAGCGCGCCAAGATCAGCCTGTTTACCAACGTGGCCGAGTGGGGCGTGATCAGCATGTGGGACGTGAACACCATCTACAAGGTGCCGCGCATGCTGCACGAGCAGGGACTGGACGGGCTGATCTGCGACAAGCTGCGCCTGAACACACCCCCGGCCAACCTCAAGCGCTGGGACGACCTGGTGTACGAGACCGAGCACCCGCAGCGCGAAGTCAACATCGCCATGGTTGGCAAGTATGTGGACCTGTCGGACAGCTACAAATCGCTCAACGAAGCATTGCGCCACGCCGGCATGAAGAACCATGCCCGCGTGAAAATCGATTACGTTGACTCCGAGACCATCACACCCGAGGTGGTGTCCCAGCTGGCCAAATTCGACGCCGTGCTGGTGCCCGGGGGCTTTGGCAAGCGCGGCATTGAGGGCAAGATCTGCGCGGCCCGTTTTGCCCGCGAAAACAAGGTGCCCTACCTGGGCATCTGCCTGGGCATGCAGGTGGCCACGATCGAATTTGCGCGCCATGTGGCCGGCCTGAAGGACGCCAACAGCACCGAGTTTGAACCCGCGTCGCCCCACCCCGTGATCGCGCTGATCACCGAATGGAAAGACGCCGACGGCACGATCAAGACGCGCAATGAAAACTCCGACCTGGGCGGCACCATGCGCCTGGGCGCGCAAAGCTCCGATGTGACCAAGGGCACGCTGGCCCACCAGATCTACGGCGACGTGGTAACCGAGCGCCACCGCCACCGGTATGAGGCCAACGTGAATTACCTGGACCAGCTTCGCAGCTCGGGCCTGGTGATCTCGGCCCTGACGCAGCGCGAGCAACTGACCGAAATTGTGGAGCTGCCCCAGACCGTGCACCCCTGGTTCATGGGCGTGCAGTTTCACCCTGAATTCAAGTCCACCCCGTGGGACGGCCACCCGCTGTTCAATGCCTTCATCAAGGCGGCGCTGGACCATCAAAGCGCGGGCAACAAATCATTGAAAGCCGTGGCATGAAACTCTGCGGCTTTGACATCGGCCTGAACCAGCCGTTCTTCCTGATTGCGGGCCCTTGCGTGGTCGAATCCGCGCAGCTGCAGATGGACACTGCCGGGACGCTGAAGGAAATCACTTCGTCGCTGGGCATTCCGTTCATCTTCAAGAGCAGCTTTGACAAGGCCAACCGGTCGTCCGGCACCAGCTTTCGCGGCCCCGGGCGCGACAAGGGCCTGGAGATCATGGCCCAGGTCAAACGAGAACTGAACCTGCACACATTGACCGACGTGCATTCTGAAGACGACATCGCTCCCGCTGCTGCCGTGGTGGACGTGCTGCAGACGCCCGCCTTCCTGTGCCGCCAGACCGACTTCATCCGCGCCGTGGCGCAGTCGGGCAAGCCGGTCAACATCAAGAAGGGGCAGTTCCTGGCGCCCCACGACATGAAGAACGTGATCGACAAGGCACGCGCCGCCGCCAAAGAAGCCGGATTGCCCGAAGACAGCTTCATGGCCTGCGAACGCGGTGCGAGCTTTGGCTACAACAACCTGGTAAGCGACATGCGTTCGCTGGCCATCATGCGCGAGACCGGTGCGCCCGTGGTGTTTGACGCGACGCATTCCGTCCAGCTGCCCGGCGGCCAGGGCACAAGCTCCGGCGGCCAGCGCGAGATGGTGCCGGTGCTGGCACGCGCGGCGGTTGCCGTGGGCGTGGCGGGCCTGTTCATGGAGACGCACCCCGACCCGGCCAAGGCGTTGAGCGACGGCCCCAACGCCGTGCCGCTCAAGCACATGAGAGCGCTGCTGGAAACGCTTCTGGAGCTTGACCGCATCACCAAGAAAAACGGCTTCCTGGAGAACAGCTTTGCCTAGCGCCTACATCATCGCCAACGTCGACGTGACGAACCCCGAACAATACGAAGAGTACAAAAAGCTCTCTACCATCGCCATGAAGGCCCACGGTGCAGAAGTCTGCATCCGCGGCGGCAAGGTCGAGGTGCTGGAAGGCGACTGGAATCCGTCGCGCTTTGTGATGCTCAAATTCCCCTCTGTTGACGCCGCAAAGGCCTTTAACGACTCCGTCGAATACGCCGCCGCACGCCAGGCCCGCCAGGGCGCCGCCGTGATGCGCATGCTGATCGTCGAAGGCGTGTAAACCGATTTTTAACTTCCTCTGAGAGACACCCCCCATGAGCGCAATTGTTGACATCGTCGGCCGCGAGATTCTGGACAGCCGCGGTAACCCCACCGTCGAATGCGACGTGCTGCTGGAGTCGGGCACCATGGGCCGCGCGGCCGTGCCGTCCGGCGCCTCCACCGGCAGCCGCGAGGCCATCGAGCTGCGCGACGGCGACAAGACCCGCTACCTGGGCAAGGGCGTGCTCAAGGCCGTGGAACACATCAACACCGAAATCTCCGAAGCCGTGCTGGGCCTGGACGCGTCCGAGCAGGCGTTCCTGGACAAGACCCTGATCGACCTGGACGGCACCGACAACAAGAGCCGCCTGGGCGCCAACGCCATGCTGGCCGTCAGCATGGCCGTGGCCCGCGCCGCAGCCGAAGAATCCGGCCTGCCGCTGTACCGCTACTTTGGCGGCATGGGCGGCATGAGCCTGCCGGTGCCCATGATGAACGTGGTCAACGGCGGCGCACACGCCAACAACAACCTGGACCTGCAGGAGCTGATGATCATCCCCGTGGGCGCGCCAAGCTTTCGCGAAGCGCTGCGCTGGGGCGCCGAGGTGTTTCACGCGCTCAAGAAAATCCTGCATGACAAGGGCATGAGCGTGGCCGTGGGCGACGAAGGCGGTTTTGCCCCCAACGTGGCCAACCACGAAGCCGCCATCCAGATGATCCTGGAAGCCATCTCGGCCGCGGGCTATACCGCTGGCGAGCAGATCGCCCTGGGCCTGGACTGCGCCGCCAGCGAGTTTTACAAAGACGGCCAGTACCACCTGGAGGCCGAGGGCCTGTCGCTCACGTCTGAAGAGTGGACCAACATCCTGGCCACCTGGGTCGACAAGTACCCCATCATCAGCATCGAAGACGGCATGGCCGAAGGTGACTGGGACGGCTGGAAGGTGCTGACCGACCGCCTGGGCAAGAAGGTGCAACTGGTGGGCGACGACCTATTTGTCACCAACACCAAGATTTTGAAAGAAGGCATCGACAAGGGCATTGCCAATTCGATCCTGATCAAGATCAACCAGATCGGCACGCTGACCGAAACCTTTGCCGCCATCGAGATGGCCAAGCGCGCAGGCTACACGGCCGTCATCAGCCACCGCTCGGGCGAGACCGAGGACAGCACGATTGCCGATATCGCCGTGGGCACCAATGCGGGCCAGATCAAGACGGGCTCGCTGAGCCGTTCGGACCGCATGGCCAAGTACAACCAGTTGCTGCGGATTGAAGAGGACCTGGGTGACATCGCGAGCTATCCGGGACGCTCCGCCTTTTATAACCTGCGGTAAACATATTCGCGCTCCATGGCGAACCGCGTCGTCCCGGCCCTGCTGATTGCGCTGCTCGTCATCGTGCATGCGCAACTGTGGTTTGGCCGGGGCAGCGTGCCCAGTGTGTCGCAAATGCAGCGGCAGCTGAGCGAACACAAAGCCAGGAACGAGCTGGCCAAACAGGCCAATGACCGCGCCGAGGCCGAGGTGCGCGACCTGAAAGAAGGCCTGGAAATGGTCGAGGAAAAGGCCCGCGCGGAACTCGGCATGGTCAAGCCCAACGAGATTTACGTGCAGATCGCCAAGTGAACGAATTCCTCTTTCTTGAGGCATTCACCCTCTGGGGTTCCCCCACCACCTGGCTCGAGATCGTGGCCGTGGTCATTGCGCTGGCCATGGTCGGCTGCAACATCCGCGAAATCCACTGGGGCTGGCCGCTGGCCATCATCAGCTCGCTGATGTACTTTGCGCTGTTCTGGCGCAGCAAGCTCTATGGTGAAGCTACCCTGCAGATCTTCTTTGTGGTGGTGGCGTTCTGGGGCTGGTTCCAGTGGCTGCGTGGCCACCGTGACGACGGCTCGGCCCTGCTTGTGGCGCGGCTGTCGCGCCACGGCCTGCTGACCACTGTGCTGGCAGGCGCCCTGCTGTGGCCCATCACCGGCCTCTTTCTCAAGACCTATACGGATACCGACGTGCCGTGGTGGGACGCATTCCCCACCGCCATCAGCCTGGTGGGGCAATTTCTGCTGGGGCGCAAGTACATCGAGAACTGGGCCGCGTGGATCGTCGTCAATGTGGTGAGCGTGGCGCTGTTCATGCACAAGGGGCTGTGGCTGACCGTGGTGCTCTACACGGTGTTCATCGTGCTGAGCGTGGTGGGGTGGCGCGCATGGCAACGCAGGCTGGTTTGATGGCCTTGAAGGTTGCGCTGCTGGGCGCCGAGAGCACGGGCAAGACCGCGCTGGCGGCCGGCATTGCTGCGCACTGGCGTACCCAGGGCCTGCCGGTTCACGCCGTGGGCGAATACCTGCGTGAATGGTGCGACCGCGAGGGCCGCACGCCGCGCCCCGATGAGCAGATGGGCATTGCGCAAGAGCAGGCCCGCCGCGCCCTGCAAGCCCCGCCCGGCCAGTGGCAGGTGGCAGACACCACGCCGCTCATGATCGCCATTTACAGCGACATGCTGTTTGACGACAAGTCTCTTTACGACTTTGCCCTGCAGCACCAGCAACACTACGACCTGACACTGGTCACTGGCCTGGACCTGCCCTGGATAGCCGACGGCCTGCAGCGCGACGGCCCGCATGTGCGCGAGCCGGTCGATGCGCTCGTGCGTGCGGCACTGGCCAAAGCAGGCGTTGCCTACAAGGTCATTTATGGCCACGGCGACCAGCGGCTGAAGCAGGCGCTGCAAGCCATCCAGGCCCCAACGGGCCGCGTCACAGGCACCTGGCGCTGGCCCTGCGACACATGCAGCGACCCGCAATGCGAGCACCGACTGTTCAGTGACCTTGGATTGACAGGCCGGCGTGTGTAAAGTTGCCCCACAGCGCCGGGCACGGGGGCTAGACTGCTGTGCGCAATTATTTTCTGTTGTAACCGCCCCGCCGCAACGCCTTGCGGAGATGTCCATGACCCAAAACGCCAGTTCTCCGCAAAGCCGCACCGCTGATCCGATTGCCGCCGTCACAGCAATAACCGCCCAGATCAAGGACGACCTCGAGGTTGCAGGCGCCGAGCTTCACCTGACCAACACCGTGCTGGACCGCAGCTTGCCGCAAAGCGCCAAACAGGGCGACGTGGCCCGTGCGCTGGAGCAGAACACGGTGATTGAAGAAAAGGTCCAGACAGCGGTTGAAGACCTCAAGGTCGTCACGCAGCTGCTTCACGAAGAAGTAGCCGAGACCGCCCGCCTGACCCAGGAGCTTGCCGAGCGGCCGGCCAACGGGGCCGCCGCTACTGGACAGCATTCGTCACCGGCGGCTGATCACCCGGCGACGTAAAGATCTGCGCGGCGTCCACCGCGTCAAAGCGGTACTGCTGGCCGCAGAAGTCACACCCCACCTCGATCTCGCCCCGCTCGGCCAGGATGCCTTCGGCCTCTGCCACGCCCAGACTGCGGATCATGTTGCCCACGCGTTCGCGGCTGCAGGTGCAGCCAAAACGCGGCGTCTGCGGCTCAAACCGGATGACCTTTTCTTCCCAGAACAGACGGTGCAGGATGGTGTCCACGTCCAGGGTCAGCAGTTCCTCGCTGGTGAGCGTGGCGGCCAGGATGGCGATGCGGTTGTAGTCCTCGATCAGGCCGATGTCGTCGCCTGCGGAGCCAATGTTCTTCTCGCCCTGCGTGGGCAGGCGCTGGATCAACAGGCCCGCGGCCACCTTGTCGTCCGCCGCCAGGACCAGCTTGGTGTCCAGTTGCTCGGACTGCAGCATGTAGTGCTCCAGCACCTCGCTGAGCTTGCCGAGCTTTTCATGCTGGTCGCCAAACAGCGGCACCACGCCCTGGTAGGGCTGCTGGCCGGGGAACTTGTCCTTGGGGTCCAGCGTGATCGCGCAGCGGCCCTTGTTGTTCACGTTGACCATGTCAGGCAGGCGCGCTGAGGCGGGTACGTCACCCACCACTTTGGCCGTGGCCCGCACGCTCAGGTCGGGCTGCACCTCGGCCACCGCCACCTTGACCGGGCCGTCGCCAAACACCTGCAGCACCAGCGAGCCGTTGAACTTGATGTTGGACTGCATCAGCACGGCCGCAGCCGCCATCTCGCCCAGCAGGTCGCGCACGGGCGGCGCATAGGCGCCGGTTTCGCTGTTGGCGGCGCGGCGCGACAGCATCTCGGTCCAGCTGCCGGTCAGGCGCACGATCATGCCGCGCACCGGCATGCCGTCGAACAGGAACTTGTGCAATTCACTCACGCGGTCACCCGATCTTTTTCAACCCACGCGCAAAGCGGTGCGCGTTCTCTACATAGTGTTCAGCACTTTGCGCCAGCTTGGCGGCTGTGGCGTCGTCCAGCGTGCGCACCACCTTGGCCGGCGCGCCGATGATCAGCGAGTTGTCGGGGAATTCCTTGCCCTCGGTCACCACGCTGCCGGCGCCCACGATGCTGTTGCGCCCGATTCTGGCGCCATTGAGCACCACCGCCTGGATACCAATGAGCGAGCCGTCGCCAATGGTGCAGCCGTGCAGCATGACCTGGTGGCCTACCGTCACGTTGTCGCCAATGGTCAGGGGCATGCCGATGTCTGCATGCAGTACCGAGCCATCCTGGATGTTGCTGTTGCGGCCCACGCGAATCGTTTCCGTGTCGCCGCGGATCACCGCACCGAACCAGACGCTGGCGTTGTCGGCCAGCTCCACCGCTCCCATGACCTGCGCACTGTCGGCCACCCAAGCGCCATTGCCCAACACCGGCGCCTTGCCGTCCAGTTCGTAGATTGCCATAGCCTGCACCCCAAAAACCTAGAATTGTAGGGATGGAACTTCGTCAACGTGCGCTAGAGGCCTTGTGCCTGCCCGACCCTGCCGCCAAGGTGACAGCGGCCCTTGCGTTGCTTGAACAGTCCGCTACGCTTTTGATAGCAACTGAGGCGCCACAAGAGCCATCGCAGCTGCCCGGCCGCCCTGCCCGGCCCGAACTGGTACACCCGGCCAAAGTTCCCCGCCGCTCGCCCTTCAAACCCGAGGGCCTGGCCGCGCTGCTGCACGCCATTGCCCACATCGAATTCAACGCCATCAACCTGGCGCTGGACGCCGCCTGGCGCTTTGACGGCATGCCGCGCGAGTTTTACCTGGACTGGCTGCGCGTGGCCGCTGAGGAGGCTTACCACTTCACGCTGCTGCACGAGCACCTGCAGACCCTGGGGTATGCGTACGGCGACTTTCCCGCCCACGACAACCTGTGGCAGATGTGCGAGAAAACGCGGGGCGACATCGTGGCCCGCATGGCGCTGGTGCCCCGCACGCTGGAAGCGCGCGGCCTGGACGCCACGCCGCTCATCCAGGACAAGCTGCGCTACGTCAATACCCCAGACGCGCTGCGCGCGGTAGACATCCTGGACATCATCCTGCGCGACGAAATCGGCCATGTGGCGATTGGCAACCACTGGTACCGCTGGCTGTGCGCGCGCGATGGCCTGGACCCGGTGGCGTATTACGGCGTGCTGGTGGAGCGCTACCAGGCGCCACGCCTGCACCCGCCCTTCAACGAAAAAGCCCGCAAGCGTGCGGGCTTCAGCGACGAAGAGCTGGCCTGGTTGCTGGGCTGAGGGCTAAACACCTGCATGGATCCCGGATCAAGTCCGGGATGACAGACATCCACTGGCGCGCAGTCTCCGGGGCGCGCCGTGCGCACCGGTGAATGACACCATTCCGTCATGTTGCGCAGCTATCGTGACGCGGCGCTCATGGTTTTTTTCCGGAATTTAGAACATGTCAAACAAAAAATTTACTCTCAAATGGCGCACTCTGGCGAGCGCGACCTTGCTCGCATTGACCTTGACGGCCTGCGGCGGCGGAGGCAGCAGTGCAAACACCAACTTCTCTGATGCTGTTTACCAAAATGGCCTGGCCCTGGCCGGAGGGGCGTTGGATCTGTCCAGCGGCACGGACGTCGAGCGGCGGTTGGGGTACTTCTCCGACATCTATTACGACCCCTCGCGCAAACAGTGGTGGGGCTTGTCAGACCGCGGGCCAGGCGGTGGCGTACTGCAATATGACACCCGCGTGCAGCGGTTTGAAGTGGACATCAGTGCCACCGGCGCCATCAGCAACTTCCGCGTGGTGCAGACGGTCAAGTTCATGCAGGGCACGCAGCCCTTCAATGGCTTCGCGCCCAACCCCACCAATGTGTTGGGCCGCGCATTTGACCCCGAAGGCATTGTCATCAACCCCAGGAACGGCAACCTGCTGGTGTCTGACGAATACGGCCCATCTCTGTACGAGTTTGACCGCACAGGCCAGTTCATCCGCGCATTCACCATTCCTGCGGGCCTGGTTCCGCGCAATGCCGCAACCAGCGTGGCGAACTTTGCAAGTGACACCGGCAACACCGCTGGCAAGCGCACCAACCGGGGCTTTGAGGGCCTGGCCATCAGCGCAGACGGAGCGTTTGTCTATGCCATGCTCCAAAGCGCCATGCTCAACGAAGGCGGTGGCAACGGCATCTACAACCGTATCGTCAAGTTTGACGTGACGACGGGCGCGGCCGTGGCGCAATACGCCTACGCGATGGACCGGGCTGATCAGGGACAGGGCATTTCGGCGCTGGTGGCGCTGGGCAACGACAAGTTTCTGGTGCTGGAGCGCAACAACCGGGGCATTGGTGCCGGGGCCGCGCTGGCCACCGCCGACAAGTCGGTCTACCAGATTGACCTGACGGGAGCCGTTGACGTCAGTAGCGTGACCCTGCCCACCACCGGCACATTTGTCGGCGCGGTGAAGAAGGGGGCCAAAGTGATGAACCTGGCGGCCAACACCCTGTCCGCCCTGGGCAACAAGTCACCCGAAAAATGGGAAGGTCTGGCCATTGGCCCCCAGCTGGCCAATGGCAACTACGTGGTGCTGGCGGGCACCGACAACGACTACAGCGTGACGCAAAACGCCACCGGCACCCAGTTTGACGTGCATTTCCGGTTCACGGATGCCGACCCGTTCGCCACGTCCATCCAATGCCCGATCGGCAGCACCAGCGGATGCTTCTTCACGGCAACCAATGCCCCGGCCACGCTGACCAGCGAATACGGTCTGGTCCCTGGCGTGCTGGTGGCCTTCACGGCCAAAATCACGGATTACGTATCGCCCTGAGCTTCTCTTTCGGCAGAGAATTCCGCGAGTCGTTTTTTACACGCGTGTCATGCGCGACGACAAACCCTCTTGCGGCAAGTAGGCACCGTCGGCACGCAGTTGCTGCACCAACACCGCCGTGTCCAGGTCGCAGGCCGGCTGGCCGGTGCGGATGGATTGCGCGGCCGCCGTGCCCACGGCCTGGCCCATCATGTACGCCGCCGACTGCGCCCGGATGGAGCCATGCACCTTGGTGTCGCTGGAATGGCAACGCCCTGCCACCCACAGGTTGTGCGAGCCGCGAGGCACCAGGATGCTGTAGGGGATGCCCACGCAGTCGCCGCGGCCCAGGTTGTCCTTGCCGTGAAAGTCTTTCATGAATCGGTCGAATTCGGCCTTGCTGGTGTCGGTGGGGTGCACGTCGGTCGGGCGGTTGTACACCGCGATCTGGTCCGGGAACTGGCGCTTGGCGCGAAAGTCGTCAATGCACAGCTCAAACTCGCCCACGATTCGGCGTGAATCGCGCACGCCCATCACGGGCGCGGTGGTCAGCAGCTCCAGGTCGGCGCAACCCGGCACGTATTTGCGGTAGAACTCGGCATACTCCAGCGCCAGCTTGCGGCCAAACACCATGCCGTCGGACAGGCTGCGCACGGACAGCGGGTTCAGGTTGAACACATGGCCGGCGTTCAGCGTGGCGCCGCTTTCGCCAATGCGGTTCATGCCGGGAAAGAACCGGTCGTCCTGGGTGAAGAAGCCTTCGTCAATGGCCTGCGGCACCCACTGCGTCTTGACCTTGCCCTTGACCTCGTCAATGCCGCGCCAGTCGCTGCCGTAAGCCGGGTCATGCCAGTCCATGCCCGCCAGCAGCGAGCACAGCGTGCTGGGTGACACCGTGTCGGTGTCGCGCAGCACCCCCTTGCACGGCACACCGGCCAGCGCCGCCAGCGCGGCGTCGCCGGTGGCGTCGATGAAGGTTTTGGCCGGCACATAGCGCAGGCCCTCCACATTGCTCAGCACCACACCGTTGATGCGGCCCGGACCCATATCGGCCTCCACCACGCGCGTGAAAAACCGCAGATCCACACCGGCCTGCACCACGAACTCGTCCAGGATGCGCTTGAGGTGCTCGGGCTTGAACGGCACCCAGCGGTTGAGCTGGCGGTGCAGGAAATCCTGCGTGACCTGCGGCGCAAACGCCTGGCTGTCCCACATGGTCTGCAACAGCTCCTTCATGAAGCCGCCCACCAGCATGCGTTCGCCATCCGACACGGGACCGAACGACGACACCAGGCCGCTGGTGCCCATGCCGCCCAGGCAGCCGGTGGCTTCGGCCAGCAGCACCTTCAGGCCGCGGCGTGCAGCGCAGATGGCGGCCGCTGTGCCGGCGGGGCCGCCGCCGGCCACGACCAGGTCGTAGGGCGCCTCGGCCGGGATGCTTCGGGTGAGCTGGTAGGTAGATGCGGTGTCTGTCATAGGGGGCTCAGTTCTTCGCAGGTGCAAGCGGGCGCGTCACGGCGGCAAAGCGCCGCACCTCGCTCTGGATGAACGTCTGGAAATCGTCTGCCCCCAGCGGTGCCAGCTCAATGCCCATGTCGGCCAGCGTTTTGGCCATCTCGGGTGCCCGCAGCACGGCCAGGATGTCGTCGGACAGCTTTTGCACCAGGTCGCGCGGCATCCCCGCCGGGGCGCAAAAGCCCGCCCAGTTGACCGATTCATAGCCGGGCAGCGTCTCGGCAATGGTGGGCCACTGCGGGTACAGGGGGCTGCGCTGTGCGCTGGTCACGCCGAGCACTTTCATCTGGCCCGACTTGATGAACGGCTCGGCCGAACTCACCACCGAAAATCCCAGCGGGACCAGCCCGCCGATCATGTCGGTGTACATCTTGGCCGCGCCGTTGTAGGGCACGTGCTGCAGCTGGATGCCGGCCATGTGGTTCAGCAAGTCACCGCCCAGCTGGGCCGAGGTGCCGATGCCGTTGGAGCCGAACGAGAACTGGTTGGCCGGCTGCGCCTTGGCCAGCGCAATCAGGCCCTTGACGTCGTTGACCGCAAAGCTGGCCGGTGCCACCAGCGCCATGGTGTAGTAGCCCACGCGGGCCAGCGGCTGCAGGTCCTTGAGCTGGTACGGCAGGTCGGTGCGCTGCACGGCATTGATGCTCAACGAGCTGCCCAGCAGGCCGATGGTGTAGCCGTCCGCCGGGGCACGCACGGTCGCCAGCGTGCCCACCACCACCCCGCCGCCGGGCTTGTTGTCCAGCACCACGGGCTGCTTCCAGCGCGTCTCCAGGCGGTCGGCCAGCATGCGGGCCAGGCGGTCGGCCGCGCCGCCGGGCGGCTGGGGCAACACGATGCGGACATTGCGCGTGGGAAAAGGCGCCTGCGCGCGCACCAGGGCAGGTGCGCACAGTGCAGCGGCCAGACCGCCCAGCAAGGCGCGGCGTAGGGATGCGTGTGTCTTTGTCATGGCTTGTCTCCTGTGCGCATGGTGCATGCCGTGTGTGCCTGCTGGCAAATGAAAAGATTTGTCCAACACATAACCTTGGGTTATGCGTGCCAGAATCGGGTATGAACCTCAGGCAGATGGAAGTCTTTCGAGCCGTCATGCTCACGGGCGGTGTGGGCGGCGCGGCGCAGTTGCTGCACGTATCACAACCCGCCATCAGCAAGGTGCTGGCCCAGGCGCAAAAGCAGGCTGGCTTTGCGCTGTTTGAGCGCGTCAAGGGCCGGCTGCTGCCCACGCCCGAGGGCCAGCAACTGCACCAGGAGATTGACGCGCTGTGGCGCGGCGTGGAACGTGTGCGCGATGTGTCGCGCAGCCTGGCCGAGCCGCAAACCGGCACCTTGCGCCTGGCGGTGTCAGCCAGCCTGGCATCGTTTCTGGTGCCGCGCACGGTCGCCCTGCTGTGCGAACGGTTCCCGCGGCTGAAAAGCCGCATGGAAATCCTCATC
>CALRYY010000071.1:0-21351 GCA_943372515.1 Ramlibacter sp. 2FC | reverse complement strand
TGGCGCCCCAGGCCAGCAGCGCCAGCGCTACGGCGCGCAGGTAGTCGCCCGCGATCCAGTAAGGCAGCTGTACATCGTCTTTGGCGGCGTGCACCAGCTGCGTGGTGGCGTAGCGCAGCTCGGCCAGGCGGCGCAGCACGTCGGCGTGTTCGGGTACGGCGGCGTCCAGGTCTGCGCGCAAGTCCAGCAGCAGGGCCGACAAGGCGGCGCCGCCGTCGGGCAGCACCTTGCGCACCAGCAGGTCGATGGCCTGGATTTCGTTCGTGCCCTCATAGATCATGGCCACGCGTGAATCGCGCACGATCTGCTCGATGCCCCATTCGCGGATGTAGCCGTGCCCGCCAAACACCTGAAGGCATTCGCTCGCACCGTGAAAGGCCTGGTCGGTGCAGGCGGCCTTGAGCACCGGTGTGACCAGGCTGCACCAGCGGTTTGCTGCGGCGCGGCGCTTTTCATCAGGGTGGTGGCGCGCGATGTCCAGCTCCAGGCCTGTCTGGTAAGCCAGCACGCGGCTGCAATCAATCCAGGCGCGCTGCGTGTCCAGGATGCGCTGCATGGCCGGGTGGCCAATAATTTCGTCCGCTGCCCTGGCGGGGTCACGCGGGCCGGGCACGCGCATCTGCGTGCGTTCACGCGCATAGGCGTCGGCCTTTTGCCAGGCTGCGTCCAGCAGGCCTACGCCCTGCAGCGCCACATGCAGGCGCGCGGCGTTCATCATCACAAACATCGCGTTCAGCCCGCGCCCTGGCTCACCCATCAACCAGCCGGTGGCGCCGTCAAACCGCATGGCGCAGGTGGGGCTGCCGTGCAGGCCCATTTTTTCTTCGATGCGGTCGCAGTGCACGGCGTTGCGCGTGCCATCGGGCATGACCTTGGGCGCCAGAAAAAGCGACAGCCCCTTGGGGCCGGGCGGTGCATCGGGCAGGCGCGCGAGCACCAGGTGAATGATGTTGTCCGTCAGGTCGTGCTCGCCGCCCGAGATGAATATCTTGCTGCCGCTCAACCGGTAGCTGCCATCGGCCTGGGCCACGGCGCGGGTGCGCACCAGGCCCAGGTCGCTGCCCGCATGGGGCTCGGTCAGGCACATGGTGGCCAGCCATTCGCCGCTGGCGATCCTGGCCAGGTAGCGGCCTTTCAGTTCGTCACTGCCGTGGTGTTTCAGGCATTCATACGCGCCGTGCAGCAGGCCCGGCGCCATGGTCCAGCCGTGGTTGGCCGCGCTCAGCCATTCGTACAGCACGCCCTCCAGCATCCAGGGCAGGCCCTGGCCGCCATCGTCTGGTGCGCAGGCCAGGGCCGGCCAGCCGGCCTGCCAGAACGCCTGGTACGCATCACGAAAGCCCGGCGGCGTGGTGACCCTGCCGGCCTCAAACCGGCAGCCGGGCACGTCGCCCGCTGCATGCAGCGGCGCCACCACGTCGCCCACAAACTTGCCGGCTTCTTCCAGCACCTGGCCCATCAACGCCGCGTCGGCGTCGGCCATGGCCGCCAGGGGCCCAAGCTGGCCGGGCGCGTCCAGCACCTCGCTCAGCAGGAAGCGGGCGTCGTCAGCGTCGGGGCGGTAGTTCATGGCGCGGGCTCAGGTTTCAGGGCTTGCAGCTGAAGCTGGATGCTTTTTCAATATCGCCGCTGCCGTTGTAACGGGCCACGGTGGGCCAGGCGCACAGCGGCCGGGTGCGGGTAGGTGACCAGCCAGCGGGCAGCTCGGTATTCACCCCGCCGGCGTTGCCGGCGCCCCGCACGCTGGCGGTCACCGCGCCGGGCGCTACGCCTTGCTCCACCCACTGCACCAGCGGCGTCAGCAGGTCAAACTGGTCGGCCGCAGGGCCGGCGCTGCAGTGGTTCATGCCCGGCACAGGAAAGTAGCGCGCGAATTCGGAACCCTTGCCGCCCAGCGCCTGGTCCATGCGCAGCATCCACTGGCGCGTGTCTTCGGCCGAGAAGATCGCGTCGCTCACGCCGTGGTACAGCACCATGCGCGCGCCGCGCGCGTGCAGCGCGGCCATGCCGGCGGCCGTTTCGTGGCCTGGCGGCGACATGTGGGCCATGCCCGATTCGCGGTAGGTGTCAGTCGTGGCTGTCAGCAAGGCCAGGCGCGCGTCCAGGTCGACCTTCATCGCGTCCACTGGCGTGGGCGGCGAGCTGAACACCGTGCCCACCGACAGCGGGTCCAGCGCCAGCGCATTGACGAATTTCCATTGCGCCCAGTTGGCGCCGGCGATACCCGGGTCCATGGGGAAGGCGCTGTACAGCGCGCGGCCGCCGCGGGTGGTGGCGCCGGCAAACGATGCGGCCAGCACGTCCTTTTGCGCGGGCGTAAGGCAGGCGCCGCTGCGCCCGGCCGCGCCACAGGCGGGCACGTCGCGGCGGATGTCAAACGCGGCCTGGCAGGCCTGCGTGGCCTGCACCATGCCATCACGCAGGCCGTCCAGCGCGTCGCATTTGTCCAGCAGCGCACCGGCCACGGTCTGGCGTTCGGCGGCGGTCAGTGCGCTGCCCAGGTCGGCGATGTTCACGTTGGGTGCCAGCGGGTGTTTGACGGTCGCGCCCGGCGTGGCCAGCGGCGCCCATTGCTGCACGCCCCACAGCTGGGCCATGGCGGCGCTGGGCAGGCGGTAGCCCGGCGCACCCACCAGGTAGCCGTCGTACTGGTCACCCACCCGCGCGGCGGCCACCATGGCGTGGCGCCCACCGTTGGAGCAGCCGCCGATGTACGAACGGTCAGGTCCCTTGCCGTAGGCGCTGGCGATCAGCCCCTTGGCCATGGGCGTGAGCTTCACGACGGCCTGGTAGCCGTAGTCCAGCCGGGCCTGCGGCTCCGAGCCAAAGTAGGGCGTTTGCGCGCCGGTGTGGCCGGCGTCGGAGCTGATGACGGCAAAGCCCTGCATGAGCGCGCCGGTCAGCGGCCCGCCGCCCAGGGCGCCTTCGGCCGGGCGCACCGCGCCGTCCAGGCCGCCGTTGCCCTGGTAGAAAAAGCGGCCGTTCCAGTTTTGCGGCAGGCGCATCTCGAAGGCAATGGCGTAGTCGCGCCCGTCGCTGCCCTTGCGTTTGTGCATGGCGCCCTTGACCAGGCAATGGGCGGCCACGTTCTGGCCGGCCAGCTTGAGCGTGCCCGCGGGCACGGTGGCAGCGGAATCAAGCGTGGTGTTGTCATGGCGAAAGGCGGTGGCCAGGGCCTCGCACTGGGCCAGCGTTGCAGGCGTGGCGGCTTTCAGCGCAGTGGTGGCGCTGGTGTGGGGGCCGGTGGTGCAGGCGGCCAGCGATGCCGCGGCGCAGGCTGCGCCCAGCAGCCTGGTGGAAAAAATGTTCATGAAGATTCCCGGTATGTGGGTGGGGTTGGATCAGGACATGCCGGTAAAGCCGATGTGGCGCACCAGCGGCCCCCAGCGGAAATGCGCTTCGCGCTGGCTGCGGTCCATCTCACGCACGGTCGAGCCGGCGGCCACCAGACCGAAGGTGCCCAGGCTGTTGACCACGGCGGGCTGCTTCAGCGCGGCGTTGATCGCGGCGTTGGCGTTGTCAATGACGTTGCCCGGCGTATTGGCCGGGGCATAAAAACCAAACCATTCCTCGGTCGTCAGGTCGGCGAAGCCCTGCTCGGCAAAGGTGGCAACCTCGGGCGAGAACCTGGAGCGTGTGGGGCCGGATGTGGCGATCATGCGGATCTTGCCGGCCTTGTGGTTGGCCAGGAAGTCACCGCTGGGCGTGAACATCGACGCCAGCTGGCCGCCGATCAGGTCGGCCACGCCGGGCACAGAACCGCGGTAGGGCACGTGTGTCAGCGGCACGCCGGTGTAGCTGCTCAGAAGCGCCCCCAGGAAGTGCGGCAGCGAGCCCGCAGCCGGCGAGCCGTAGCTGGCCTTGCCGGGGTTGGCCTTGCACCAGGCCACGTAGTCGCGCACGGTCTTTACCGTGTCCGGCACCATGGGCCCCACGGCCAGGCCGTGGTGCATGACGGCGGCGATGCTCACCGGCATCAGGTCCTTGAACGGGTCGTAGCTGAGCTTGGTGTAGATGTGCGGGTACACGGCCGTGCAGGAGTACGGTGTGAGCAGCAGCGTGCTGCCGTCGGGCGCGGCGTTCTTGACGGTCTCGCACGCGATGCGTCCGCCAGCGCCGGGCTTGTTCTCGACCACGGCGGCGTTCTTGGTGAAGGCGCTGCCGCGCATGTGCTCGCCCACGCGGCGGCTGGTGGCGTCGGCCGTGCCCCCGGCCGGAAAGCCGTTGACGATCTTGACCTGCTCCAGCCCCTGGGCGCGAGCGACCAGCGGCGACAGCGCACCGATGGCCGCCAGCGCGCCGGCCGACTGAACGAAGTGACGACGATTGTTCATGGTGATGTCTCCTTGTGGTGAAGTTATTCCGTCTGGGAGGAGGTCAAGATTCAGCCGTGAAGCCGATCTGTTTAATAAGGCGGCGCCACTCTTCGGCGTCTGCGCGCAGCAAATCACCCAGCACCTGCGGCGACGACGACTGCACCTCCATGCCCACCTGCGCCATGCTGCTGATCAGGTCGGGCTGGGCGAGAGCTGGCTGCAGGTAGGCGGCGGCACGGCGCACCGTCTGCGCATTGGCCTTGCCCGGCAGGAACAGGCCATACCACTCGCGCACGGTGATGGGAAAGCCCTGCTGACGGTAGGTGGCCACGTCGGGCACAAACGGGCTGCGGTTGATGCCCGAGATCGCCAGGATACGCAGGCGGCCGGTCTTGATGTAGGGCAGGTAATCGCCCACGGGTGACGACATGGCCGAGATCTGCCCGCCCAGCAGGTCCTGGATGCCGGGGGCCGAGCCGCGGTAGGGGATGTGCTTGAGGTCGCTGCCGGTCAGCTTGTTGAGCAGGCCCACGATCAGGTGCGGCATGGAGCCCGCGCCCGGCGAGCCGTAGTTGGCCTTGGTCGGGTTGGCCTTGGCCCAGGCCAGGAAGTCCTTGATGGTTTTCACGCTCTCGGGCACGCCCGGGCCCACGCCAAAGGCGTGGTTGAAATAGCAGGCCAGCGACACCGGCTGCACGTCTTCCAGCGGCTTGTAGGGCAGCGACTTGTAGACAAACGGGTAGATCGACAGCATGGACGACGGCGTGAGCAGCATCGAGCTGCCGTCAGCCGGGCTGTCGCGCAGCGTGGTCACGCCGATCTGGCCGCCTGCGCCAGGCTTGTTGTCTACCACGACGCTGGTGGCGTAGCCCCCGCGCAGCTTGTCGGCAATGCGGCGCGACATGGCGTCGCTGGTGCCGCCGGGCGGAAAGCCGCAGATGATTTTGGCCAGCTCCAGGTTGGCCTGGGCCAGCGCAGACAGGGGCAGGCCCAGGCTGGCCATGGCGGCGGTTTGGGTGATGAAGGTGCGTCGGTTACTCATAGTTGTCTCCTTGTAGTTGAGTTTTTCCAGTGCCGCCGCGGAACCGGCTTTGCCGGGCCGCTGGGGGCGCCCCCTTGAGGGGGAGCGCCGCAGGCGCTCGGGGGTGGGCAATCACCTTGGTGCCATACGCAGCGCGCCATCCAGGCGGATGACTTCGCCATTCAGGTGGCCGTTGGTCACGATATGCGCTGCCAGCTGGGCAAACTCTTCAGGCTTGCCCAGGCGCGACGGGAACGGAATGGACGCCGCCAGCGACGCCTGTACAGGCTCGGGCAGCTGCTTCATGAGCGGCGTGGCAAACAGGCCGGGGGCCACCGTGCATACGCGGATGCCGTGCTGCGCCAGGTCGCGCGCCATGGGCAGCGTCATGCCGACCAGGCCGCCCTTGCTGGCGCTGTAGGCCTGCTGGCCGACCTGACCGTCAAAGGCAGCGACCGACGCGGTGAACATCATCACGCCGCGCTCGCCGTCGTCCAGCGCGGGCAGCTTCACACAGGCCGCCGCAAACAGGCGGCTGATGTTGTAGCTGCCGATCAGGTTGACGTTGATGACTTTGGCAAAGTCTTCGAGCGGGGCGGCGTTGCCGTCCTTGCCGACAATGCGTTTGGCCGTGCCGATGCCGGCAATGTTCATGAGGATGCGTGCCGGGCCGTGGGCCGCGGCGGCCTTGTCCAGTGCGGCCACGACGCTGTCGGTGTTGGTGATGTCGCACTGGCAGGCCACGGCGCAGCCGTTTCCAAATTGCTGGCTAATTTCTGCGGCGACTTTTTCAGCCAGCGCCATGTTCACGTCCAGCACGGCCACCTTGGCGCCCAGGCGGGCCAGCTCGCGTGCGGTGGCCTCGCCCAGGCCCGATGCACCGCCGGTGACGATGGCGGCTTGTCCTTGAATGTTCATTGCTTTGCTTCCTGTGGCAAGAGGGTGAAGGGCAGGCTGCCGCCATGCAGCGCCTGCACGATGGCGTCGCGGTGCTTGAGCACGGCGCGCTGGTTGATGGAGCCCTTGTCGGTGACTTCGCCCTTGTCGATGGACGGCGGCTCGTGCATGACGTGCAGGCGTGCAATGCGGTTGGCGCTGCCGGTGCCCGTGCGGTTGAGCTCGTTCAGAACCGTCTGGAAGTGCGCCTGCACCGGTGCGCTTTGCACCACCTGCTGCATCGAGGCATCGGCGGGCAAACCCGCCAGTTGGCGAACGGCGCCGGTGGGGAACACCAGCGCGCCCACTTCTTTCAGGTTGATGCCGGTCAGCACGGCGTCCTGTACATAAGGTGCGCCCGCGGCAATGACCTTGGCGCGCAGCGGCCCCACGCTCACAAACGTGCCGGTGGCCAGCTTGAAGTCTTCGGCGATGCGACCGTCAAACTTCAGGCCCTGGTGCACGTCGTTGTCGTCGATCCACAGCACGGCGTCGCCGGTGCAGAAGAAGCCTTCATCATCAAACGCCTCTGCAGTGGCTTCGGCTGCACGCCAGTAGCCGGGCGTGATGTTGGGTCCCTTGTAGCGGACCTCGGTTTTGCCCTCGGCGGGGACCAGCTTCAATTCAAGCCCCGGCGTGGGCACGCCGAGGTAGCCGGCCTTGACGTTGGGGTTGGTGATGAAGATCGCAAACGGCGACGATTCGGTCATGCCCAGGCCGGTGCCCATGACGATGCGCTCACCCACTTCGCGCTCCTGCACATCGTGCAGCGTGTCCCACACGGGCTGGGCCAGCGCGGCGCCGGCGTAAAAGAACATCTTCACGCGCGACAGCAGGTTCTTGCGCAATGCATCGTCGGTCTTCATGGCGTTGGCAATCGCCTCGAAGCCCGTGGGCACGTTGAAGTACACCGTGGGCGCGATCTCGCGCAGGTTGCGCAGTGTTTCGCCCATGAGCGCGGGCACAGGTTTGCCGTCGTCGATGTACAGCGTGCCGCCGTTGTAGATGGTCAGGCCGAAATTGTGGTTGCCGCCGAAGGTGTGGTTCCACGGCAGCCAGTCGATCAGCACCGGCGGCTCTTCGGCCAGCACCGGCATGCTCTGGCGCATCTGCTGCTGGTTGGCGCACCACATGCCGTGCGTGTTGATCACGGCCTTGGGCAGCTTGGTGGAGCCTGATGTGAACAAAAACTTGGTGATGGTGTCGGGGCCGGTGGCCTGCATGGCGGCGTCAATGGCCGGTGTGGGCTCGGTGGCCAGCAGCGTGTTGAACGCATCGCCCACCACCACCTCCACATCGGCACCCACGGTAGCCGCAATGGCCTTGCTGTAGCGGGCGCTGTCGGCGGCGAACACCAGCCCGGGCGTCAGCGTCGTCAGCACATGGCGCAGCTTGTCGTAGTCCTGGCTCACGGTGGAGTACGCCGGTGACACGGGGCAATATGGCACGCCCGCATACAGGCAGCCCAGGGCCAGCAGCGCATGCTCCAGGTCGTTTTCGCTCAGGATGGCCACGGGCCGCTCGGCGTTCAGCCCGCGGTCGCGCAGGGCCTGGCCGATGCTGCGCGCGCTGGCCAGTGCCTGGGCATAGGAAATCCGGCGCCAGTCGCCGGTCGTGCCATCGGCGTTGCGCACACGCCGCGCCATGAAGGTGCGATCCGGCGCGGTGTGCGCCCAGTGCACCAGGCGGTCGGTCAGCCGGTGCGCGTGCGCTTGCAGCGGCTGGTCGGCGCGCATGTAGCGCGTGCCGCCCGCGCCTTCGCGCAGGGTCACGCGGGTCACGCCGAACTTCATCGGCCGGTATTTCGGGGCGATGGGGGGGGTGGTGTTTGTCTCGCTCATGTTCTTGTCGTTGTCGCGTTGGGATCAGGCCTTTTTGACCTTGGCGGCCTTGCCGTCCAGGAAGGCCTTGACGCGGGTCTTGGCCTCGGGCGCGCTCTGGGCAATGGCGGCCATCAGCGCTTCGGTCAGAAAGCCCTGGTCTGCGGGCTGCTCGGCAATGCGGGGCAGGGCGTGCATCAGCGCGTAATTGGTCAGCGGCGCGTTTTCAGCCACACGCGTGGCCAGCTCAAACGCCTTGTCGAATGCCTGTCCTGCCGGCACCAGGTACTGCGCAAAGCCCACGCGCTCGCCATCCGCCGCGTTGTACACACGGCCGGTCAGCATCATGTCGGTCATGCGCGCTGCGCCGATCAGGCGCGGGATGCGCACCGCACCGCCGCCGCCCACAAAGATGCCGCGCGAGCCTTCGGGCAGCGCATAAAAAGTAGAGTCATCGGCCACCCGGATGTGGCAGGCGCTGGCCAGCTCCAGCCCGCCGCCCACCACCGCGCCGTGCAGCGCAGCAATGACCGGCACCGGGCCGTACTGCACGCGCTCCAGCGCGGCATGCCACATGCGCGAATGGTGCAGGCCCTGGCCGGCGTCGCGCTCTTTCAGCTCGCTCAGGTCCAGGCCGGCGCAGAAGTGTTCGCCTTCGCCATCGAGCACAGCGGCGCGCACCGTGTCGGGCAGGGTTTCAAAAATGCCGCGCAGTGCCAGAATGACACCGTCAGACAGCGCGTTGCGCTTGGCCGGGCGGCTCAGGCGCACCACGGCAACAGCGCCGCGGATTTCAAGTTGAACGTCTTTGTGGGTCATGTCTGTGTTTGCCAAGTGGTTGAATTATTGTTATAAATAATAACCAATTCAAGAAACCCGAAGTCCTGTTTCGTAAGGACTTACCCTAGTAGGCCTCGCGGCCCCGGAGACAAACATGGATTACAAAAACCTCGTCGCCATCGACGTGCACACGCATGCCGAGGTGAGTTGCTGGAACCCGTTTGACAACTATGGCGAGGAATACGACCGCGCCGCGGACAAATACTTCCGCAACAGCCGCCGCCCCACCATTGCCGAGACCATTGCGCATTACCGCGAAAAGAAAATCGGCCTGGTGATGTTCACCGTGGACAGCGAATCGCAGCTGGGCCGCCGCCGCATCCCCAACGAAGAAATCGCCGAAGCCGCCAAGGCCAACAGCGACATGATGATGTGCTTTGCCAGCATCGACCCGCACAAGGGCAAGATGGGCGCGCGAGAGGCCGAGCGGCTGATCAGGGAGCACAACGTCAAGGGCTTCAAGTTTCACCCCACGGTGCAGGGCTACCACCCCTACGACAAGATGGCCTGGCCCATTTACGAGGTGATCAACGCGCACAAGCTGCCCGCGATCTTTCACACCGGGCACAGCGGCATTGGCAGCGGTATGCGCTGCGGCGGCGGCCTGCGGCTGGAATACAGCAACCCCATCCATCTGGACGATGTGGCCATTGATTTCCCCGACATGCAGATCGTCATGGCGCACCCGAGCTTTCCGTGGCAGGACGAAGCGCTGAGCGTGGCCACGCACAAGCCCAATGTGTGGATCGACCTGAGCGGCTGGAGCCCCAAATACTTCCCCAAGCAACTGGTGCAGTACGCCAACACGCTGCTGAAGGACCGCGTGCTGTTTGGCAGCGATTACCCGCTGATCACGCCCGAGCGCTGGATGAAAGACTTTGAAGAAGCCGGCTTCAAGCCCGAGGTGATGCCGGGCATTCTGAAAGACAACGCTGTCAGGTTGCTGGGGCTGGCGTGATCGCCCGGGCCGGCGCGGCCGCGCCGCCCCCCTTCGCGTCCTTGGCGGACGTGCAGCGGCTGGAGCAGCAGCCGTATGACCAGGCTATTCCCGCGCGCACGACCTACGGCCTGATTGCCGCTGCGGCAGGCCGGCACGCAGGCCGCACAGCCTTCACCTACCTGCCCAGCGGCGACATCACAGTGCCGCCGGTGCGCGTGAGCTATATGCAGTTGTTGGCCAACATCCACCGCGCGGCCAACCTGTTCCGCGCGCTGGGCATCGGGCCCGATGACGCGGTGGCCATCCTGGGACCCAACATTCCTGAAACGCATTACGCGCTGTGGGGCGCGCAAGTGGCCGGGCGGGCCTGCCCCATCAATTACCTGCTGCAGCCCGACCACATTGCCGCGCTGCTGAAAGCCAGTGGCGCCAGACTGCTGGTGGCGCTGGGCCCGAATGACGAGCTGGACGTGTGGAGCACGGTGCAGAAGGTGCGCGCGCTGTACGACATACCCGTGCTGCAGATGGCGCCGGGCCTGTTTGAGCGGCTGGATGCGCAACCGGCTGAGTTGACGTTCGACCCCGCGCTGACGCCAGACCGGATTGCGGCTTTCTTTCACACCGGTGGTACGACCGGCGCGCCCAAGCTGGCCCAGCACACGCACGGCAACGAGGCGCACACCAGCTGGTTTGCCCATCATTACTACGGCTTTGACGAACACACGGTAGAGGTCAATGGCTTTCCGCTGTTCCACGTGGCCGGCGCGTTTGTTTACGGCCTGGCCCTGCTGGCCGTGGGCGCGACGCAGGTGCTGCCTACGTTGAGCGGCATGCGCAACGCGGCCTTCGTCAAGAGCTACTGGAAGTTCTGCGAGCGCGAACGCGTGACTGCGCTGGCCTGCGTGCCCACCATCCTGGCCACGCTGGTGAACCAGCCGGTGGACGCCGACATTTCCACGGTGAAGGTGGCCTACACCGGCGGCTCGCCGTTGCCCACCGAGCTGGCCGCGCAGTTTGAACAACGCCTGGGTATCCCGGTGCGCAACATCCTGGGCATGACCGAATGCGGAGGTTTGGTCAGCATTGAGCCCTTCGCTGCGCCACGCGTGCCCGGCTCCACCGGCCTGCGCCTGCCCTACACCGAGGTGCGCGCGGTGGCCTGGAAAGACGGCAGCGTGCAGCTGGACCAGCCCTGCGCCGCAGGCGAAACCGGCGTGGTGGTGCTGCGTGGCCCGCACGTGAGCCCCGGCTACACCGACGCCGCGCGCAACGCCGGCATGTTTGAAGGCGGCTGGCTGGTATCGGGCGACCTGGGCCACATCGATGCGCAGGGCTACCTGCACATCACCGGCCGCGCCAAGGACGTGATCATTCGCGGCTCGCACAACATTGACCCGGGCCTGGTGGAGGAGGCGTTCCTGGCCCATCCGGCCGTAGCCCTGTGCGCCGTGGTGGGCGAGCCTGATGCGTATGCGGGAGAATTGCCGGTGGCGTTTGTGACGCTCAAGCCCGGCGCGCAGATCGACGCCGCTGCGCTGCTGGCCGCCGTGGCGCCCCAGGTGTATGAGCGCCCGGCCGCACCCAAGCGCGTGACTGTCGTCGATGCGATGCCCATGACCGCTATCGGCAAGATCTACAAACCGACGCTGCGCCTGCGCGCCATCGAGGCCAAGCTGGCCGAGATGCTGGCCGATGTGCCCGGCGTGACGGTGCAGGCGGCGGAGCAGGGCGGCACGCTGTCGGCGGTGGTGGCCATCGCTGCGGCCCATGACGCCGCGCAGGAAAAGCGCTTGCGCGAGCGTTTGGCGGCGATTGCGGTACCCGTGACGTTCCGCTTCGCCTGAGCTCCCCCTGCCTGTCATGCCGGGCTTGACCCGGTATCCATGCCTCGCCCGAACCAGCCTGTCAGCCAGACCGCACAGGCGTGCGGCCCCTGCACCGACGCCGCGCACCAGGGCACACCCCTAAAGTGGTTTGCAAGCCAACCGGCGCAACCCCTTCAGGAGCCCTTATGACCGACCAGGAAAACACCCACGACACCCTGTGGGACCTCATCAAGAAAACCCGCTTTGGCATGCTGACGCACCGCGACGCCGATGGTCAGTTGCATTCACAACCCCTGACCACGCAAAACCGCGAGCTGGCAGCCAATGGCGCGTTGTATTTCTTCATCTCGCGCGGCTCGCACCTGGCAGGCCGTGTGGCGGCAGACGGCCTGGTGAATATTGCCTATGCCAACACTGACGACGACTGTTACGTGTCCGTGTCAGGCATGGCCCGCATCAGCGACGACCGCGCCTTGATTGACAAGCTGTGGTCCCCGGCCGCCAAGGCCTGGTTCCCCGGCGGGCAGGACGACCCCGATCTGGCGCTGCTGGCCGTGCAGCCCGACCACGCCGAATACTGGAACGTGAAGGAAAGCAAGATTGCCCAGGTGCTGAAGATGGCCAAGGCCGCCATCACCGGCAAGCCGCCCACCAACCTGGGTGAGCACCGCGAGGTGGACCTGGCGAAGTAGGCTCAGGCAGCCGGCTGCAAGCCCGCAGCCAGCGCCTCAAACACCACGCGGATGCGCCGCGAGGTGCGCAGCTCGCGGTGGCTCACCAGCCAGATCGGGAACATCACCGGCGGCACCTCGTCCAGCACGCGCACCACGCCGGGCGTCTGGCGGGCGATGTCGTCCATCATCGCGCCAATGCCCATGCCGGCGCGCACCAGCGCCCAGTTCGCCACGGAATGCTCGGCATGGCAGCTGAAGCTGGCCTCGGTCACCGGCAGGCCGTGCTGCTGCAGAAAGCCCAGGTACGGGCCGTTGCGCTCAGCCCCCACAAAGGGCAGGTTCGCCGCGTCTGCAGCGCAGCGAGGGTGCCCGTTTTCTTTGACCCAGTCTTCAGACGCATAGAAGCAGGCCGAGGCCTGGCGCACCAGCCGCGCGATCAGCTCCGGTTGTTCCGGCTTGACATGGCGGATGGCAATGTCGGCCTCGCGGCGCAGCAGGTCGCTTAAAGCGTTGGACGAAATCACCTCGACCGTAATGCCTGGGTCCTGCTCGCGCAGGCGGCGCACCAGCGGCGGCACCAGGTAGGCCGCCACGGCGTCGGTGGCCGACACAGACACCACGCCGCCCACCGCCTGCGAGCGGCCTGTGGCCGCCAGGGCCAGTGCCTCGGCGGCTGTGCCCATGGCGCGTGCATGCTCCAGCAAATCCAGCCCGGTGGTGGTCAGCGCCATGGTCTTGCCCACGCGCTCGAACAGCGTCACGCCCATGGCTTTTTCAATGGCGGCCACCTGGCGGCTCAGGGTGGGCTGCGTCAGGCCCAGCTTGCGGGCTGCCGCCGACAACGAGCCGGTTTCGGCCGTTTCCAGGAAAGCCTTTAGTTGGTTCCAGTCGAGTTGATCCATGCGTATTTGTATAGGTTTATTGCAAATTACCGCACTTCCCTGCGGCGTTGTGCATGGATAGTATCCCGGTCATGTCCTCTTTACCCACTGCACCGCTGTCCGTCGCCCCGGCAGGCTCCCAGGCTGATGCATCAGCCGTTCGCAAGGCGCGGTTCTGGGATCGCGTGGCGCGCAAATACGCCGCCGACCCGATTGCCGACCTGGCGGGTTACGAGGCCACGCTGCAGCGCGTGCTGACCCTGCTGCCCCCCGGGCAGGATGTGCTGGAGATCGGCTGCGGCACCGGCACCACGGCGCTGCGCCTGGCGCCTTTCACCCGCAGCCTGCTGGCCACCGACGTGTCGCAGGAAATGATTGCCATCGCCCGCGAAAAGCTGGTCGCCCGGCCCGTGCCCCAGCTGAGCTTCGCGGTGGCCGATGCTGATGCACAGGTGTTCGGGCAGAACGCCTGGGACGCCGTGCTGGCCTTCAACCTGCTGCACCTGGTGGGTGACCTGGACCACGCGCTGGCGCAAGCCGCGCGTGCCCTGCGACCCGGCGGCTTGCTGGTCTCCAAGACACCCTGCATTGCCGAGATGAACCCGCTGGTGCCCCATGTTGCCTTGCCGCTGATGCGCGCCATCGGCAAGGCGCCGCACGTGCTGAGTTTTGATGCGGCCCACCTGCGCGCCGCCATCGCCCGCCAGGGCCTGCAGATCGAGTCGGTCGAGCGGCACGGCACGCGCGGCAAAGACATCCGCGTCTTCATCGTGGCCCGCAAGCCGGGCTGAGCGTCCCGCCACCTTCACCCGCACAGGCCTTGTGTCAAGGCCGGGCTTTCGTTCGCCCGCGCTTTGCCACGCCTGCATTTTTTTCCCGAATGACAAAGGAGCCTTCCCCATGCACAACCCCTCAACCCTGCCAGGCCGCACCCGCCTGTTCGCTCTGGCTGCGCTGGCCGGTGCCACGCTGGCCCTGAGCGCCTGCGGCGGTGGCGGCGATGCCGACCCGCCGGTCCCCATGCCGTCCCCGATCCCGGGCCCGGGCGATGCGCTGCCAGCGCCCTCCATCAACGCGCTGGCGGGCGACTGGGTGCAAAAAGGCTGCGTGAGGGCAGGCGCCCAGTCGTTCAAGCGGCTGCTGCGCGCGCGCGTGACCACGCCGGCCACGCTGGACTATGACGAAGGCGTGCTGAGCTTCAGCAGCAACGACTGCACGGGCACGCCGCAGCAGGCCGGCCCGACCCGCCTGGGCGTCGTGACCTTTTCGCGCACCGAGGCCAACACGAGCCTGAGCGCGTACTGGGGCACGTTCCAGACGGTGACCGGCACGCGCTTTGGGGCCATCTGGACCCTGCGCCCGGCCAACCTGCTGTGCCTGCTGGGCGACGACATCCCCACCAACCAGCCCACGCTGGCCGCTGTTGCCGCCAGCCTGGCCACCGTGCCTGCCGACAACTGCTTTACCCGTTAAACCCCAAGGAGCCACCCATGAAACTGCGACTCGTCACCCCCCTCGTCATCACCCTGGCTGTGCTGGCCGGCTGCGCCGCCACCATTGACCAGGGCGGCCTGGAACAGCGCACCGCGCAGGCCATTGGCCGCACGGTGGGCCAGTTCACCATCACCGGGCGCAGCGAAGAAACCGGTGGGCGCATCAACTACGCCGTGAACACCCGCGACGGCGCCAGCTACAGCTGCTACATGTACAGCGCCACGGGCTTCCAGCGGGCCATGAGCTTTGGCCAGACGCCGCATTCCGACGCCATTTGCACCCCCATGGCGGGCGGTGCGCGCAGCCGCCCCGCCGCAGAAGAATGCAACGCCTTGCAGCGTGCGGCCAAACGGTGCTGAGCCTTCGTGCAACAGGGCTGGCAGCCGGGCTGACGCTGGCCTTGTTCATGGGCGGCTGCAGTACCCTGGCGGGTGACGCCGCCGACACCGCAGCGGGCGCAAGGCACGAATCCGTGGTGGCCGGCCAGGGCGTGCCGGTGGTGGTTTTTGAAAACGGCCTGGGCGGCACGCTGCACGGGTGGGCCAAGGTCTGGCCCGAGGCCGCGCGTGAAAGCACCGTGCTGGCCTACAACCGCGCAGGCTACGGCCAAAGCGAAGCCACCACGCAGCCCCGCGACGGCGCGCACATCGTCGAGGAACTGCGCGCCCTGCTGCAGGCGCGCAAGCTGGCGCCGCCGTACGTGCTGGTGGGGCATTCATTGGGCGGCCTTTACATGCAGCTGTATGCGCGCCAGTACCCGCGCGAGGTAGCCGCCCTGGTGCTGGTGGACGCCACCCACCCCGAGCAGCTGCGGGGCGCGGGTGACCCACAGAACTGGCCCGGCTGGCTCAAGTTGGGCTTTGACGTGTTTACCTCTGACACCACCAAACAGGAACTGGCCGCCCTGGACGCCACAGGCCAGGCGGTGATGGGCCTGCCTGTGGACCCGGCGGTGCCGGTACGGGTTCTGAGTGCCCTGCGGCCGATGGCGGAGTCATCTGCACTGGCCGACGACGCCAACCGCAAACGCGCCGCGCTGGCCACCCTGTACCCGGGCGCCCGGCAGGTCTGGGTGGACAGCGGCCACGTCATTCCGCTGGAAGCGCCGGATGCGGTGGTGGCGGCGATCCGCGAGTCCATTCGTGAGGCGCGGCGAAAGGCGGGCGGGCCCTAGCCAAAGCGCCCGGCCCTAGAATCCGCCCCCTATGTTCAAAAATTCCTGCTATTTCCGCATCGCCGATGGCTTTGACCTCCCCGCGCTTGCCGTCCTGGAAAAAGTGCTGCAAAAGACCCGGTTCATCCCCTGCGGACCGACGCAAGCCGAATCCAGCGGCTGGGTGCCGCCGCGCGGCGCAAAGCACGACCAGCTGGCCGAGCTCGTCGACGGCCAGCTCATCCTGAAGCTGTGCACCGAGAAGCGTGCGGTGCCTTCGTCGGCGATCAAGGCAGGGGTCGAAGAAAAGATCGAGCGCTACAAGAAAGAGACGGGGCAGGAGCGTGTGAGCGGCCGGGCCAAGAAGGAATTCAAGGAAGAGGTGCTGCTGGACTTGCTGCCGCGCGCCTTTACCAAGCGCACCAACACCTTGCTCTGGTTCGCACCGCAGCTGAGGCTTCTGGTCGTCGACAGCGGCACCCTGGCCGGCGCCGACCGGATCGTCTCGGCCTTGTTGACCTCGTTGCTTGACATCCCGGGCGTGGGTGCCGCGCTGGATCTGCAACTGATCCCTACAGAGCTGTCACCCTCGGCGGCCATGGCGCAATGGCTCAGCACACGCGAGGCGCCTTACAACTTCACCATTGATCGCGACTGTGAGCTCAAGACGCCGGACGACCAGAAATCCAGTGTCCGCTACGCACGCCACACACTGGACATCGACGAGGTCGCGCAGCACATTGCGGCCGGCAAGGTGCCCACCCAGCTGGCGATGACCTGGAACGAGCGTGTCTCGTTCGTGCTGAATGACACAGGCCAGGTGCGTCGCATCAAGCTGCTGGACGTGGTGATGGAAGGCGTGGACAAGCCCGGCAAGGACGACGATGGATTCGACGCCGACGCGGCCATCCTCACCGGTGAGCTGGCCGGGCTGATTCCTGATCTGCTGGCAGCGTTGGGAAGCGAGCCGGTGGCGGCGCCGGCATGAGCATGCAGGCGGCGACACCTACCCGGGACGCGTCGCTGTTTTTGTGAAATGGCGACACGTTTCGTTGATGTGTTGCTGGCTGGTTGAAATACCTCCACACTCCCCAGCTTGCTGTACATTACAAAGTTAACGAGATTAACGAATATGCAAACTGTCCGCTCTGAACCCGGTTTGCCTACGCGGGCCACAGGCCGACCGAAAGCCAAAGCGACCGAAGATTTCGTGTCCCTGGCCGATACGCGCGCAATCCTGGCCGGCAGTGCTGCCGACCGAAAGCTGCGCCTGGAGGCCGGCGATATGGTGACGACGGATGAAGCCGCGGCACTGGCTGGCGCCTCACGGGTGACGGTCAATGCATGGATCGTTAAGGGCAGAGCCATTGGCCTGACCCAAACGAAACGTGGATTCCGGCTCCCCAGGTGGCAGTTTGACCAACCGCTGTGGGATTTGATCCCCGCGTTGGTGGGGGCGCTGCAGACCCGGGAGGGCTGGGCACTGCTGGCTTTCCTGGAGACGCCGCACGGCGCTCTGGACGGCAAAACGCCCAGGCAGGCCATCGAACAGGGTCATGGCGACAAGGTCATCCAACTGGCGAAGCGGGACATTTAAGCGCCTGCACGATGAATCTTCAGGACATCCAGTTTCTTGCTCCCTACAAGCTGGCGGCGGGCCAGTCGCTCTACCGGGTGCAGCGCAGAACCGCGATATCGGGGACCACCCGACGAGGCCCGCTCAAGCTTGCACCGCCCGGGGTGACTGCCGGCCGGTTCGACCTGGAGGCCACACCCTGTGCATACCTGGCTGAGTCGCCGGAAACCTCCCTGTACGAAAGCGTTTTCCGGCGCGAAGTGACGGGTGTGTCCCTGACGCGTCTTGCCCAGCTGGAGCTTGTCACGGTGCAGATCACCCACGAGTCTGAGTTTGGCGACTTGCGACCACACGCTTCGTCGTGGCCGGTGCTGCAGTCGCTTCGCTACCGCGAGACCCGTGAGCTGGCCGAAGCGGCGTTCAACGCGGGCTATCAAGGCCTGCTCTACCGCTCGGCGCAGCAGTTTGGCCAGGACTGCATGGTCTGGTTCGATCCGCCGGCAGGGGCCGTCAAGCTGCTGTCGGCGACGCCGCTGGTGAATGAAAGTGGCGCGCTGAGCCGTTGGGCCTTTGATGCCGCACGGCGCTCTCGTGTCCCACTCGTTCCCTGAGTAAGGTCATTAAATCCGCCGACGCCGCTTATTCAGCCGTACGCGAGCTTGATTCCCGGTTTGGCCAAACCTCACTGACCTTGGCCCGCGCAAACGCCCCAACCTCAGCCGAAAAATCCCATTGCTCGACCTTGCAGCAACCCGGCTGCGAATCCGCCCCCCAGCGCAGCAGGTTCACCGAATTGGGCACGCCAGCGCGCACCCGCGCCGACACGGCCGTGCCTGCCTGCACCGCCCACATCGGGCGTGCCAGGCCGGGCAGCGCCATCACATACGGCAGGTGGATGTGCCCGCCCATGACGATGTCGGCGCCGGCTTGTGCCCAGCGCTGCAGTGCGGCTGCATGGCCGTGCAGCAGGTCGGGTTCGTCCTGCGTGCGGGGCACGGCCACGGGCTGGTGCACCACCACCACCCGCAGCTGTTCGGGGCTGGCTGTGGCCACCCGCTGGGCCACGCGTTCGATTTGTTGCGCCGAGATTTCGCCATCCTTGTGGCGCCAGGCCCGGGTGGTGTTCACGCACACCACCAGCAGATCGCGTGTGGTGTGCACCGGCTCCAGGTCTGCCCCAAATGCCGTGATGTACCGCGCATAGGGCTGGCGCAGGCGCGTCCACACATCAAACAGCGGGATGTCATGGTTGCCCGGCACGGCCAGCAGCGGCGCGCCCAGGCTGTCTGCAAATGCACGTGCCGCCGCAAACTGCGCCGGGCGTGCGCGCTGCGTGATGTCGCCCGACAGCACGATCACATCGGGCCGCTGCTGGTGCGCCAGCGCTGTCAGCGCCTGCACCACCGGCGCCTGCTCGGTGCCAAAGTGGGGGTCTGATATCTGCAACAGGGTGGTCATGGGGGTGCGTCGTCGGTGCCCGGTTTCAGCAGGTACAAAGGCTGGGCGTGCACGCCAAAGGTCAGCGGCGCGCGCATGCGGGTGACCTCGCCGTCAAATGCCACCTTCACCCCGCGGCGGCCTTGCGTGAGCGATGGTTTGACCACCAGGTGGTCAAACTCAAAGCTTTCCACCCCTGCGGCTTCACCCAGCTTGCCCAGCGCCCCCTGCAGCATCAGCCGCAGCATCGGTAGCGTGCCGATGGGCCGCAGCACCAGCGCGGCCAGGCTGCCGTGGCCGGGCGTGCCGCGCACGGTGTCGGGCGGCTGGGCGCCCAGCTGCTGCAGCTGCAGCCGGTTGTTACCCACAAAAAGCGTCAGGGTCTGCACGTTGCGCACCGTGCCGCCCGTTTCTATGTGCAGCCGCAGCTTGCGCTGTGCGCGCAGCAGCGTGGCGCAGCCGGCCATGAACGCCACCCACTGGCTGCGGCCAAAGCGCGCCTTGTACGCCTCGCGGTCTTCCAGCAGCTCGGGGTACAGCCCCAGGCTGGCGTTGACCAGGAACACGCGGTCGTTGATGCGGGCCACCTGCACCGGCACAGGCACAGCACGCAGCAGCAGACGCACGGCATCCGCAGGGTCGGCGGGTATGCCATGTGTGCGGGCGAAATAGTTGAACGTGCCCTGCGGCACCACCCCCATCACGCAGCCGACGGCGTGCGCGGCTTGCGCCACGGTGTTGAGCGTGCCGTCGCCACCCACGGCCACCACGGCGGCGCGGGTTGACAAGGCCCGTGCGGCGCATTCCTGCGCCACGCGGGGCAGGTCGGCGGGGCTGCTGAAGTGCAGGTCAGCGCGGCGGCCTTCAGCCTTCAGAACGGTTTCGATGGCTTCGCGCTTCGTTTCAGCGTCGCTGCTGCCCGCCGCCGCGTTCAGCACAAACTGCAGCGGTGCTGCGGTATCCAGCAGGGGGCTGTCGGGCATGGGGGTTCAGTCGTGGCGCAGCAGGTCGCCAAACACGGTGTGCTCGCCTTCCTTGCGATCAGCGCCTGGCGCGTCATACAGCACCAGCCAGCGCGCCTTGCCACCCGACAACGCAGGCGGCAGGTCGCAGATGGCTTCGGCGCGGTTGGTGCCGCGCCCGTGCGGCAGTGCCACCGATTCCGTCAATGCCGATTCAAATCGCACCGGCTCGCGGTTGGCCGCCAGCAGGGGCCGGGCGCCCGGCCATTTGAAGACGCGGATGTCGCCGTTGAGCACCATGGTCGGGCCCGCCAGGATGTAAAGGTCGTCACCTGAAAAGTGCAGGTCCCGCACGCCCAGGCCGTCCAGCTGCAAAAAGTGCTTGCGGATCAGCGTGCCGCTGTCGTCCAGGGGCACCAGCCTCAGGTGGTCGCTGCGGGCCTCTACCGCTACCTCCAGCAGCGCCGACCAGCCGCGCAGCACCGGCCCGCGCAGGCCGATCAGCAGCCGGCGGCCGTCTACCGCCAGGCCCTCGATGTCAAAGCCGTTGTCTTTGCCCGGTATTGCCATGTAGGGGCCGAAGTGGGGGTCGTCGGCCAGCGCACGGGTCAGCAGGTTGTCATTCGCGTCACCCTTCAGGCGCAGCGCACGCCGGCCGTCTTTGGCCTGGCGGACCGGGCAGGGCTCGCCGTTGGCGTCGGCCTCGATGGGCAGGCAGGCCAGCAGGCGCCGGTTGCTGTCCAGCGCCACCTTGGCCAGCCGCCTCGCGTTGGCGGTGTTGTCGCGGTCGGGTTTGGCGCTCTTGCGCTTCAAGCCATGCGAGCCCACCACCCACATAAAGCCATCGACCACGGCCATGCCTTCCAGGTCGGCCTCCACGTCGGCTGCGCCGGGCAGGTCCAGCAAATCGGCCAGCGGGAAGTCGCGCACTTCGCCAAAGCGCAGCGCCTCACTTCCGGTGGGGTCCAGCCGGCGCAGGCGGTCCAGGCCGCAGGCTTCGTCGCCGGCCACCCAGAGCCAGTCGCCCGTGAATGCGGCGCCCGACAGGTTGGTCTGCACCAGGGAGCCAGTGGCAAATTCCAGACGGACCGCATTGGCGGTTCGGGCGTTGGGCATGGGGTGGCTCCTTGGTGGTGGTGCGTGCAAAGAACGCTCGCGCTCAGTGGCGTACGCTGCGGCGTGTGCCGGGCAGAGCCATGATCTTCGCAGGTTTACCCCTGCAATTCAGCGATCCGCCGGACCACCCACGACGCTTCAGGGTCACTCACCACGGCATCTTCGCCCGTCAACCCGGCCTCAATGCTCTGCAGCACCTCGGCCTGCGACTTGCCGGTCTTGAACTCCAGTGTGGCGGCCTGCTCCACCAGCATTTGAGCCAGGTCTTCGCACAGTTCGTAGCGCTGGCGCACCACGTCAAATGGCTCGGTCAGCCGGCCGGCAGGGGAGGTGAACAGTGCGCAGAAACTGGCGGGCAC
>CALRYY010000070.1:0-21960 GCA_943372515.1 Ramlibacter sp. 2FC | reverse complement strand
GGGGACGCTACGGGTCGATTTGTGCAATGGGCGCTGAACGCGCCATCGCAAAAATCGCTCCTTCGCTTGTCCGCTGCGCGGACCGACCCTCGATTCCTGCGGTGCTCGGCGCCAAAGAGGCGCACCGCCGGCCCCACCCACAGCCTTGCGGCCGACAGGTTTGGTGCGCCACCGCTGATCCCCAACATCGTCACATTCCCGGTAGCCCCCTACTTCAGACCCATCCAAACCAGAAGCGGAATCAGCACCACCAGTCCCAGTGTGTGCATGGCGATCCACAGCAGTACGAAGAGGATCGGAAGCAGGAACATTGCGCCGGCCAATATCCAGAATAATGACCGCGCGAACCGTGCGCCGCGCTGGAGGGCGAGCAATAGCGGTGAAGCTGTGTAGCCAATTGCCAGTGCGCCCGAGGCCCATGAAATCACCCACCAGATATTTCCCGCTATCGCGCAATTCACTCCCCCGAGGATGAGAAGGCCAATACGATCACCTGTGAACCGCAAGGCCGCGCAGATCGGGCTGATGCCGCAGTACGCCGGAAAGAAGCCCTGGAGCAGAAAAAGGATCACACCTATGCTGTAGGCTGCGTTACCCAGGGCTAGTACAACGACACCAAATTGCAGGGTTGCTCCAAATGGCGTCGTTACTCTCACAGCGGCGGCCTCTTCTGATTGATCCATTTTTGCACGCTGGGTCGCTGCCACTGGCGACGGGCATACGCAGCCAGCTTGTCGGGCACAGCGTCGCCGTGCAGCACCAGGCGGTTAAGCATCAGGGCCAGGTCCACATCGGCGATGGACCATTGACCGCACAGGTGATCGGCATCATCGGGCAGCAAGGCAAGCGCCGCCGAGAAGAGCTTTTGCGCAGCCCCCTGCGCCGCCTGCGACAGCGGCGCGCCCTTCGCCCCATAGAACACCACTTCGGTCGACCGCTCCTGGCGCAGGGGCATCAGGTCGCTGCGCAGCCAGGCCTGCACCTGGCGGGCCCTGGCTTTGCGGTGCGGATCAGCCGGGTACAGCGGCACGAGCGCAAACACCTCGTCCAGGTACTCGGTGATGGCAGACGATTCAGACAGCGCAAAGCCACCGTGCAGCAAGGTGGGCACGCGCTGCGTCAACGAGGTGCCGATAAAAGCCGGGCTCGCGGTGGGCGCCGGCCGACAGGTCCACGGTGACCACGTCGAACGGCAGACACTTTTCAGTCAGCGCCACAAACACCGACATGGCGTAGGGGCTCGCCAACTGAGCGTCTGCGTACAGGACCAGCTTATCGGGCTGCATGGGGCTGACTGAACTGCGGCGTGTCAAACCAGAACGACGGCGGCAGGATGTGGCTGCGGATCAGCCAGGCATGGAAATCCTGCTTGGCGATGAATTCTTCGCGCAGCAGGTCTGGCTCGGGCGTGGCGGCGCGCTCCACCACGCTGGTCAGGTGGGCCAGCGCCGTGGTGCGTATGAAGATGGGCAGGTCACCCTGGCGCGCCACGTAGCCCACCAGCGGCGCGCCGCGCAGCTCGAAGGTGCCGGTGTTCGTCCAGCGCGGGTCCACGCTTTGCACGCGCAGCCCCTCGCGCACCACGCCCTTGGCCAGTACGCGGGCGACGATGTGCTCGTGCTCCAGGCGCTCGCGCCCCCACTGCGTGACGACCTCCCAGAAACGGTAGCTCTCCACGTGCCGTGACAGGACCATGCCCTACCCCTTTGTCTAACCCGTTGCCGGTGTTGAAAAATCAGCCGGCGTCATGGCCAGGCGCAGCTCATAAACGGCAGATGTCTGGGCTGGCAATGCGCCTTGCGCCACCAGCGCTGCCGCGCCCAGTTCACCCCCCAGCAAGCCGCGCAGCGCAGTGGTGTCATAGCCGCCGGCCAGCACCACCCAGTCGGCCGCAGCATCCACACCACCCCGTATTTTTTGCTCCTGCGTCTGCGCGATCGCCGGCGTGTCGGTGCGCAGCAGGTGTGCGCCGGTGAAGCCGGGCCGCGATGGAATGGCCGACAGCACACCGCACAGGTACTGCTGCAGCACATCGGCGCGCCCCGGTGCGGGCGACAGGCGCAGCGTCAGCATGGCGCGCGCTGCGCCGCCGCCAAAGCTGTCCAGCACGCGGCACAGGCTGCGCACCATGTGGCTGTGGTGCGGCATGAGCCTGGTGGACCAGGGCGTGGGGTTGTTCAGGCGCGCCAGGTAATGGGGTGACGACAGCGTCTCGTACGCGTTCAGCTCGTACATCACAAAAAAACCATTGCCGCCCGATGCATCGGCCCAGCGCGAGCCGCGCAGAAAGCCGGGAATACCCAGGCGTTCCGCAAAATGTTCATGCGAATGCCAGTCTTCAAATTCGATGCGGTGGGCGGGGGCCATGTCCCACCACATGGCGATGGCTGCGGGTCCGAGCAGGGGCATGGGCGGATTATGCGCATGGGCGCGCTGGCGCCCCGGGCCGCTGGGCGCTAGGTGTGGCGCACCGCCGCCACCGCAGCCCTGTGCGCGTCGCCCGTCAGGCCCAGACCGGTCAGAAACGATGCCATGGCGTTGATGCACAGCTGCGGCGCGCGCAGCTGGGGAAAATGGCCGTTGCTGTCGATCATGTAGAGGCTGCAGTCTGGGAGCATTCTTTGCATGTAGCGGCCCACAGCCGGCGGCGCAATGTCGTCTGTGGCGCACTGCAATACCGCCACGGGCTTGACCAGCGTGGGCAAGTGCGCCCGCATGTCGCTCAGGAAGGTGGTGCGTGCAAACTGGTAGAGCAAGGCAGGGTCGGCGCGGCACAGCGTCTGCTCCAGCTCGGCGGACAGCGGGCCGGGCGGCGACTCACCCACAAACGCCGGCGACATGGTGCGCGCCCAGCCGGGCAGGTCTTCGGCCAGCGCCGCCAGCATGCCGTGCAGTTGTGCCAGCTCCGAGCCACCTGCGTAGCCCGGCAGGTTCAGGTAGCAAGGCGACGGCGTCACCATCACATGGGCATCGAACAAATGGGGCGCCTTGAGATCCGCCAGCATGCCGATCATGGCGCCCACCGAATGCGTGACCAGGATGGTGCGACCGGGGTGGAATAGCGCCGCGACCTGCACCACATCGTGTGCGTGGCCGTCCAGGGTGTCATAGCGCCACGGCTCATCGGTGTGCCGTTCGGCGTCGCCACAACCCAGCAGGTCCATGCTCACCACGCGGTAGCCGGTGCTGAACGCGGGCGTCATTTCGCGCCACACATACTGGCTTGCGCCCAGGCCATGCACAAACAGAAGGGTTACCGGGCCGTCACCACGGGTGGTGATGTTGTGCCGCCTGATCAGACGTTCGTCCATATTGGCCTCCTGGCAACAGCCGTGCGGCGAGATGGCCGCCTGTCCATCAGGATGCTAGAACGCCAACAAAACAAATTGATACATATCAACCCGGATGTACAAGAGAAAAAATGCACAAAACTTTGGAAGTTGTGACTTTTATCCGGTTTGACCCACTGGCGGCAGGTGCATCGACAGCTTGAACCGCTCCACCGCCTGCAGCAGGCTGCGCGACTGATTGCTCAGGCTGGATGCCGCCGCAGCAGACTGCTCGACCAGCGCCGCATTCTGCTGGGTCGTCTGGTCCATCTGGTGGACCGCGTCGCCGATCTGCCCCACGCCGGCACTTTGCTCGCCGCTGGCGCTGCTGATCTCGCCCACGATCTGGTTGACGCGCTCGATCGATGCGACCACCTCGCGCATCGTCGTTCCTGCTTGGTCCACCAGAACCGCGCCCTGCCCGACGCTGTGGACACTGGAGCCAATCAGCGCCTTGATCTCGCGGGCCGCGTCCGCGCTGCGCTGGGCCAGGCCGCGGACCTCGCCTGCCACCACGGCGAAGCCACGGCCCTGCTCACCGGCGCGGGCGGCTTCCACCGCTGCGTTCAGGGCGAGGATGTTGGTCTGGAAGGCGATGCCGTCGATCACGGCGGTGATCTCGCTGATCCGGCGGCTGCCGTCATGGATCTCGCGCATGGTCTGCACCACCTGGCCCACCACGTCACCGCCTTGCCTGGCCACGGCGCTGGCGCTGGTTGCCAGCTGGGTGGCCTGGCGCGCACTGTCGGCGTTCTGCAAGGCGGTTGAACCCATCTGCTCCATGGAGGCTGATGTCTGCTCCAGCGCAGACGCCTGCTCCTCGGTACGCTGGCTCAGATCCAGGTTGCCCTGGGCGATCTGTGCGCTGGCGGTGGCCACGCTCTGCGCGTTGCCGCGCACTTCGGTGACCACTTGCGACAGGCTGTCCACCATGGCCCCAAGCGCCGCCATCAAGCGGCCGATCTCGTTGTTTGCATGCCCATCGATGCGGGCAGTCAGGTCGCCCGCGGCAACCGCCTGTGCCAGGTTCACCGCCTGATTCAGCGGGCGCGTGATGCCGCGCGTGATTGTGAATGCCACCCACAGTGAGATGGCCACGGCAGCCGCCACCATGGCCAGGGTCAGCTTCAGTAGCGTCCGGTACCCTGCATTGGCCAGGTCGGTTGCCTCCTTGGCCACCCGCAGCTGCAGGTCAATGAGCTCGGTGATCTTGGCGCTGATGGGGTCGATCGAGGCATACAACGGGCCATCGTAGTCAGCCAGCCCGCCCTTGACCGTGCCCTTGCGCTGCTGCAGCACTGCCACCAAGGCCTGTATTGACTGGTCCGCTGGAACGAACAGCTTTTGCGCCTGGGCCGCCAGCACCGCTTCTTCGGGTGTGAGCACCGTGGCCATGTAAGCCTTCCATTCACGCTGGATCACCTGGCCGGCGTTGCGCACCGAGCGCGAGGCTTCCTCGGCGCTGAACAAGCCTGCGTTGGCCTTGTTGACGGCGTCGATCACGTCCACAGCGTAAGCGTCAGCGATGGCCTTGAGCCCCTTGAGCGGCACGACCCGGTCGTCATAGACCGATTGCATCGACTGGTTGGCGTCGCGCAGGCTGAGCATGCTGGCCGCGCCATTGAAAACCAGGAACGACAGCGCCACCAGGAAGCCGAGCCCGATCTGCCTGCCAATGCCCAGTTGGTTGAATTTCATGCGAGTGCTCCCTTAAGTTCGGTGCGTGCGAAGCCCGGGCGTCAGGCGCTGAGGTAGCCCTGCCCGCGCAGCACCGGCGCGCCCATGCGCCCGGCGTGGGCGTACAGGCGCTGGGCTTGCGCTTCGTGCAAAGCCGCGCTGCCCGCGCTCAGGGCGTCCAGCGACTGCTGCACAGCCAGCTGGCGGCGCGCCAGCATGGTCTGGCTGGCCTGGGTGGTTTGCAGCAGGTTTTGCAGCCATTCGCGGTCCTGCCGGCTGCGGATGCGCCAGCCCGACACCACCAGCTGGCGCAGGCCCACCTGGATGGCGCGGTGCAGTGCGGGCAGCTCGTCGGCGCGCCCATGCAGGATGGCGTCGCCATGCTCGCCCAGCAGGGCCGTCAGCTGGGCAACGGCTGCGGGCGCCTTCAGGGCCGGGGTGGCGGGCATGGTGGAAAAGGGTCAGGCTGACGGCGTGCGCGGGCCCAGCAGCGACGTGGCGTCGGCGATCAGCCGGTCGGCAATCGCGCCGGCGTTCACGCTGAACTTGCCGTCACGGATGGCCTGGCGGATGGCGTCCACCTTGGCGCTGTCAAAGTCGCTGGTGCCGCCCAGCGTGCCCATCTGTGCGCCGGCGGCAGACAGGTCGACCTGGTCGGTCGCGCGGGCCTTGCTGGCTGGAGCCACGGGCGCGGCAGTGCCAGTGGACCGTAGCGCCGGGTCAGTGGCGGGGGTCGCAGCAGGTGTAATGGCAGGGTTGGTAGATGGGCCAATCTTCATGGAAATCTCCAGGGGGCCGGGTGCGGCCTGTCCCCATTATTCGGCAGCGTTTGGCAGAACTAAAGGGCAAGAAACAGGGTTTTTATGTGTCTTTTTTGGCAAGTTGCGGCCGCTTGTCACAGCGTCACCTCGACCTGGCGGCCTTCACGGGCCACGCCGGTCAGCACCTTGCCCAGCTCGGTGCGCACGCGCACGCTCTGGCCGTGGGCGGCCGTGTTCATGGCCTGACCGCTGGACGTCACGATGAACCCGGCCCCCAGGATGCGCAGGCGCACCGGGTCGCCGGCCATCACCACCGGGGTGGCGCGCACCATGTCGATGCGCACCGCCTGGCCCGGCTGCAAGCCGCGCAGCAGGGTGCGCCCGGCCAGGGCCTGGGCGTCGCGGGTGACGCCCGCGCCTTCGCGGGTGAGCTCCACCTCGCCTTCGCGCAGGTCATCAGCGGCCAGCACCGCGCCGGCCGACAGCGGGTTGGCGGCCACGAGGGCGCGGCCCCAGGCCGTGACCACCACAGGCACCATCACCGTCCAGGTCGCGCCATCGACACAGCGCAGGCCCAGCGAGCTGCGGCCCCACAGACGCGCGCCCGAAGGCAAAAAGGGTTCGCTGCGCCGGCACGGCGCCATCTGGGCCAGCGCGTCCAGGCTGCCGATGCGCACATCAAAGCGGCTCACGTAGTCGCCGTTGGCGCCCGCCACCTGCTGTGACGCATAGCTGCGCAGGGCGTTTTCGTCCACCGACACATGCTGGGCATGGGCGCTGTGCAGGCCCAGCATGGCGGCCGCGGCCAGGGCGGTAACAAGGGTTGCGCGAACAGTCATGAGGGGCTCCAGGGGAACGGGGGGTGATGCAAATATAGGTCTGCACCCCCGGGGGGCTAAGCCCCAAAAGCCGCCCAAACCCGCGCTTTATCGGCGCTTAAGTTTTGCCCCCGGCTTTCATACTTTGCAGCAACCGGCCAACCCCCTCCACCCTTCACTGCACTACCGATATGGACATCTTCACCCAACGTCTGGACAGCCACGGCAAGGCGCTGGACCTGCTGTCGCAGCGCCAGAAGGTGCTGGCGGGCAACATCGCCAACGCCGACACGCCGGGCTTCAAGGCCCGTGATTTCGACTTTTCCGCCGCGCTGGCCGAAGCCCGCGGCGACGCCGGCAGCGCGGCCCGCACCTCCAGGCGCCACCTGCACGGCAACGGCTCGGCCGACGGCCAGCCCCAGGTCACGCTGCTATGGCGCAACGCCGAGCAGCCCAGCCTGGACGGCAACACCGTGGACCTGGACCGCGAACGCGCCAACTTTGCCGACAACGCCATGCGCTACGAGGCCACGCTGCGTTTCATCAATTCCGATGTGCGCACCATGTTGTCGGCCATTACTGGTCAGTAATTGAGGACTTTTCGCCATGTCACTTTTCAATGTCTTCACCATCTCGGGCAGCGCGGTATCGGCGCAAAGCAAACGCCTGAACGTGGTGGCCAGCAACATGGCCAACGCCGATTCAGTGGCCGGCCCCGACGGCCAGCCTTACAAGGCGCGCCAGCTGAGCTTTCAGGCCGAGGCCGCAGACGCCAGCGGCGTGGCGGGTGTGCGCGTGGCCGGCATCAGCGAAAACCAGACGCCGGGGCGGCGCATCCACGAGCCGGCCCACCCCATGGCCGATGCACAAGGCTATGTGACGCATTCCAACGTGAGCGTGGTCGACGAGATGGTCAACATGATCTCGGCGTCGCGTTCGTACCAGAACAACGTGGAGGTCATGAACACGGCGCGCCAGCTGCTGTCCAAGACCCTGCAGATGGGCCAGTAAGGAGCACCGCCATGGCCATCACGCCTGTCAACAACAACACCGCCGCCGCAAGCGCAGGCACATCGGCCCTGAACAACGCAGGCGGCGCCAGCGCCGCCGAGCAGCAGGACCGCTTCATGAAGCTGCTGGTCGCGCAGATGAAAAACCAGGACCCGTTGAGCCCCATGGACAACGCGCAGATGACCAGCCAGATCGCGCAGATCAACATGGTCGGCGGCATTGAAAAGCTCAACGGCACGGTCGAATCACTGCTGGCCAGCTTCAGCGCGCTGCAGGCCCAGTCGGCCACGCAGCTGCCCGGGCGCGACGTGCTGGTGGCCGGTACCGCCCTGTCTTTGGCAGGCGGCACGGCCCGCGGCGGCGTGGAATTGACCAAGGCCGCAGACACCGTCAACGTGGACATCCTGGACGCGGGTGGCACCACGGTGCGCACACTGCAGCTGGGCGCATCGGGCGCCGGTGTGCGCGGCTTCACCTGGGACGGCATGCGCCACGACGGCAAACCCGCCGCCGAGGGCAGCTACCGCCTGCGCGTGGCCGCCTCTGCCGCCGGCAAGCCGGTGGACGCCACCACACTGGCCGCCGCGCGCGTGCAGTCGGTGGCCAACAGCACCGCCGGCGTGCAGGTCGATCTGGGCAGCGCGGGCATCCGCCCGTATGCCGACGTCAAGTCATTTCTCTAATCCGGACAACCCAAGGAACAAACCATGAGTCTGCAGCAAGGCATCAGCGGCCTGAACGCCGCATCCCGCAACCTCGAGGTCATCGGCAACAACATTGCCAACGCCAACACCGTGGGCGCCAAGACATCGCGCGCCGAGTTCTCCGACGTGTATGCCAACGTGGCGTCCAACCAGTGGGGCGTGGCCACCGGCATGGGGGTGCGCGTGTCGGGCGTGACGCAGCAGTTCACCCAGGGCAGCATCCGCACCACCGACAACCCCATGGACATGGCCATCAACGGCCGCGGCTTCTTTCGCGTGGCACAGCCCGGCGGCGAGGCCGCCTACACCCGCAACGGCCAGTTCCAGCTGGACAACCAGGGCTTCATCGTCACCGGCTCGGGCCTGCGCCTGCAGGGCTACCAGGTGGACGCCACCACCGGCAAGTCCGGCGGCGTGGCGGGCAACATCCAGCTGCCCGCGCAGGGCATCGGCCCGCACGTGACAACAAAGGCCGCCATGCAGCTGAACCTGGATTCGCGCACACCCGCGCTTGCGCTCACGGCGCCCGGCTTTGCCCTGGACGATGCATCCACCTATGCGTCCACCACCTCGGTGGCGGTGTATGACCAGCAGGGCAACGAGCAGGTGCTGTCGATGTACTTTCGCCGCACGGCGGTGGACAACGAGTGGGAGGTGTACGCATCGCACGAAGGCGTGCCCGTGCCCGCGCTCACCGCGCCCGGCGCACAGCAGGAGCCGGCCGGGCTGCTGACCTTCAACCCCGACGGCACCCTGGACGCCACCAAAAGCGGCACCCTGGCCGCAGGCACGCTGACCGCCGGCGGGCTGACGCTGGACGTCCCGTTTGCCGCGTCCACGCTGCCGGTGCCGCCCGGCACATCGGTCACGGCGGCGCCGGTCACCCTTTCATTCACCGGCACCTCGCAGTACGGCAGCGCCTTTGGCGTGACCCAGGCCACGCAGGACGGCTATGCCCCCGGCAGCCTGACCGGCTTTGGCATTGCCAGCGACGGCATGGTGCAGGCCCGCTATTCCAACGGCAAGACCATGGACGCCGCGCAGATCGCGCTGGCTGATTTCCGCAACGAGCAGGGCCTGGTGTCCGCCGGCGGCAACCTGTGGCGCGAAACGCCCGATTCAGGGCCCGCCGCCCTCAGCGCCGCCGGTACCGCCAACCTGGGCGAGCTGCAGGGCGGCGCGCTGGAAGAGTCCAACGTGGACCTGACCCAGCAGCTGGTGGACATGATCACCGCGCAACGCGCCTACCAGGCCAACGCCCAGACCATCAAGACGCAGGACCAGGTGCTGTCCACGCTGGTGAATCTGCGTTGATGTGCCTGCACTGACCCACACAGCCTGAGCCATGGACCGCCTGATCTACACCGCCGCGTCTGCCGCCCGCGCCACCATGCAGCGCCAGGACAGCCTGACGCAGAACCTGGCCAACGCCAACACCACCGGCTACCGCGCCGACCAGGTGGCGTTTCGGGCCGTGCCGGTGCGCGGCGACGGCGCCAGCACGCGCGTGGTGTCGCTGGAGG
The DNA here is from genome assembly GCA_943372515.1 of Ramlibacter sp. 2FC. Lineage (GTDB taxonomy): Bacteria > Pseudomonadota > Gammaproteobacteria > Burkholderiales > Burkholderiaceae_C > RAM1. The sequence continues at coordinate 12,137 of CALRYY010000070.1, read as the reverse complement.
CCACGGCCGGGTTTGACGCCCATTCGGGCCCCATCCAGGCCACCGGCCGCACGCTGGACGTGGCGCTCAATGGTGAAGGCTACATTGCCGTGCAGTCGGTCAACGGCACTGAAGGCTACACGCGCAACGGCAGCTTTGACGTCTCACCCGAAGGCGTGCTGACCACCAGCGGCGGGCTGAGCGTGCTGGGCGACGGCGGGCCGCTGACGATTCCCGCCGGCGCGCAGATCAGCATCGGCGCGGACGGCACCGTCACCGCCATTCCCGGCGGCGGCGGCGCGGCCCAGACCGTGGGCCGCATCAAGCTGGTCAAGCCGACCGAAGAAACACCGCTGCGCAAGGGCGCCGACGGCCTGCTGCGCGACGCCAATGGCGAGGACCTGCCCAGCGACCCCACCGTGCGCGTGATCGCCGGCTCGCTGGAGGGCAGCAACGTCAATGTGGTGGAGGCCATGGTCAACATGATCTCGGCCGCGCGCCAGTTTGAAACCCAGATGAAGCTGCTGCAAAACGCAGAGCAGAACGACCAGCGCGCCGCCCAGCTGCTGGCCGCACCCCGTTAAACACCAAGGAGCCCCGCCATGATGCGTTCCCTCTCGATCGCCAAGACCGGCCTGGAAGCCCAGCAGACCCAGCTGGATGCGATCACCCACAACCTGGCGAACGTGGCCACCAACGGCTACAAGCGCAGCCGCGCCGTGTTTGAAGACCTGCTCTATCAAAACATCCGCCAGGCAGGCGCACCCAGCGCCCAGGAAACGCAGCTGCCCACGGGCCTGCAGCTGGGCACCGGCGTGCGCACCGTGGCCACGTCGCGCAACTTCAGCCAGGGCGCGCTCACGCAAACCGGCAACAACCTGGACATGGCGCTGAACGGCCAGGGCTTCTTTCAGGTGCAGATGCCTGACGGCACCACCAGCTACACCCGCGACGGTTCGTTCCAGGTGGACGCCCAGGGCCAGATGGTCACGTCCAACGGCTACGCCGTGGTGCCGGCCATCACCATCCCCGCCAACGCGCAGAGCATCACCGTGGGGCGCGACGGCATTGTGTCGGTCACGGTCGCGGGCAGCACGGCCACGCAACAGGCCGGGCAGCTGCAGCTGGCCAACTTCATGAACCCCGCCGGCCTGGAGCCGCGCGGGGGCAACCTGTTTGCCGAAACCGCCGCCTCGGGCGCACCGCAAACCGGCAACCCCGGCGCCAACGGCCTGGCCCTGGTGACCCAGGGCTCGGTCGAAGGCTCCAACGTCAACGTGGTGGAGGAACTGGTGGCCATGATCCAGACCCAGCGCGCCTACGAAATCAATTCCAAGGCCATCCAGACATCCGACCAGATGCTGGCCCGCCTGGCCCAGCTGTGAACCCCCTGATGACTGAAAACGCCCGCACCATGAACACACCCTATCGCCTGTCCTGCATCTGCGTTGCAACCCTGGTGGCCACCCTGTCGGGCTGCGCCACGATTGCCACCCCGTCGGTAGAGATGCACACCGCCGCACCGCAGGCCAGGCTTTCTGCACCGGTGGCAGCACCCGCACAGGGCGCGATCTTCCAGGTGGCCACACACCGCCCGCTGTTTGAAGACCGCCGCGCCCGCCTGGCCGGCGACACGCTGACGATCAAGATCGAAGAGACCGTCACAGCCAGCCAGCAGTCCACCAGCAAGGTCAACCGCAACGGATCCATCTCGGCGGGCATGTCGGCGCTGCCGTTTGCGTCGGTCAATTTCCTGGGCCGCCTGAACGCGGGTGGCGAATCCAGCGTGGTGGGCGGTGCCGACGGCAAGACCGACACCACCAACAACTTCGCCGGCACCATCACCGTGGTGGTCCAGCAGGTGCTGCCCAACGGCAACCTGCTGGTCTCTGGCGAAAAGCAGGTGGGCGTGAACCAGAACGTGGACGTGCTGCGCTTCTCGGGCGTCGTCGACCCCGCCACCATCCGTGGCGGCAACGTGGTCAGCTCCACCCAGGTGGCCGAAGCGCGCATGGAGCAGCGCGGGCGTGGCGACATCGGGCGTGTGCAGGGGCTGGGCTGGCTGTCCAGGTTCTTTTTGAGCATTGCGCCTGTATGAACAAGCCCCTCACCCTTTTGCTGGCTGCCATCCTGGGCCTGTCTTCGCCGCTGGCCCTGGCCAACGGCGGCAAGGAACGCATCCGTGACCTGGCCAGTGTGTCGGGCGTGCGCGTGAACCAGCTGATTGGCTATGGCGTGGTGGTGGGCCTGGACGGCAGCGGCGACGCGACCAACCAGGTGCAGTTCACCGGGCAAAGCGTGCAGTCGCTGCTCAGCCAGTTTGGCGTGTCACTGCCCCCGGGCGTGACGCCCCAGATGAAGAACGTGGCCGCCGTGATGATCACCGCCGCCCTGCCCGCCTTTGCGCAGCCGGGCCAGCAGATTGACATCACGGTGTCGTCGCTGGGCAATGCCCGGTCCTTGCGTGGCGGCACGCTGCTGCTCACGCCGCTGCGCGGTGCCGACAGCCAGATCTACGCCATGGCCCAGGGCAACCTGGTGATCGGCGGCGCGGGCGCCTCATCAGGCGGCTCCAAGGTGTCCATCAACCACATGCTGGCCGGGCGCATTCCCGGTGGCGCGACGGTAGAGCGTACGGTGGCCAACGCCGCGCTGAACGCCGACGTGATCCACCTGGAGCTGAACCAGACCGACTTTTCCACGGCGCGCGCCGTGGCCGACGCCATCAACCGCAAGCTGGACATGGTGGGCGACCGCGCTGACGCCGCCGTGGCGCTGGACGGGCGCGTGGTGCAGGTGCGCTTTCCGGGTGCGACCAACCGCGTAGGCTTTCTGTCGGATCTGGAAAACATCGAGGTGCCGCTGGCCGCACCGCAGGCCAAGGTCATCATCAACGCCCGCAGCGGCTCGGTGGTGATGAACCAGTCGGTGCGCCTGGGCGCCTGCGCCGTGGCGCACGGCAGCCTGTCGGTCACCGTGGCCAGCACACCGGTGATCAGCCAGCCCAATTCGCTGGCCGGCGGCCAGACCGTGGTGGCCGAAAAATCAGACATCAGCGTGCAGCAGGGCGCGGGCCAGCTGCTGATGGTGCCCGCCAGCGCCGACCTGGCCGACATTGTGAAATCGCTCAACGCGCTGGGCGCCACGGCGCAGGACCTGATCGGCATCCTGCAGGCCATCAAGGCCGCAGGCGCGCTGAAGGCGGAGCTGGAGATCATCTGATGGCCATGGACGCCGCGTCTCGCACGACAGCTTCACTGGGCGTGGACAGCCGTTCGCTGGACGCGCTGCGCAACGACGCCGCGCGCGACCCGCGCGGTGCGGCGCGCACGGCGGCCGTGCAGTTTGAGTCGATGTTCATGCAGATGGTGCTCAAGAGCATGCGCGACGCCACGCCCAAAACAGAAGGCGGCGGCCCCGGTGGCGACACCTTCACCGGCATGCTGGACCAGCAGATGGCCAAGCAGTTTGCCGGGCGCCCGCAGGGCCTGGCCGACATGATTGAAAAGCAGCTGTCGCGCCACATGCAGAACCTGCCGGCGGTATCTGCCGCCAACCAGGCACCGGCGGCTGCACCCGTATTGGGCACGCCGGCCACCGCCACCCCGGGCGTGCCATCGGCCAACGCTGCGGCCTTCATCCAGAAGATGCTGCCCCACGCCCAGGCCGCCGAGCGCAGCACGGGCGTGCCGGCGTCGTTCATCCTGGGCCAGGCCGCGCTGGAATCGGGCTGGGGCAAGGGCGAGATCCGCAACGCCGACGGTACCCCTTCACACAATTTGTTTGGCATCAAGGCCACGGGCTGGGGCGGCGCCACGGCCGACGTGATGACCACCGAGTTTGAAGGCGGCCAGGCCGTGCGCCAGGCCGCGCGCTTTCGCAGCTACGGCTCGTACACCGAGGCGTTTTCTGACTACGCGCGCATGATCTCCAGCAGCCCGCGCTACGCCGCCACGGTGCGCAATGCCGGCACGGCCGAAAGCTTTGCCAGCGGCATGCAGCGCGCCGGCTACGCCACCGACCCGCAGTACGCGGCCAAGCTGGCGCGCACCATCAACCACACGCTCGCTGTGCAGCGGGCCATGGGCTGAACCGCATGACGTCTTCATTGCTCAACATCGGCAACCGCAGCCTGGCTGCAGCGCAAGGCTCGCTGGGCACCATTGCCCACAACATTGCCAATGCCAACACGCCCGGCTATTCGCGGCAAGAGGCCGTGCTGCAGACCGCAGGCGGCATGTACACCGGCGCGGGCTTTTTTGGCCGAGGGGTAGAGATGACCACCGTGCGCCGCCAGTACGACCAGTTTCTGGCGGCATCCGTGCAAACGGGCGCATCGCGCGCTGCGTTTGACACGGCGCGCGCCGGTGCGCTGGACGGGCTGGACGCGGTGTTCTCCGACCCCGAGCTGGGCATTGGCGCCGCCGTGGACGCGATGTTTGCCGCGGCCGGCGATGTGGCCAACCGCCCCGGCGACCTGTCCGCACGCCAGGCCTTTTTGTCGCGCACCAGCCAGCTGGCACAACGCATGGGCGCGGTGGGCGCGCAGCTCAAGCAGCTGGGCCAGGAGGCCAATGCACGCATTGGCGGCTCGGCCGGGCTCATCAACAAGCAGCTGGGCGAGATCCGCTCGCTGAACGAAAGCATTGCACGGGCCCAGGTGTCGGGCCAGCCGCCCAACGACCTGCTGGACCAGCGCGACGCCGCGCTGCTGGCGCTCAATGGCCTGCTGCCTGTGACCAGCGTGGCGGCGTCTGATGGCTCGCTGAGCCTGTTTACCGCCAGCGGCGCCGCGCTGCTGGTGGGCAGCCAGCAGTCCACCATCAGCGCCATACCCGATCCGTCGGACACCACCCGCACCGCGCTGCAGTTGAGCCGCGGCGGTGTGTCGCAGGTGCTGGACGAAGCAACCCTGGGTAGCGGGACTGGTGGGGGCAGCGTGGCCGGCCTGATGCACTTTCGCGACCAGGACCTGGCCAGCGCCATCAACCAGGTGGGCCGCCTGGCCATCGTGGCCGCCGACCAGCTCAACAGCCAGCAGGCCCGCGGCGTGGACGCCAGCGGCGTGCAGGGCCAGCCCCTGCTGGCCGTGGCAGGCGCCGTGGTGCGCAACAACACCACCAATGCCGGCAGCGGTGCGCTGGGCGTCACGGTGGCGGACAGCAGCGCACTGAAAGCCAGCGACTACCGCGTGGACTGGGACAGCGGCGCCTACACCGTGACGCGCCTGGCCGACGGCAACCAGACCACCGCCGTGATCTTCCCCGCCGTGATCGACGGGCTGAACTTCACGGCCGCCGGCGCGCCCGCCAACGGCGATTCATTCATGGTGCAGCCGTTCAGCGCCGCAGCCACCGGGCTGACCGCCCGGCCTCTGGCGCCCAGCCAGCTGGCCACCGGCTACGCGGCCACGGCCGAGGCCACCGCCACCAACAAGGGCACGGGCAGCATCACCGGCTTTGCCGTGCTGCAGCACAGCGCCAACACCGCGCTGCCTGTCACCATCAGCTTCAACAACCCGCCCACGACCTTCAATGTGACGGGCCTGGCCAGCGGCAACCTGACCAACGTGCCCTACACCGCGGGCCAGACCGTGCCGGGCGCACCGGCCAGCTACAACGGCTGGGCCATGGTGATGGACGGCGCAGCGGTGGCGGGCGACAGCTTTACCGTCAAGCCCAACGCCGCCCCCGGCCAGGACAACCGCAACGCGCTGGCACTGGGCGCGCTGGCCGATGCGGCCGGCGTGAACGGCGCCACGCTGAACGAAGCCTATGCAGCGCTCGTAGGCGACGCCGGTGTGCGCGTGCAAGGTGCGCGCGATGTGGCCGCCGTGTCGCAGCAGATGCAGGCCGACGCCAGCACACGCATGCAAAACGTCTCGGGCGTGAACCTGGACGAAGAGGCCGCCAACCTGCTGCGCTACCAGCAGGCCTACCAGGCGTCGGCCAAGATCATCCAGGCCAGCCAGACGCTGTTTGAAGCACTGCTGTCGGCCACGGGCCGCTGACCTTTCAAGGAACCCACACCATGCGCGTCACCACACTGGGCACCACCCAGACCACCTTTGCGGGCATCGAGGCGCGCCAGGGCGCCCAGACCCGGCTGCAAAACCAGCTGGGCACGGGCCTGCGCGTCAATTCACCGGGCGACGACCCGCTGGGCGCGGCGCAGGCAGAGATGGCGCGTTCACGCCTGGCGCGCCTGGCGCAAGACCAGCGCTCGGCGCAGCTGGCCACCAGCGTGCTGTCGGCCGCCGACAACGCACTGGCCGACGGCGTGGGCACGCTGCAAAGCGTGCGCGAGACACTGGTAGCCGCCGGCAACGGCGGCTACAACGCCACCGACCGACAGGCCCTGGTGGTGCAGCTGCGCGCCGCGCGCGACCGCCTGGTGGAGCTGGCCAACACACGCGACGGCGCGGGCGGCTACGTGTTTGCCGGCCAGGGCAGCACGGGCGAGCCGCTGTCGGGCGGCACCGCGCCCGCGTGGGGCGCGGCATCGGGCGAGCAACGCCTGGGCGACGGTTCGCAATTTGCCGCCACGGTAGACGGCCGCGCGGCCTTCATGGCCCAACCCCAGGGCAATGGCGTGTTCGTCACGGATTCTGCGGCGGGCAATACCGGCGCGGGCTGGATCAACCCCGGCAGCGTGGCGGACCCCACGCAGCTGACGGGCCATGACTACAGCATCACATTGGCCGCGGGCGGCGGCGGGCTGGAATACACGGTGACCAACACGACCTTGGGCACCACGCTGGCAGCCGCCGTGCCATTTGTGGCGGGCGGCACCATCACGCTGGACGGCCAGCGCATCAGGATATCGGGCACACCCGCTGCGGGCGACAGCTTCAGCGTGGGGCCAGCGGGGCAGCAAAGCATTTTCCAGACGCTGGACGACGCCATTGCCACGCTGCAGCAGCAGCCGTACAACCCGGCTGCCTATTCGCAGGGCCTGGAGCGCGCCCAGGTGGGCCTGGACGGCGCACTGGACAGCCTGGTGCTGATGCGCGCGGGCGTGGGCACCGAGCTGCAGCGCGTGGACACCGCCACGGCCAGCAACGACCAGCAGGACCTGCAATTGCAGCAGCGGCGCAGCGACCTGGTAGACCTGGACTACGCCAGCGCCCTGTCAGACATGCAGTCCAACCAGACCGCCATGCAGGCCGCCATGCAGGCGTATGCCTCCGTGGCCAAGACGTCGCTGTTCCAGTTGCTGGGGTAGCGCGTTTTCACTCCCCCTCCCCCAGTGAGTGGCGCTCGAAAAATTGCAGTCTGGCATCGCGCCCGCAATGGGAAAGCCGCGCGATGGCAGCTCGTCGCATCTTTTTACTTACCGCCAAATAGCAGGGTGTCCAGACGTTCGAATGCGTCTCGACGCTCATCAGGCGTTATTGAGGCAGAAACAAGTGCTTCAAGGAAGTAGTAGACCGCGTTATGTTTGTCGCGCCGCAAGCCACGCAATTCGAAAACTCGTCCGAGAAGATATGCAGCGGAACCGTCCTCAGCCCTATATGCCTTCGTAAACCAGTAAATGGCACGTCTGATCTTTCCGGCGTCGCGATAGCAAATGCCAAGGTTGAGAAAACTTGAGCAGTCGCCGTGCCTTGCGCCACGTCTGTACCAAGCAATCGCCGCTTTCGGGTCTTTCCGTCCAACAAGACCATGTTCGAGAAAGTAGCCGACAGAGTTGAATGCGTATTTCTCCCCTGCTTTGGCGGCGGCAACGTAGAGCTCGAATGCGCCCCTCGCGTCACTGGCCGTATTCGAGCCTGGTGGATCAATTGGAGTTTGACCCAAATTTTCCCACCCGCTTCAGCGGCTGAAGGCGTCGCAAGTGGCTTTTATTTTGAGATCAACCTCTCTAGTAAAGACAGCTCGTTCTCAATTGCTTCTTTCTCAGACCGGGTAAGCAGCCTTTTCTCATCCAACACCACTGCGCTAATTTCTTCGACGAGGTAGACGCAATTCATTGCACGGGAGAAATGCTCTGCAGACAAATACGCCTGCATTTTCTCCACCAAAAACTCAGCACGGGAAGCTAGAGTGGACAGGCGCACAGAGCCAGCACGATAGCCGGCACCGAGCGAAGCTAGTTCTTGCAAGAGGCGTGTATAAGTTTCCATATCAAGGGCAAGTTTGACTCGGCGGACCGTTGCGCACGGTGATGACGTTCCCCGTTGTCGAATTGACCACCACAGTGACGTTATTCACAGGGTCATAGTACTGCGTTGTTCCCGGACGAGAGCCTGGGCTTCTCTGGCCGGTAAGCACGGTGTTGGTCACAGCGGAGGGTGGGATGCCTCGTCCTTGCATCCAATCAAAGGCGTGACCAGAGAAGGGCTGGCCGCCAACGTCTCCTGAAGAATTTGTTCCTGGACGAACCTCGATCGGGCTGCGCGTATTGCCCACGGGCGAAGTCGGTGACGGAGTACCAAGCGGCGGGAATACCGGCCGCGCGCCAGGGCCACCTGGCCGTCTTGTCAGTCCATCCGGGTCCGTAAAGAAAACCGGATTTCCCTCCACATAGCTATACCTGTTCAAACCGCCTGAAAGCCCAATCGGATCTGCCTGGCTATACCGCCCCTCACTCTGCCTGTAGATGCGATGGAAATTCTGCCGCATCCCCAGCTCAAGGTCTTCCTCCTGACCAGGGAATCTCAAGGTCATCTCCGTTGCCACCGTCGCCTTCAGCAGCACCGGTATGTTGGTGATGGCCGCTCTCGGGTTGGGCGTGGCCTTCAGCACTCCTGTTGGCTTGTTGTTCCCGAACGCACTGTACGGCCACTGCCACACCGGCCTGTTCTGCTCGTCCTTCATCAGCCGGGGGCTGCCCAGGTTATCCGTGTGGATCGCGTAGTACTTGCCGTTGCGGTACATGCCAACGGGGATTGTCCCGTCCGGGGTGGGCAGCCAGATGTATTCACTGCGCCCCGCGCCCATTGCTGAGCCATTGTCGTAATCACCCAGGATCGCCCAGCCGGGGATTTCTCCGTCGCCATAGACATACGCCGTGCCGATGCTCGTCGTCGCGTTGGCCTGGAACATCCACCCGAACCGGCTCTTGAGCCAGTCGGTGAAGCCCTGGCCCAGGGTCTGCTGGTAACGAGATTTCTTCATCGCCCTGGGCGAGCGCATTTCGCTGCTGCGCAAGTCGCACGGCATCACGCAAGTTCAGCTGGCCGAGACGCTGGGCGTGTCGCAGCAGAAGGTGCAGGCCTATGAGGTGGGACGCCGGCGCATCCAGGTCGCAGCGCTGCCCGTGGTGGCGCGCACGTTGTCGGTTTCGCTGGAGGAGATGTCCGGCGAGGGCAAGCATGCCGCGCGCGGCATGCGCGGGCCTGCTCCCAGGTGGCAGCAGCAGATGGAGGCCGTCGCCAAGCTGCCCAAGGCCCAGCAACGCTTTGTGAGTCAGATGCTCGATACGGTACTGGCGCGGCACTGAGCAAGCCGCAGCATCAGGCCGCCTGCGAACCCCAAGCCTTAGCGGCTAAGGGGGGCAGCAGGCGGCTTTCTTTATTCAAGCAGCAAGAGAATCGGCGTTTAGCCCGCTATGAAGCGGCCTTCAAACTTGCCTTGGCAATCGCACGATTTTTTCTGGCAGTGGCGCCAATGTCGTCCTTGCGCTTGCTGGGCGCAGCAAAGCACTCCATCGCATCAGCCCATCGATGCTGATCCAGCAGAGAGTTCCCTAAGTTCACAAGTACTGCCGCTTTGTTGCGACCGATCGGATTGAGTAAGAGCGCCTTCCGCAGAAACCTCTCAGCCAACTTCGGCTTCTTCAGCATGTCGTAGCAATTGCCAATTGCCAAGAGGCACTGCACATCTTCCGGAGCGGCCCTGTACGCCTTCTTGAAGGCAGAAATTGCCTCACTGGCGTCGCCTAACCGAAGCTTGCTGTCCGCCACACAGTACCAAGCGTGATTCGTGTCAGACGCGAATTCGCTCCTTATTCGACCAGTCTCTGTGTCCACCAATCTGGCGATGGCCTCTTCAAACTCCCCTCGTTTAATCAACCTGTGCACGGGAGCAAAGTTGTCCTCAGCGGGATTTTTCATTGCGGCCCCTTTCGTTAGTTTTCGCATGGCGACTCCGGCGGCTTGAAGGGTGCACATCCTGGCAAACCGGGATTCTCGTCACACAAGTTGTTCAGCAAATCCCAAATGAACAGTCCACCCACTCCCCGCGCTCCTCGTGATCCTTTGGTTCCACGCTGGCCTTTGCTCGTGCGTGAATGTTCCTCAGCATTTTCATGCCCGACGTTCCGCTCTCGCTCGTTACTCGGCACTCGATGCGGCGGCGGCGGCTTCTTATTTGGATTGGGTGGCTTCTCATACTTCGGTGCCAGTCCATCGGGGTCTATGAACGACAGTGGGTTGCCATCGACATAAGCCATCCGATTCCAACCACCATCGAGCCCAATTGGGCCCGCCTGCGTGTACCGCCCGATCCTGGCGTCATAGCTTCTGAAGTAGTTGTAGTTCGTCCCCGACTCCCCATCCCGCATCTGTCCAGGAAATCTCATCGTCAGGTCCTGCTCCGGCTGCTTCTTCTTCAGCGCCACGCTCTGCGTCGTACCCGCCATCGGCGTCTTGGGCGTCGCCTTCAGTATGCCCGTGGGCTCCACCGCCCCAAACGCGCTGTACGGCCACTGCCATACCGGCTTGTTCTGCTCGTCCTTCATCAGCCGGGGGCTGCCCAGGTGGTCCGTGTGGATCGCGTAGTACTTGCCGTTGCGGTACATGCCCACGGGGATCGCACCATCCGGCGTGGGCAGCCAGATGTATTCGCTTCTGCCCGCGCCCATTGCTGAACCGTTGTCGTAGTCACCCGGAATCGCCCAGCCCGGTATCTCCCCGTCCCCATACACATACGCCGTGCCGATGCTCGTCGTCGCGTTGGCCTGGAACATCCACCCGAACCGGCTCTTGAGCCAGTCGATGAAGCTCGTACCCAGCGTCTGCTGGTCCGGCAGCGTTCTGCTAGCCTGCGGCTCGCCCTGGAACACCCGCTGGCCCAGCGCGTTGTGCAGGTAGTGGATGCTGGCTTCCGAAACCAGTTCTGAAGAGTACCTCGATGGAGATGAAATTATTTGTCCCCAGGCACCTTTCCGAAGTCATTCTCAATGGTCACGGATGCTCCGTGAGCAATCAGGACATTGGCCACATCATCCTTCTCTTTGAGTCTTGCGTAGTGCAGCGCAGTGCAACTCATGTCACCCGTCTGATTTACATCGACACCAGCCCGCAACAACAGTTCAATCGTTCGCCGATCTCCACACTGCGCAGCGATATGTAGAAGATGATCGCCATTTGAATCGACGTATGTAAGCGGCTTGATCGGACTGTTTGGATCGTCGGACTCATAGTTGACCAGATAGTCGTATCTCTCCTGGATCTCGGCTATCTCATCTGCTGTTAAGTTCATGGGCATGAGCATCCTGCATCTTTCAATTTCTGTTCAAAATTCTTGATGGCACGTTGCGACTGCGCGATGGCATCAGTGTGGTGAGGGCCCCATTTTGCGTCCCATGCCTGTCTAGCGGCCAGCAATGCCTGCTCTCTCTTCAGCTGCCACTTCAGTTTTTCGCATTTGTCCAGATTTGGAGGCGGGGGCTCAGCATACTGATCCTTGTAATCCTGCCACTCCCGATTGGCCTCTGGATCATCTACTCGCGGAGGCTTCGAATACATCAGATCTTTCGCAAAGTCCCGGCACCCCGGCGACAGCGCGCATCCAACGACCACGATCGGCATGATGATCGGAAGGGCTTGTGCTTGTCTTCCATCCGGATCGACATAACTCAGCGGATTTCCCCCCACATAGCCCGGCCTATTGGGCCCACCGGCTAATCCTATTGGGTCCATCTGCCGGTATCGACCAGTGCGCGCGTCATATTCCCGAAACCAGTTCTGATTCGTCCCCGACTCCGCATCCCGAGTCTGCCCAGGGAACCTCATCGTCAGGTCCTGCTCGGGCTGCGTCTTCTTCAGTGCCACGCTCTGCGTCGTCCCGGCCATCGGCGTCTTGGGGGTCGCTTTCAGGATGCCCGTCGGCTCCACTGCCCCGAACGCGCTGTACGGCCACTGCCACACCGGCCTGTTCTGCTCGTCCGTCATCAGCCGGGGGCTGCCCAGGTGGTCCGTGTGGATCGCGTAG
>CALRYY010000069.1:0-22114 GCA_943372515.1 Ramlibacter sp. 2FC | reverse complement strand
CGGCAGCCCGCCCACGCAGTGCTTGTCCATCACCGGGCCGCCGCCCCAGGTCATCCGCTCGCCCACCTGAACCATGGCGCGCGTGAGCGCAATGGTTTCCTGCAGGTCCAGGTGGTCGCCCGCGCAGGCCGTGACAAACGCCGCCAGCTGCAGGTCTGAATAGCGGCCCGCGGCCACGTCGGTGATCACCGCGTTGATCGCGTCCTGCCCCAGGCGGCGGCCATGGACCTTGGCCCGCACATGGCTCATGGATTCCAGTGGCACCGGGTGGTGCAGCGACACCTGCGCACCTGGGCGCGCCTTCAGCAGCCGCCAGGCGGCCTCGGACAGGCCGGCCTCGTCGGGCGCCAGGATGTCCGTGGTCACCACGTTCAGCGTGGCGATGATGGTGGTGCCGTCCAGGCGCAGCTGCACGCGCGACTGCGCCTCAAAGCCCTCGGAATGGCACACAGGGCTGTGGCGGTGCAGGTACAGCACCGGCTCCTGGTAGGTGTCTATGCCCATACGTCGCAGGCGCAGGGTGGCAGGGGTTGCAGGCATGACCGTTCACCGGGTGTGGGGACGACATCACTCTAGGGGCTGTCATGGCGCTGCAATTGACATGGCGCAAGCGCGCTGGCAAATCCGTGGCCCCTGCGTCATGCGGCTCGTGTACAAAGCATCGTTACAAGAGGCCCATCCATGAGCGTACGCAACCTTGAATCCCTGTTCCAGCCCGCCTGCGTTGCGGTCATAGGTGCATCAGACCGCCCGGGCAGCGTGGGCCAGGTGATCTGGCGCAACCTGGTGGACGGTGGTTTCAAGGGCAGCCTGTGGCCGGTGAACCAGCGTCAGGACACGGTGGGCGGCGTGCGCGCCTGGCCCGACGTGGCGTCACTGCCGCAGGTGCCCGCGCTGGCGGTCATCTGCACGCCGGCGGCGTCGGTGCCCGGCCTGATTGCCGAGCTGGGCGCCAAGGGCACGCGCGCGGCCATTGTGGTCACAGCCGGGCTCAAGCAGCCGGCGGGGCAGGGCAATGACAACGGCACCGCGACCCTGGAGCAGGCCATGCTGGACGCAGCCCGTCCCTGGCTGCTGCGCATTCTGGGGCCCAACTGCCTGGGCCTGCTGGTACCGGGCCTGGGCCTGAACGCCAGCTTTGCCCCCGGCAACGCGCAGCCTGGCGCGCTGGCGTTTGCCACGCAGTCAGGCGCGCTGGCCACCGCCATGCTCGACTGGGCCAACAGCCGCGCATTGGGCTTTTCGCACTTCATCTCCATGGGCGACAGCGCCGACGTGGACTTTGGCGACGTGCTGGACTACCTGGGCAGCGACCCGCACACCCGCGCCATCCTGCTGTACATGGAATCCGTCAAGCACGCACGCAAATTCATGTCGGCCGCGCGCGCGGCGGCGCGCAACAAGCCGGTGATCGTCGTCAAGGCCGGGCGCGCCCCGGAAGGCGCGCGCGCGGCTGCATCCCACACCGGCGCACTGGCCGGCTCAGACACGGTGTTTGACGCCGCTGTGCACCGCGCCGGCATGTTGCGCGTAGACACACTGGACGCCCTGTTTGACGCAGCCGAAACACTGGCCCGCGCCCGCGTGCCCCAGGGCGCACGCCTGGCCCTGCTGACCAACGGTGGCGGCGCGGGCGTGCTGGCAGCAGACGCGCTGGCGCTGGGCGGCGGCACGCTGGCGGTATTGAGTGCCGACACCCTGGCCGCACTGGACGCCTGCCTGCCCGCCACCTGGCCGCGCGCCAACCCGGTGGACATCATTGGCGACGCACCAGTGGCGCGCTATGCCGACGCGCTGCGCGTGCTGCTGGCCGCACCCGAGGTCGACGCCGTGCTGTTCATGCACGCGCCTACCGCCATCGTGCCCGCTGGCGACATCGCGCAGGCCTGCCTGGCGCAGATGCAGGGGGCCACCAAACCGGTGCTGACCTGCTGGCTCGGCGGCACCGTGGTGCAGGCAGCGCGCATGGCCTGCGCGCAGGCCGGAGTGGCGGGCTACGACACGCCCGAGCGGGCCGTGGCCGGCTGGCTGCAGCTGACCACCTGGGCGCACAACCAGGCCGCGCTGCACCAGCTGCCCGACGCCACCCTGCAGGACTTCACGCCCGACCTGGCGGCCGCACAGGCGCTGGTGGCCACGGCCTTGCACGAGGGCCGCGAATGGCTGGACGAAGCCCAGGCCAAGGCCTTGCTGGAGGCCTATGGCGTGCCGGTGGTGCGCACGATGAAGGTCCAGGGCGTGGACGCCGCCGTGCAGGCCGCGCAGGACATCGGCTATCCCGTGGCGCTGAAGGTGGTGTCTGCGCAGATCCTGCACAAGTCCGACGTGGGCGGCGTGGTGTTGGGCCTGGCCAGCGCAGCCGATGTGCGCGTGGCGGCCACCAGCATGCTGCAGCGCCTGGCGCAGCAGCGGCCCGACGCGGTGATCGACGCCTTTACCGTGCAGGCGATGGCCCAGCGCCCCGGCGCGCACGAGCTGATCGTGGGCATCGCCAGCGATTCGGTGTTTGGCCCGGTGGTGCTGTTTGGCGAGGGCGGTACGGCGGTGGAACTGCGCCGCGACCGCGCCATTGCGCTGCCGCCGCTGAACGATGCGCTGGCGCACGAACTGATCGGCAAAACCCAGGTGGCGCGCCTGCTGGCAGGCTACCGCGGCAAGCCGGGCGCCGACATGGCGGCGCTGGCGGGCACGGTGCTGCGCGTGTCGCAAATGGCGTGCGATTTGCCCGAACTGGCCGAGCTGGACATCAACCCGCTGCTGGCCGATGCGCAGGGCGTGGTGGCGCTGGACGCGCGCATTCGCGTGCGCCGCTGCGCCCCCGGCGAGCCCAGCCGCCTGGCCGTGCGGCCGTACCCGTCGGGGTTGGCACAAACTGTTCATGTGCAGGGGCAGGCGTTGCAGGTGCGCCCCATCCGCCCTGAAGACGGCGAACGGCTGAAGGCGTTTTACGCAGCAGCGTCGCCGGAAGATTTGCGCCTGCGCTTTTTCTCGTCACGCCGCGAAGTGCCGCTGACAGAGCTGGCACGTTACAGCCAGATCGACTACGACCGCGACATGACCTTCATTGCGCTGGACAGCGCAGGCGCTATGGCCGGTGAAGTGCGCGCCGTGTGCGACCCCGACAACATCAGCGCCGAATTCGCCATCCACGTGGCCGGCCCCTGGCAGGGCGGGGGCCTGGGCCGGTTGCTGCTGGACAAGCTCATTGCCTACGTGCGCTCACGCGGCACCCAAGAGCTGGTGGGCCAGTGCCTGGAGCAAAACGAGGGCATGGCCGCGCTGGCGCGGCGCTGCGGGTTTGAGGTGGACGTTGTGCCGGCGGGTGACACGATGTCGCTGCGGCTGAAGTTGTAGTGCGGCGCTGGGCCGGGGGGCAGGGAACATGCCTTGCCCAGCTGTCATCCCGGACTTGATCCGGGATCCATGTCTACGCCGCCTCCAGCATGAACTCCACCTTCACAGCCTCAAACGGAAACACAACGCCACCTTCAGCCGCGCGGTTGAGAATGCCGGCGTCCAGCAGGGCGACCACGTCGCCATGCACCGCCTTCACATCACGCCCAACGCGCCGGGCCGCCTCACGGATGGACATGGCACCGGCTCCACACATGGCCTTGAGCAGTTCCCAGCGTTTGGCTGTCAGCACCTGCCACAGCAGCTCGGGCGTGGCAAAGCCAATGCGGGCCTCGCGCTCGGCACGGCCGGTTTGCATGGCGCGGGTGGCGTCCGCAAGCGTGTCCGCCAGGGAACGCACCTCAAGAATGACTGTGTTCATGATTCCACCTCGCAATGTCAGTGTTGAAGTCGAGCATCAGCTGTTCCGGCGTTGAGAAGACATAGTCAAACTCCTGCTCTCCAAAGTGGCGGTGATCACCTTTGCCCCGCTCGTTGTCGTACCTCAGCACGCACTCGCTACCCACCACATAAGCGAGCCGGTACTTGAACGAATGCCCGGAAGGTGGGACAGGTTCGGGGACTTTCCATACGGCGATCTCTGCGAATGCACCGGCAGCAAGAACGACGCGGCGGCGAATCAACGGGACAGCCTTCATGTTGGACATTGTGACAACATGAAGTGTTGTTGTCAATAAGTCCAACACATCACTTCCTTGGAGGATGGAGGCATCTTGTTGAGGACAGAAAAAATGCCTGCGCAGCAACTGCAATCAGCAGTCACTGCAGCCAGCAGCTGCTGCTCGCCAACAGAGCAAAAAGGCGTTGCCCACGAAGGTCCACAAGCCGATGATTGGCTTTCTCAACACAGGAGCCATCATGACCCCCGTCGAAGCAGCATTTCAGGCGCTTGTCGCTGACTATCTGGATTCAGGTCGCGTCCAGGAACTGCGTGACGTTGAGCGCAGGGCAAAAAAGGGAATGTCCTCTAAGGACGGGACCCAGGTCATGATTGCCTTCGCCAGGGCGCATGTGGCGCATCCAGGTTTTCGCAGGCGCACGGGGCTTTGTTTTCCAGTTAGTGGCTCCAGCCTCAAACGCCGCGTGGATTGCGGGTCAAGCCCGTAATGACAGCATTTGATGGGGCTTTACGCCGCCCGCTCGCCCAGCGCCCGCATGCGCGACAGCCAGCGGTTCGAATCCTGTGCGCTCAGGCCGGCAGCACCGCCCACAAGTGTTTCGCTCACCGGCGCAATGCCCACAAAGCCCAGCACGTTGCGCTCCAGCGAGCGCACGCTGTGCGCGCGAAAGTACCAGCGGTAGACCAGCGCGGGCATGCCCATGGTGACTACCACGCGGGCCGTGCGGCCGGTCAGGCCTTTTTCACTGAACGCGGCGCTGCCCTGTTTGCGCACAAAGGCAAAGCCGGGGCGCATCACGTGTTCCAGAAAGCCCTTGAGCACGGCCGGCATGTCGCCCAGCCACAGCGGAAAGAACAGCACGAGGTGATCGGCCCACCGGATGTCGTCCTGTGCCGGCTGCAGTGCGGCGGGCAGCTCGCCCGTTTCCCAGTCGGCCTGGCTGGCCAGCAGGGGGAACAGCAGGCCGGCCACCTGGACCTGGCGTACCGCATGGCCCGCGCCGGTGGCGCCCTGGGCATAGGCGGCGGCCAGGGCGTGGCACAGGTGCGGGGCTGACGCGTCGGGGTGGCCCTGGATGAGCAGGATTTTTTTGGGGCCCATGGCGGTGGGCTCAGCGGCGTGCCGTGGGGGTACGCTCATGCTCGTGCACAGCCTGGCACGGGGTGCAGTACGGCGTGGCCGGCAGCGCCTCCAGGCGGCGCAGGTCAATTTCGTCGCCGCAGTCCAGGCACATGCCGTAGCTGTGGTCGTCCAGTCTGCGGCGCGCGGCGGCCAGCTGGTCCAGCTCGTGCACGGCGTGGCTGGCTTTGGCGTCGTCCACCGTGGCCAGTGTCTGCTCGGTGGCCAGCTCCTTGAAGTCGATCACATCCCGCGGCTCGGCATCGGGCGCGTCACTGCCCAGGTCGCCGCTGCTGCGCAGCAGCAGGCGCAGCTCGGCTTCGCGCCGGGCCAGCAGTTGGTGAAAGTGCTGGAGCGTGCTGGCATCAAACGTTTTCATGGGGGCTCGCGTGCAGGGTGGACGTACATCCATTCTGGGCACGCAGGCCCGGCGCATCCTTGATCTGACGCAAGCTCAATGCGCCTGCGCTCAATGTGCGCTCAATGAGCCGGCGTGCGAAGTGCGCCTAATGCGCGCACGGCGGCGGCGTCACCATCGCGTGCAGCGCCTCGGCGTCCACAATGCGCAGGTGGCGGCTGCGCACTTCGATCACGCCGTCTTCGGCCAGCTTGCTGAAGGTGCGGCTCACAGTCTCCAGCTTCAGGCCCAGGTAGCTGCCGATTTCCTCGCGGGTCATGCGCAGCACCAGCTCGCTGCGCGAAAAGCCCCGCGCGTGCAGGCGCTGCACCAGGTTCAGCAAGAATGCAGCCACGCGCTCTTCGGCCCGCATGCCGCCCAACAGCAGCATCACGCCGTGCTCGCGCACGATCTCGCGGCTCATGATGCGGTGCACATGGTGCTGCAGCGCGCCGATCTGGCGCGACAGTTCGCCCACGCGGTCAAATGGCATGACGCAGACTTCGGCGTCTTCCAGGGCCACGGCGTCGCAGGTGTGGTGGTCATTCACGATGCCGTCCAGCCCGATGATCTCGCCGGCCATCTGGAAACCCGTGACCTGGTCGCGCCCGTCTTCCGACGTGACGCAGGTCTTGAAGAAGCCGGTGCGGATGGCAAACAGCGAGCTGAATGCCTCGCCGTTGCGAAACAGCGCCGCGCCGCGCTTGATCTTGCGCCGCGTGGCCACCACGTCGTCCAGTCGCTGCAGCTCTTCGGGGCTCAGGCCTACCGGCATGCACAGCTCGCGCAGGTTGCAGCTGGAGCAGGCCACCTTGATGGTGTGCAGGTCTGCGGGCCGTGTAGCGGACTGGGCAGCGGGGGAGGGTACCAGCTTCAACGGGACATTTGACACAGGGGTTTCCTTGGGGCGCGTGGTGCGTCTGATCTGTGTCAAATTGTCCCGTGCGTTTGGCTGGCGGATTTGATCCATGTCAAATGTGCCGCCCATCGCGGGCGGCACAGTCATGACCCATGGAAACTGTTTCGCCCGAACTCTTGCGCCGTTTTGACGTGTCTGGCCCCCGGTACACCTCGTACCCCACGGCCGACCGGTTTGTAGAGGCCTTTGGCGCGTCTGACTACGCCCAGGCGCTGGCCCAGCGGCGCGCCGGCCCGGCCGCGCTGGCCCTGCCGCTGTCGATCTACGTGCACATCCCGTTTTGCGAATCGCTGTGCTACTACTGCGCCTGCAACAAGATCATCACCAAGCACAAGAGCAAGTCAGCCGGCTACCTGCGGTATCTGAGTCGCGAAATTGATTTGCATGTGGCGCAGCTGGGCCTGGGCCAGCCTGTGACGCAGCTGCACCTGGGCGGGGGCACGCCCACGTTTTTGTCCGACGACGAGCTGCGCGAGCTGATGGCCATGCTGCGCAGGAGCTTTGCCATGGCGCCGGGGGGCGAATATTCGATCGAGGTGGACCCGCGCACCGTCAACGCCCAGCGCCTGACGCTGCTGGCCGAGCTGGGTTTCAACCGCCTGAGCTTTGGCGTGCAGGACTTTGACCCCGATGTGCAAAAGGCCGTGCACCGCATCCAGCCGGCGGCCCAGGTGTTCAATCTGGTGGACGAAGCCCGCGCCATCGGCTTTGACTCCATCAACATCGACCTGATCTACGGCCTGCCGCGCCAGACGCCCGAATCGTTTGCCCGCACGCTGGCCCAGGTGCAGCAGCTGCGCCCCGACCGCATTGCGCTGTATGCCTATGCCCATCTGCCCGAGCGCTTCAAGCCGCAGCGGCGCATTGTGTCGGCCGAGCTGCCGGGTGGCGCGGCCAAGGTGGCGATGCTGTCGCAGTCGCTGTCGGCGTTTCTGGCCGCAGGCTATGTGTATGTGGGCATGGACCACTTTGCGCTGCCCAACGACGCACTGGCCGTGGCCAAAAGCCAGGGCCGGCTGCACCGCAACTTTCAGGGCTACAGCACCCAGCCTGACTGCGACCTGATCGGCCTGGGCGTTTCGGCCATTGGCCGCATTGGCGCCACCTACAGCCAGAACGCCAAGACCATGGAAGAGTATTGCGACCACCTGGACCAGGGCCGCCTGCCCGTGGTGCGGGGCCTGGCGCTGAACCGCGACGACCTGGCCCGCCGCGCCGTGATCATGGCGCTGATGTGCCAGGGCCAGGTGCTGTTCGAGCCCATCGAGCTGGCCTGGCTGATCGACTTCAAGACCTATTTTGCCGCCGAGCTGGAGCAGCTCAAGACCCTGGAAGGCCAGGGCATGGTGACGCTGGACGACACCGGCGTGCAGGTCACGGCCCAGGGCTGGTTCTTTGTGCGGGCGGTGGCCATGGTGTTTGACCGCTACCTGCAGGCTGACCGCAACCGCGCGAAGTTCTCGCGCATCATTTGATGTCCACCACGCTGGCGTTCACCGGCCTGGTCATGGGCCTGGCCGGCGGGGTGCACTGCGCCGCCATGTGCGGCGCGGCCTGCGCGGGGGTGGTGCGCCTGTCGTCCGGCCCGGCCGTGCTGCAGCCTGCAGGCGGCCTTGCAGCGCGCTCGGTTGCCACGCGCTCGGTTGCCACACGGTCGGTGGCCAGTGCCACCCTGTCGCTGCAGGCCGGCCGACTGCTGGGCTACAGCGCCGCCGGCGCGCTGGCCGCCACGGCCATGCAAAGCCTGGCCTGGATGACCAGCCAGGCCATCGCGCTGCGCCCGGTGTGGACGATGTTTCATGTGGCGCTGCTGGCCTGGGGCCTGATGCTGCTGGTGACGGCGCGCCAGCCGGCGTGGCTGGACGCCGCAGGCCGGGCCCTGTGGGAGCGCGTGCAGCCGCTGGCGCGTGCGCCCGGCGGCCTGCTGGCCACCGGCGCGCTGTGGGCACTGATGCCTTGCGGTTTGCTGTATTCAGCCCTGCTGGTGGCCGCCCTGAGCGGCGGCGCTGCGCAAGGCGCGCTGACCATGGCGCTGTTTGCCGCGGGCAGCGCCATCGCCATCGTGATCGCGCCCTGGCTGCTGATGAAGGTGCACCAGCGCGCCAACCACTGGCGCCAGGACTGGGGCACGCGCCTGGCCGGGCTGGTGCTGGCCGGTGTGGCGGCCTGGGCCATCTGGATGGACCTGATGGGGCGGGTGGGCGAGATCTGCCAATAGCCTGCAAGTTTGTCCTGCGTCAAATAGGGCCGGGGGCGCAGCTGTTATGTACGCTGGCGCACAGATGAGTGCGGTGCGCCGGTATCACCATCGTTGTCATGCCCCAGGCATGTAACGAAGGGACCTCCCATGAACGCAGTCCATCCTGCCCAGCCCGTCGCCACGTCACACCT
Organism: Ramlibacter sp. 2FC; assembly: GCA_943372515.1. GTDB lineage: Bacteria > Pseudomonadota > Gammaproteobacteria > Burkholderiales > Burkholderiaceae_C > RAM1. The sequence continues at coordinate 13,254 of CALRYY010000069.1, read as the reverse complement.
CGCGCGGTTGGCGACCTACCTGCAGGCCATGCGCGAACAGGAGCGTTCGCACCTGGCGCGGGAGCTGCACGACGAGCTGGGTGCGCTGCTCACTGGCGCCCGGCTGGATGTGGCCAGCCTGCGGCTGCACCTGGGTGGCTGTACGGCCGAGGTGGATGCCCGGCTGCAGCACCTGAGCGAGCTGCTGGGCCGGGGCATCGCCCTCAAAAGCAGCATCGTGGAAGGGCTTTGCCCGTCAGCGCTGGCCAACCTGGGGCTGGTGGCGTCGCTGGTGATCCTCACGCGTGAATTTGCCGCCAGCTCGGGCATGCAGGTGGATACCGAATTTCATGAAGCGGACCTGGACGAGCCCACCCGGCTGGCCGTATACCGGCTGGTGCAGGAGGCGCTGACCAACGCGGGCAAGTACGCCGGCGCCACCCGGGCGCAGGTCAGTGTGCGCCGGTGCAATGCCGGCACGGTGGTAAGCGTGAGCGACAACGGCTGCGGCTTTGACGTGGCGCGCATGGACAAGACCAGCCATGGCCTGGCCGGCATGCGCCACCGCATAGAGGCCTGCGGCGGGCAACTGGGTGTGATGTCGTCAGCCGCGCAGGGCACGCGCATCCTGGCGGTGCTGCCCGCGCCCCCGAGCCATTCAGGCACGGCCGGCGCTGCCGGCAACCAACTTCACTGATGTCTTTTGACGCCCCGGCCATGGCGCACAATGCGGGTTCATTCACGCCCTGCGGGGCGAAAGGCAGACCCATCATGGAACCTCTGGCGCTGTCTACGCTTGAAAGCATCCTGCAAACACAGGGCCTGACCGCCGGGCTGCAGTTCCTCAATGACCGGGTGCCACACCGCTTTACCGGCATCTACCGGGTGGACGGCCAGGTGCTGCACAACGTGGCAGTCATCGACAAGCAGCAGTCGGGTGACATCGGCTTTTTGATGCAGGTGCCGCTGGGTGACAGCTTTTGCCAGTTCGTGTTGCGTGACGGCCAGCTGGTGACCACCGATTCAGCCAAAGACGCCCGCGTGGACGCCAGCCCCTTCAAGGGCGTGATGGGCAGCTATGTGGGCCTGCCGCTGGCCGTGGTGCCCGGCGAGCTGTTTGGCACGTTTTGCCATTTCGACTTTGAACCGCAGCCGCTGGACGACGCCGAGTTCGAATTCCTCAAGCGTGCCGCCCGTGTGCTGCCGCCGTTTGTGAAACCGGCTTGAGGCCTTCGTTCGGGTCTGGTGCCGCTACTTCAACACCACCCGCTCCAGATAAAACGGCATGTGGCAGGCCCAGCCCAGCTCGCGGCCAATGCGCTGGCGCAGCGCGTCGGCCGCTGCGGGCTCGCCGTGGGTGATGAACGTGGTGCGCGGCGCGGCCGTGAAGCCGCCCAGCCACTGCATGATCTCGCTCGCATCGGCATGGGCTGACAGGCTGTCCAGGCAGGCCACCTCGGCCCGGATGGGCACCTCTTGCCCGTGAATGCGCACGCTGGGCGCGCCGCCCGTGATGCTGGCCCCGCGCGTGCCGCCGGCCTGGTAGCCGGCAAACAGCAGGGTGTTGCGCTTGTGCGGCGCAAACGCCTTGATGTGATGAACCACGCGCCCGCCCGTGGCCATGCCGCTGGCCGCAATGATGACCATGGGCCCGCGCCGCGCACTGAGCGCCTGCGACGCCTGGGGCGTGTCCACGATCTGGGCGGCGTCAGCCATGGCCTGGCATTCGGCCGGGCTCAGGTGCAGCTCGCCGGGGTGCTTTTCATACACATGCAGGGCGGCAGCGGCCATGGGGCTGTCCAGGTACACGGGCAGGTTGTGGATGGCGCCTTGCGCCTTGAGCTGGCTGATGGCGTGCAAAAGGCTTTGGGCGCGGCCCACCGCAAACGCGGGGATCACCACGGTGCCACCGCGCGCGGCCGTGCGGTTGATGACCGCCGCCAGCGCCTGCAGGCCGGGGTCGCCGGGGTGCTCGCGGTCGCCATAGGTCGATTCCACCACCAGGTAGTCGGCGCCGTCCATGCGCACGGGCGGTTTGAGTACCGGGTCATTCGGGCGGCCCAGGTCGCCCGAGAACAGCAGGCTGCGCGAGCCGTCGTCCAGCCGCACAAACGACGAGCCGGCCATGTGGCCCGAGCGTGACAGGCGCGCCTGCAGGCCCGGCACCGGCGACCAGGCGCGGTCCAGCGCCACGGGCTTGAGCAGCTTCAGGGCGCTTGAAGCGTCTTCTTTTGTGTAGAGCGGTTGCGCAGTGGCGTGGCGGCTGAAGCCGTGGCGGTTGGCATAGGCGGCTTCTTCTTCCTGCAGGTGGCCTGAATCGGGCAGCAAAATGCGGCACAGGTCGGCCGTGGCCGCCGTGCAGAACACCTTGCCGCGAAAGCCCTGGCGCACCAGCAGCGGCAGGTAGCCGCTGTGGTCGATGTGCGCGTGCGTGAGGATCACGGCGTTGATGTCGGCTGCCCGCACAGGAGCCTTGGCCCAGTTGCGCAGGCGCAGCTGCTTGTAGCCCTGGAACAGGCCGCAGTCCACCAGCAGGTTCTGGTCGTTGCTGCGCAGCAGGTAGCGCGAACCTGTTACGGTGTCGGTGGCGCCGAGGAACTGGAGTTTCATTGGTTTTGCCTTTCTTGGGCGGGCGGGTCGCCCAACAAGTCTGGCCCCTTGCAATCCCCGGGCGTTTGACCCCGGTCAAGCCGACCGCGTTGACGTTGAGTTGATCTATATCATTCGGACGTCATAACGGGCACCCAGAATGGGATAGAGAAACATCCTGCAATGTCTTTCACACCCCGGCTACTCCTGCCAGCTGCCGCCGCAATAGCGCGACTGCATGGGCATTTACGCCAGTTATCCGGCCCGGCGGCCTTGGGTGCCATGTTGATCTGCCTGGTGGCCGTAGTGGCCATCATCTCCGTCTACCGAACACACCATGACGAAGAAAGTGCGCAACTCGAGGTACTGGCCGCCCGTCGCGCAGACCAGATCACCGACTGGCTTGCCATCCGTTTGAACCATGTCTATTTCGCCGGCGACAGCGCCGCCGGCCTGTCGTATCTGGCGCGCGGGCTGGAAAAAGGAGACGCCGTTGCGGCGGCCCAGGTCGTGACGCGACTGGCCCGTTTTCGCAGCTCGGCGCAAGCGCACAGCACACTGGTGGTGGACGCGCGAGGCAATGCGCTTGTATCGGACCAGGGCGCGCCGGACGAAAAGCAGGTGGCGCCAGCGCCTGCGTTGCAGCAAGCTGTATCCCGGTCGTTGGCCGGCAACGAGGCCGTATTCACAGAGCCCTACACGCTGGACGGCCATGCGGGTCAGACCATGATTGATTTCGTGGCGCCCATGATCCCAGCCGATAGCCGGGTCAAGTCGCTGGTGGTCTTGCGCATGGACGCATCGGGCTCGCTGTCGCGGCTGCTGCAGCAATGGCCCGTGCCGGGCCATTCACTGACTGCGCGGTTGATCGATGCGACCGGCCGCACGGTGCTGCCGGTGAATCCCGTGAACGATGGCGCGGTGGTACCTGTCGTCGGATTGCCGGCCGGGGACCTGCGCGATGATCAGGGCCGGGCCGTGCTGGCCGTAGCCAGGCACGTGACCGGGACGCCCTGGCAACTTGTGGTGCATCTGCCTGGCGAAGAAGTCTATGCGCATGCCTGGCCCGAAATCACCTGGATTGTCGGGCTGAGCGTGATGGCGCTCGTGACCATGGGCGTGACTGTCAGGCTGGTGCGCAACGGCGAGACACTGCGTCTGAAACAGGCGCTTGCTGACAGACAGGCCAGCGAGCTGGACCAGCTGCGTACGCTCAAGGCCGTGGCTGACGCGTCCACCGACGCCATCTTTGCCAAGGACCTGCAGGGCCGTTACCTGATGTTCAATCCGGAGGCCGCGCGCGTGACGGGCAAAGCCGCGGCCGATGTGATCGGGCATGACGACCATGCGGTCTTTTCGCCAGAGCAGGCACGCGCGATCATGGCCAATGACCGCTGGGTCATGGACGAGGGCATGGCCCAGACCTTTGACGAAGACCTGGACACGCTGCAGGGGCGGGTGTCTTACCTGGCCACCAAGGGGCCGCTGCGGGGGCCGGACGGGCAGGTGGTGGGCATGTTTGGCATCTCGCGCGACATCACCGCGCGCCGCCAGGCCGAGCAGACCCTGCGCGACACCTCGGCGCTGGTGCGGGCGGTGGCCGATTCGGTTCTGGACCGCATCGTCGTGCTGGACGCGCAGGGCAGCGTGCTGGCCATCAATGCGGCCTGGCACCACCCCCCGGATGCGGCCGGCTGCGAACTCTTCAAGCCTTGCCGCGAAGGCGACAACTACCTGGACATCATCGGCGGCAGCGACTGCCAGGACGCAAGGCTTGCCCATGCGGTCATCTGCTCGGTGCTGGACGGCAGCCAGCGGCGGGCCGAGATGGAGCACACCTGCGGCGCAGGCGACGCTGCGGGGGCGCCGAGCTATGTCATGAAGGTTACGCCACTGAAGGCCTCGGGCGGCGGCGCAGTGGTCATGCACAGCGATGTGTCGCAGCTCAAGCGCAACACCGCCGAACTGCAGCGCCATCGCCACCACCTGGAGGAACTGGTGCGCGAGCGCACCGCGCAGATCGAGCAGGCCACACTGGCCGTGGCCCGAAGCGAGCGGTTCGTGCGCGCCATGACCGAGAACGTCCCCGTGGGCCTGGCCTACTGGAACGCAGACGGCCACTGCCGGTTTGCCAACGCCACCTACTGCGCGCGGCTGGGGCGCACGCCGGCCGAGGTGGTGGGCATTGCTTCCACCGACTTGCTTGACAGCGCTGAGCAGGAGGCGTTTCGCCCCATCCTGCGCCGCGCGCGTGCCGGCCTGTCCAGCGAATACATGCGCACGCTGGAGGTGGGCGGTGCGCGGCAGTTTCACCGGATCAATGTGGCGCCGCACCTGGTCGACGGCGTTGTGCAGGGGTACTTTGTGGTCACGGCTGACGTCACGGCCCTGCGCCAGGCGCAGGACCAGGCCGAAGCCGCCAACCGCACCAAGAGCATGTTTCTGGCGACCATGAGCCACGAAATCCGCACCCCCATGAATGCCATCATTGGCTTCACTGAGCTGCTGCTGCACGACTGTGCAGGCGATGAGCCCAGTGCCCGGCGGCTCAACCACATAGCCCAGGCAGCGCATCACCTGTTGCAGATCATCAACGACGCGCTGGACCTGTCAAAAATAGAAGCCGGAAAGCTCGCACTGGAGCAAACGCCTTTTTTCCTGCAACCCTTGCTGCAGCGCACGCTTGCTTTGGTGGCCAACCAGGCCCAGCTCAAGGGCATTGCCCTGTCGCTGGACTGCGAGGAAACCCCTGCGGCAGTGGGCGGCGACCCCACCCGGCTGTCGCAGGCGCTTTTGAACCTGCTGGGCAATGCGGTCAAGTTCACGGAGAAGGGCAGCGTGGTGCTGCGATGCCGCGTCGTGGGCCCCTGCGCGCCCGGGCAAATGCTGCGCTTTGAGGTGGCCGATACCGGCATTGGCGTCGCGCCGGATCAGCTGCCACGGCTGTTCACGGCGTTCGAGCAGGGCGACAGCTCTACCACGCGGCGCTTTGGCGGCACCGGCCTGGGCCTGGCGCTGACCCGCCGGCTGGCGCTGCTGATGGGCGGCGATGCGGGGGCTGACAGCACGCCCGGCCAGGGCAGCACGTTCTGGTTCACGGCCTGCCTGCAGGAGGTGCGCGACGCAGGCGCGGACCTGGACACCGGCCCGGACCAGCCCGCCTGGGGCGCGCCGGCGCCGCCGCCGATGTTGCGCGACGCGCGCGTGCTGGTGGTGGAGGACAACGGCTTCAACCAGGAGGTGATCCGGGCCATCCTGGAGCGCGCGGGGCTGGTGGTGGACTTGGCGGACGAAGGCCGGCGGGCCCTGACCATGGCTGCGCAGGTGCGCTATGACCTGGTGCTGACCGACCTGCACATGCCCCGCATGGACGGCTTTGAAACGGCCCGCGGCCTGCGGGCGATGGCTGGTTACGCCGAAGTGCCCATCGTGGCGCTGACGGCCAACGCGTTCGCGGAAACGCGCGACGCCTGCCTGGCTGCGGGCATGAACGACTACGTGGCCAAACCGGTCAGCCCGGAGCACCTGTACAGCGTGTTGTTGCGCTGGCTGCCGGGCGCAGCGCTCGGGCCGCAAACCGGCCCCGCGCCGCTGGAACTGCCCGCCGCCGCTTTGGCCCCTGTGCCGCCCGATGCTGCGCCGCCTGTTGAGGCGAACATAGTGGCGAACATAGTGGCGGACGTCGTGGCGCCGCTTGCCGGTGCCGATGATGAGCTGCAAAAAATCAGGGACGAGCTGCGCACCCTGAGCTACTGTGTTTCGCACGATCTGCGCTCGCCATTGATGGCGGTGCAGGGCTTTGCCAGCACCCTGCGCGACACCGAAGGCACGGCGCTTTCGCCGCGCGGGCGTCAGTACCTGGACCGTGTCATTGCCGCGTCCACCCGCATGGACGAGATGATCGTCGCCATCCTGGCCTGGTCACGGGCAGACCGCGTGGCCATGCAGGTCAGGCCATTGGCGCTGGGTCGGCTGGTGCGCGAGTGCGCGGCCGACCTGGGGCGCAGCTGGCCCGATGCGCGCATCACGGTACAGGACCTGCCCGATGTGCTGGGTGACACGGCCCTGCTGCGCCAGGTGCTGGAGCACCTGCTGGGTAATGCGCTGAAGTTTTCTGCCGGCCGCCCTGATCCGCAGGTGAGCGTGCAGGCGCAGATGCAGGGTGACATGGTCTGCGTGAGCGTCAGCGACAACGGCGTGGGGTTCGACCCGGCCTATGGGCACAAGCTGTTCGGGCTGTTCCAGCGCCTGCACAGTGAATCGGAGTTTCCTGGCGCCGGGGTAGGCCTGGCGCTGGCCCGGCGGGTGGTGGTGCGCCATGGCGGCGACATGACGGCGCAATCCGTGCCCGGCGGGCTCACCACGTTTTCGTTCACATTGCGTCCGGCCGGATGACGTAACGCACAAAATCGTCGGCCTGCGCAAACTGGTCGTACAGGTCGCGCGCCATCACATTGTCCTTGTGGGTCATCCAGTAAAGCCGGGCCCAGCCTTCGGCGCGCATGGCGTTGCGCAGCCATTCGAGCAGCGCGCGGCCCGCGCCCTGGCCGCGCGCTGCGGGGGCCACGTACAGGTCTTCCAGGTAGCACACGGCCTGCAGCTCCCACGTGTTTTCATGCACCACGCAGTTGGCAAAACCCACGACCTGGCCCTGCTGCTCGGCCACGATGCACATCACGGCGGCGTCAGGGTCCAGGATGCGTGACCAGGTGCGGTGGGTGACGGCGTCGCTCACGCTGGCCTTGTAAAAGTCGCAATAGCCTCGCCACAGGCTGGTCCAGGCGGTTTCGTCAGAGGGCAGGGCGGGGCGGATGGTCAGGGGGATCATGATGTCAATACTTTGCGCACAGACTGTACGCGGCTCAGGCAAACAGTGCATGGCGTGCGGCGTTGCGTACCGCCGCCACGCCCGGATGGGTGATGCGCCGCTCGGCCGACAGCGCATAGAACTCTTCGCCCAGCTCGTCTACCGTGGCCAGGCACGCCACGCCATACTGCGCCGCAATTTCTGCGCCCAGCACGGCCGGGCCGGTGAACACGCCCAGGCCCTGGCGGCCAAACGCCTTGGTCAGCGCGCCGTCGTCAAATTCGGCCACCACCCGCGGGGCGATGCCCGCGGCGCGAAACCAGCCCTCCAGCCGCGGCCGCAGGGCGGCGTCACCACCAGGCAGCAACACGGGCAGCTCGCCCAGGCAGGCCGGAAAGTGCGCGCGGGCGCGGCGCAGTGTGAAGCCGTTTTGCGCCAGCAGGGTGGGCGATGCAAAAAAACTGGTGCCGGTGCGCCCCAGCAGGTGGCTGTAGGCGCGCACGCTGACGCTGGCGGGCAGCGGCACGTCAGACAGCACCATGTCCAGCTGGTGCACGGCAAGGGACGCCAGCAGCACGCTCAGCTTGCCCTCATGGCATATCAGCCGGCCGCCGTCCATCGCTCCAAGGCAGGGCTCCAGCACATGGGTGGCCACCGATTTGGGGACCGAAGCGGCCACGCCCACCCGAAAGGCCGCCTGCCAGCGCTCGTCGCGCCCGGCGTCCAGTGCGTCTTTCAGGGCGGTGCCAGCGGCAAAGATTTCGTCTGCATAGCGCTGCACCATGCGGCCTGCGTCGGTGGGCTCCAGGCCGCGGCCCACCTTGCGCAGCAGCGGGCGACCCAGGCGCTGTTCCAGCTGCTTGATCTGGCCGCTCAAGGTTTGCGGCGTCAGGTGCAGCTCTTCGCTGGCGCGGGCGATGCTGCCGGTGCGCAGCACGGTCCAGAAGTAATGCAGGTGCTTGTAGTTCATGGCGCTTGGGGATTTCATGGCCTGACACTTCGAGAAAATCAGGGTGTTCTATCATAAAACCTGATTTATTCCGAATCATTGCCCAGGTAGAGTCGCCGGACCATGGTGCCCGATGTTGTTGTCCTTTTCTTTGCGCTGGGCCTGGTGGCCCGGCTGGCCGGCAGTGAGCTGAAAGTCCCGCAGGCGCTGTACGAGACCTTGTCCATCTACCTGCTGCTGGCCATCGGGCTGAAGGGCGGTGTAGAGATCAGCCGCCAGGACGCGGCGGCCCTGGCCCCCCAAATCGCCGCCTGCGTGGCGCTGGGGCTGGCCATCCCCTTCGTGCTGGTGCCCGTGCTGCGGCGCCTGGGGTTTTCGGGTGTGGACAGTGCCAGCCTGGCGGCGCACTACGGCTCGGTCAGTGTGGTGACGTTTGCGGTTGCCACCAGCTGGCTCAAGCAGGCCGGCATACCTTATGAAAGCCATGCGGCGCTGTGGGTGGCGGTGATGGAGGCGCCCGCGCTGCTGACGGCCATCTTCCTGGCGCGCCGCCAGGGCTCAGGCCCGACCGACTGGAAGCGGCTGGCCCAAGACGTGCTGGCAGGTCCGTCGGTCATGTTGCTGACCGGCGGCCTGTTGATCGGTGCCTTCATGGGCGCTGCGGGCACGGCCCCGCTGAACCCGGTGTTTGTGGACCCGTTCAAGGGCGTGCTGGCCCTGTTCATGCTGGAGCTGGGCCTGGTGGCGGGGGAACGCATCGGCCAGGTGCGCCAGTTTGGCTTGCGGCTGCTGGCCTTTGGCGTGCTGGCGCCCCTGGCGCTGGCGGTGCCCGGTGCACTGGTAGGCGCCTGGCTGGGCCTGAGCACCGGGGGCATTGCCATCCTGGCCACGCTGGCGGCCAGTGCCAGCTACATCGCTGCGCCCACGGCCATGCGCATCGCAGTGCCGCAGGCCAATGCGGCGCTGTCAGTGGCGGCGTCGCTGGGCGTGACCTTCCCGTTCAACGTGCTGGTGGGCATTCCGCTGTACGCGGCGTTGGCCAAACAGCTGGGCTGAACCCGCCAGGTCAAGCCAGCTGCTGCGCCAGCAGCGCCGCCACATGGATGGCCTCGCGTTGCGCGCCGTCGTGGATCTGGTGGCGGCAACTGGTGCCGTCAGCCACCACGATCGCATCGGGCTGCTTGCGCACTGCGGGCAGCAGGCTCAGCTCGGCCATCTGCATGGACACGTCGTGGTGCGATGCCTCGTAGCCAAAGCTGCCGGCCATGCCGCAGCAGCTGCTCTCGATCAGCTCGGGCTGCGCGCCGGGGATCAGGCGGATCACCTCCAGCACCGGGTTGATCGCCGCAAAGGCCTTCTGGTGGCAATGGCCGTGTACGAGGATGGGTTGGGCCACGGGCTTCAGGCGCGCCTTCAGCGCCTCCAGCTTGCCGCCTTGCGCCTGGTGCGCCAGGAATTCCTCCAGCAGCAGCGCATGGTCGGCGATGGTGCGGGCGTCTGCGCCCAGGCCCATGGCCTGCAGCTCGTCGCGCAGCGTCAGCAGGCAGGAGGGCTCCAGGCCCACGATGGCGATGCCCTTTTGTGCGAAGGGCAGCAGCGCGGCCATCAGCTCGCGGGCCTTGTCGCGGGCCTGGTCCACCATGCCGGTGGCCAGGTAGGTGCGGCCGCAGCACAGGTGGCCATCCCCCTTCGACGCGATATGCACTGTGTAGCCCGCAGCCTGCAGCACTTGCAGCGCGGCCTGGGCGTTGGCCGATTCAAAGTAGCCGTTGAAGGTGTCCACAAACAGCACGACCGGCTTGTCGGCGGCCAGCACCTGGTCGCGCGTGGCGCCGGTGTGGGCGGTGTTGAAAAAGTGCCGGCCCTGCCATTGGGGCAGGCTGCGTTTGGCCGACAGGCCCAGCATGCGTTCGCCCAGGCGGGCCAGCAGCGGGCTGCGGTTGCGAAGGTTCAGCAGCGGCGCCAGGCGGCTGGCCCAGGCCGCGTAGCGCGGCAGGTGGGCCACCAGCTTGTCTTTCAGCGTGTGGCCGTGCTTTGCCTTGTAGTGGTGAAGGAATTCGACCTTCATCTTCGCCATGTCCACGCCCGTGGGGCAGTCGCGCTTGCAGCCCTTGCAGCCCACGCACAGCTCCATGGCCTCGTGCACGGCGTCGCTGGTGAAGGCGTCTGCTGCGTTCACGCCCGGCAGCTGGCCAGACAGCGCCAGACGCAGCGTGTTGGCGCGCCCGCGCGTCAGGTGCTTTTCATCGCGCGTCACACGGTAGCTGGGGCACATGGTGCCCGCGTCAAATTTCCGGCAGTGGCCGTTGTTGTTGCACATCTCCACGGCCTTGGCAAAACCCTGGGCTGGATCGCCACCAGTGCCCGGCGCCGTGGTGCGCTCGGTCACCGGATCGTTCTGCACGTTCCAGGCGCTCCAGTCGAGCGCAGGCGTCAGCGGGATCACCCGGTAAGCCGGCGCAAAGCGCATCAGCCGCGTGTCGTCCATCTTCGGCGGGTTGACGATACGTTGCGGGCTCAGCAGGTTGATGGGGTCGAAATACTCCTTGATCTGTGTGAAGGCTTCGTTGATCTTCGGGCCGAACTGCCATTCAATCCATTCGCCGCGGCACAGGCCGTCGCCATGCTCGCCGCTGTAGGCGCCCTTGTATTTGCGCACCAGCGCAGACGCTTCTTCGGCAATGGCGCGCATCTTGTGGGCGCCGCCATCGGTGCCATCGCGGCGCATGTCCAGGATGGGCCGCACATGCAGCGTGCCCACCGATGCATGGGCGTACCAGGTGCCCTTGCTGCCGTATTTGCGAAACACCTGTGTCAGCGCGTCGGTGTATTCAGCCAGGTGCTCCAGCGGCACGGCGCAGTCTTCAATGAAGCTCACCGGCTTGCCGTCGCCCTTCAAGCTCATCATGATGTTCAGGCCGGCCTTGCGCACTTCCCACAGGTTTTTCTGTGGCACGTCGTCGGTCATGCGCACCACCGAGCCCGGCAGGCCCAGGTCGCCCATGAGCTGCACCAAGCGGTCCAGCTGGGGCAGCAGGGCGGCTTTGTCGGGGCCGGAGAATTCAACCAGCAAGATTGCATCCGGGTCGCCGATGACGGCCGTTCGCACGATGGGCGCAAACGCCGGGTTGCGCAGCGACAGATCGATCATCGTGCGGTCCACCAGCTCGATGGCCGTCAGCGTGCCGTCGCCCAGCCGCGCAATGTGCTGGGCTGTGTCCATGGCCTTGTAAAAGGTAGGGAAGTTCACCACGCCCAGCACCTTGGCGCGGGGCAGCTCGGCCAGCTGCAGCGTGAGGGTTTTGGTCAGGGCCAGCGTGCCTTCGCTGCCCACCAGCAGGTGGGCCAGGTTGACCGAGCCATCGGTTGTGTAAGGCTTTTCGTTCTGGTTGTGGAAGATGTCCAGGTTGTAGCCGGCCACGCGGCGCAGCACCTTGGGCCAGTGGCGGTCGATCTCTGGGCGCAGGTTCATGGCCAGGTCGCTCACCCAGCGGCCCAGGTCGCGCGCGCGGCCGGTGCAGTCTTCGTACCGGGTGAAGTGGTGCAACTCGCCGTCAGACGTCCAGGCCTCTGCGCCCAGCACGTTGTGCACCATGTTGCCCCAGGCAATGCTGCGGCTGCCGCACGAGTTGTTGCCCGCCATGCCGCCCAGAGTGGCCTGCGCGCTGGTGGATACGTCCACCGGGTACCAAAGGCCCTGCTTTTTCAAGGCGAGGTTCAAATGGTCCAGCACCATGCCGGGCTCCACCGTGGCGGTGCGCTTGTCGGCGTCATAGCTCACGATGTTGCGCACATGCTTGCTGTGGTCAATGACCAGGCCCGCGCCCACGGTCTGGCCGCACTGGCTGGTGCCGCCGCCGCGCGGCACGATGGGCACGCCCAGGTCGCGGCAGATGTCCAGTGCGGTCTTCACGTCGGCCGCGTTGAGCGGCACGAACACGCCCACGGGCAGCACCTGGTAGATGGACGCGTCGGTGGCGTAGCGGCCCCGGTCGGCGGGGGAGAACAGCACTTCGCCCTGCGTTTCTTTGGCGAGCCGTGCGGCCAGGCGGCCGGCGACTTCGTTGGTGACGGAGGCGACGCTGTCATAAGCGGTGGCCGCCGACACGGCGTTGGTGACTTTCAGGGGCAACGGTGCGTTCATGGTTGTTTCAGGCCTTGGCCTTTTGCTGGGCTGCGGCGCGCAGCTGCTCTATCACGACGTCACGTTTGTGGTTCAGGTGCGCCACCAGCACGGTGCGCATGGCGGCGGGGTCGCGCGCGGCCAGCGCAGCGACCATTTTTTCGTGCTCGCCCACGGCGCGTTTCCATTTGTCTTCGTCCTGGTTGGAGCGAAAGCGCAGCGCCTGCAGCCGGGCGTTGACCTGGCGGTAGGTAGCAGTCAGCACCGGGTTTTTGGCTGCGTCGTTGATGGCGCTGTGGATGCGTGAATTGAGCCGGTAGTAGTTGGACAGGTCGCGCCGCGTCCAGGCCGCCATCATTTCAAAGTGCATGGCGCGGATCTCGTCCAGCTCGGCGTCGGTGATGCGCTGCGCCGCCAGCTCACCCGACTGCGCCTCCAGCCCGGCCATCACTTCAAAGGTGTTGCGCACGTCGGCCTCGGTCAGCTCCACAGCAATGGCGCCGCGGTTGGGCAGCAGCTCCACCAGGCCTTCAGCGGCCAGCATCTTGATGGCTTCTCGCAGGGGGGTGCGCGACACATTGAGCACTTCGCTCAATTCGCGTTCATTCAGCTTGGCGCCGGGGGTAATGCTGCCTTCCACCAGCATCTGGCGCAGGCGGTTGGCCACCTGGTCGTGCAGTGCGGTTCGGGGGATGGAAATGATTTCTGCGGTCATGGTCGTTATTTTGTATGCAAAATTGCGTTGTTGTCAAAAGTTCTGCTTTTGGCCAGTTGCTTCGCTCGCGGCTTCGCGGCAGGCGGTGCCCG
>CALRYY010000068.1:0-22133 GCA_943372515.1 Ramlibacter sp. 2FC | reverse complement strand
CACGGGAATGACCCGGCCCCAGGAGTCACCGCATGACACTGACGATCAGCCAGCGCACCGCCATCCGGTTGCGTCCCCTTCACCTGATGGTTGCGCTGGCTATCGTGCTGGCCTGCGGCCCTGTCCATGCGCAGTTGCTGATTGGCCAGACGGCCGGCTGCAGCGGCCCGGTGGCTGCGGGCGTGAAGGAAACGTCCGAAGGCGCCCGCCTGTACATCGACAAGGTCAACCAGGCAGGCGGTGTGGCCGGCCAGCGCATTGAGCTGGTCGCCCTGGACGACAAATTCGCCCCCAAACTGGCCAGCAAGAACGCGCGTGTGCTGATCGAGGATAAAAAGGTGCTGGCGCTGTTCCTTACGCGCGGCACACCGCACACCGAGGCCATCATCCCTGTGCTCAACAAGCACAGCGTGCCGCTCGTTGACCCCTCCACCGGGGCGATGGTGCTGCACACGTCGCTGCAAAAGCATGTGCTCAACGTGCGCTCCACCTACCAGCGCGAGGCCGAAAAGGCCGTGCTGCAGCTGAGCACCATCGGCGTGCAACGTATCGTGGCAGTTCATGCCGACGAGGTGTTTCCGTCAGAGCGCTCGGTCGCGGTTTGCCATGGTGGCCGAGGCGGCGGGACTGGCCAAAGAGCGCAACCTGGTGCGATCGCCCGCCATGCTGGAGGGCTTTGCCGCAGCCAAGGTGCTGTTTTGTGGACCTGTCGATCATTGGCGCCGATGGCCGCTTTCGCCGACAAGGGCTGGCGCCCCTGAATAGTGCCCAGTGCCGGGCTGTCTGCGTCTCCTTGCCCGGCCCTGTTCTGCCGCCGCACCTTGCGTGCGGCGGCTTTTTTTGCGCTTGTCAGCCCGCCAGCGCCGCCTCGAAAAGCGGGGTGCCTCGACGTGGGGTGTGCAGAAATCTTGATAAAGTCGCAGCCAAGCTCATACCGCTTCCTCTGTACCCAATACCCCAAAGGCACCCCATGGCTCGTACCGTCAACTGCGTCAAGCTCGGCAAAGAGGCCGAAGGCATGGACTTCCCCCCCTACCCCGGCGAGCTGGGCAAGCGCATCTGGGAAAGCGTAAGCAAGGAGGCCTGGGCCGCCTGGCTCAAGCAGCAGACCATGCTGGTCAATGAAAACCGCCTGAACCTGGCCGACCAGCGCGCGCGTGAATACCTCAAACGCCAGATGGAAAACCATTTCTTTGGCAGCGGCGCCGATGTGGCCCAGGGCTACGTGCCGCCCACCAACCCCTGATTGCGTCCACGCCCATGACGGCACGCCGCTGCGCGGTCATCGGCGGCGGTATCGCAGGTGCGTCGGTGGCGGCCAGCCTGGCGCGCCGCGGCTGGCAGGTGCAGGTGCTGGATGCGGCAGCGCAGCCCGCAGCCGGTGCGTCGGGCCTGCCGGTGGGGCTGTTTGCGCCCCATGTGTCACCAGATGACGCCATCCTGTCGCGCCTGACGCGCGCCGGTGTGCAAGCCACGCTGCAACAAGCCGCCGCCGTGCTGCAGCGCGGTGAAGACTGGGACGCAAGCGGCGTGCTGGAGCATGGGGTGAAGGGCGCGCGGCGCCTGCCCGCCGTTGGCACGGGCTCGCGCCCCACCACACCGCAGGAGCGCGCCGCCGCCGGGCTGGATGCCCATGCGCCCGCGCTGTGGCACGCTGATGCCGGCTGGCTCAAGCCGGCGCAGCTGGTGCGGGCGCTGCTGGCCCAGCCCGGCATTGAATGGCGCGGGCTTTGCGCGGTAGCCCGCCTTCAGCGCCACGCTGGCGGCTGGTATGTGCAGGACGAGCCGGGTCAACGCCTGGCCGACGCGCCGCTGGTGGTGGTGGCCGCCGGGCCGCACAGCGCCGCGCTGCTGGACGGGCGGCTGCCGCTGCAGCCGCTGCGCGGCCAGATCGCCTGGGGGCATTGCGGCGATGCGCATTTGCCGCCCTTTCCCGTCAACGGCCATGGCAGCCTGGTGGCGGGCATACCGCACCAGGGCACGCCGGCCTGGTTTGTGGGATCCACCTTTGAGCGCGCCAGCACCGACACCCAGGTGCGCGCAGCCGAACACAGGGACAACCTGGCGCGGCTGCAGCTGTTGTTGCCGTCAGCGGCACGCGAGCTGGCAGCGCAGTTCAATGAAGACACCGGCGCTGGTGGGGTACGGGGCTGGGCCGGCGTTCGCGCCACCCTGCCCGACCGCCTGCCCGCGGTGGGGCCGGTGGACGAATCGGGCGCACCAGGCTTGTGGGCCTGTACCGGCATGGGGTCGCGCGGGCTGACGCTGGCGGTGCTGTGTGGCGAGGTGCTGGCGGCCCGGGCCAGCGGCGAGCCTGTTCCCTTGGCGCCCCAGCTGGCAGCAGCCCTGGCGGCGCAGCGCTATACGCGCTGAAGCAGGCCGTGCACCTGATCTGGGTCGTAGGGTTTGACCCATGCGGCGCCACCGCGGATGCGCGCACGTAGCCGCCAGGTCCATGAAGGCGCAGTGAACACCAGGTGCGCGATGGGAGGCTGGGCCGCGCGCAGTTCGCGCAGCACCCACCACACATCGGCCAGCGCTGCGTCGGCAATGACCAGGTGGTAGTGGGCTTTGCTCACGCAGGCCAGGCCCTCGGCGCCGGTGACGGCTTCGTCCACGTCCAGCAAGTGGGCCAGCGCGAGCCGCGCGCGCAGGTACAGGCGCTCTTCAAGGCTGGGGTTGATGACCAGCACGCGCTTTTGGGGGACAGCAGCATCGGCTGGCGGCGCGGTGTCGGGCCAGGCCTCCTTGTCCACCTGCACCACCACATCCAGGTCCAGGTCCATCCCCAGGTCCAGATCCATGTCCGGCAGGATGCCAAACAGGCTGTCCATGGCCTGCACCACATGGGGCCAGTGCAGGGGCCGGGCAAAGGTGCGTACCGCGCCGGCAGGCGGGTTGTCGCCCACCCAGACCAGTTGCGGCGCGTCGTCTTGCTGCAGGCCCAGGGACAGCTGGGCTTCGTAGCTTTCACCGTCCACAAGCGCCAGCTTGGCGGCGGCAGGGGCGTCGGGCGCCCACAGCAGGTAATGCACCGGGCCGCTTTCAGACAGGCGAAACAGGGTATTGAGCGCGTGGCGCTCCGTGTCGTCAAACCCCAGCACCTTCACGAAAACCTGTTCAGCCATACGCGCCTTGCCCTCCTGCTGCCTCGCCCCATGTGCCCTGCATTGTGTTGCCAGCATTATGGTTGCTGCAAACCGGTCTTTATCCAGTTCGCCAGCCAAAAAGCCCGCCAACCCGCGCCGGTATTGGCGCATAAGCTTATCCGCATAAAGCGCGAACGAAAAAATCGTTTGGTTTCATATGGCCCCCCCGTACAGTCGCGCCCATGCATGAAGTGGCGTTTGTTTTCGCGGGGTTTTTTGTCGGCGTGATCGTCGGGCTCACGGGCGTGGGCGGCGGCTCGCTCATGACGCCCATTCTGATCTTCGGCTTTGGCGTCAAGCCCTACAAGGCCATCGGCACCGACCTGCTGTTTGCCGCCTTCACCAAGGGCGGTGGCTCACTGGCCCTGGCGCGCGCCAAACTCATTGACTGGCCAGTGGTGGGCCTGCTGTCGCTGGGCAGCATCCCGGCCGCGCTGGCCACCATTTACGTGCTGCATCGGGCGGGCCCGGCCGACCCGGCCGTCCAGCACATCATGACCACCACGCTGGGCGCCGCCTTGCTGCTGACCGCAGCGGCCACGCTGTACAAGGCCGTCAAGGGCAAGGCGACGCCACGTCATATCGAGCCCTCCCAGCTGGCACTGGCCGCCCGCCCGCGCCACTGGACACTGCCCGTGCTGTTTGGCGCTGCCATCGGCGCACTGGTGTCGCTGACCTCGGTGGGCGCGGGTGCCATTGGCGTCACGGCGCTCATGCTGTTGTACCCCGCGCTGCCGCTGCCACGCATTGTGGCCGCCGACATTGCCTACGCCGTGCCGCTGACGCTGGTGGCCGGCCTGGGCCATGCCTCCATCGGCTCGGTCGACTGGCGCCTGCTGGGCCTGCTGCTGACGGGCTCGCTGCCCGGCATCTGGCTGGGTTCACGCCTGGTCGCGCGCACGCCGGACCGGGTCATCCGCTCATTGCTTTCCGTATTGCTGGCGTATGCCGGCGCCAAATTGATCTCCATCTGAAGGAGACCCCACGATGTACCAATACACCGACTTCGATAAAAACTTCGTCCAGCTGCGCGCCGCGCAATACCGCGAGCAATTGGGCCGCCACCTGGGTGGCACGCTCAGCAACGAAGAGTTTTTGCCGCTGCGCCTGCAAAACGGCTGGTATGTGCAGCGCTACGCGCCCATGCTGCGCGTGGCCGTGCCCTACGGCGAGCTGTCCAGCGCCCAGCTGCGCGTGCTGGCCAAGATCGCCCGCGACTACGACCAGCCGTCGGACGAGCTCTTTGCCCAGGCCCGCAGCACGCAAGACGCGTTGGGCCCGGTCGCCCTGCCTTCCCATTACCCGGGTGGCGGCTCGGTGCATTCCAAGCTGACCACCGGCTACGGCCACTTCACCACGCGCCAGAACGTGCAGTTCAACTGGATCCCGCTGGCCAAGAGCGCTGACGTGATGGACCTGCTGGCCAGCGTCAACATGCACGGCATCCAGACCAGCGGCAACTGCATCCGCAACATCACCAGCGACGAGCGCGCCGGCATCGCCATTGACGAAATCGCCGATCCGCGGCCGTTTGCCGAAATCCTGCGCCAGTGGAGCACCCTGCACCCTGAATTCGCGTTTTTGCCGCGCAAGTTCAAGATCGCCATCACAGGCGCGCTGGAGGACCGCGCCGCGGTGGCCTGGCACGACGTGGGCCTGCATGTCATCCGTTCCAGCGATGGGGATGTGGGGTTCAAGGTGCTGGTGGGCGGCGGCATGGGCCGCACGCCGGTCATTGCCACGACCATCCGCGAGTTTTTGCCCTGGAACCAGATACTGAATTACCTCGAAGCCGTGGTGCGTGTGTACAACCGCTGGGGCCGGCGCGACAACAAGTACAAGGCCCGCATCAAGATCCTGGTCAAGGCCGAAGGCCAGCGCTACATCGACGAGGTGGAGGCTGAATACAGGGCCATCATCGAGAAAGACGGCGCGCCCCACACCATCAGCCAGGCCGAACTGAACCGCGTCAGCGCGTCGTTTGTGCCGCCCGCGCTGCAGTGCGACCGCAAGTCGGCCGACGCCAAGATCGCGCACATCCTGCGTGCCGCCGCTGAAGACGACGTGGAGTTCGGCCGCTGGCTGCAACAAAACGTGGCGCCGCACAAGAACCCCGACCTGCGCGCCGTGACGCTGTCATTCAAGCGCCTGGGCCAGGCCCCCGGTGATGCCACGGCCGACCAGCTGGACAAAGCCGCCGACCTGGCCGACCTGTTCAGCGCCGGCGAAGCGCGCGTGACGCACGACCAGAACCTGCTGCTGCCCTGGGTGCGCTGTGACGCCCTGCCCGAGCTGTGGCGCGCCGCCCGCAAGGCCGGTTTTGCCCGCCCCAACATCCGCCTGCTGACCGACATGATTGCCTGCCCCGGCGGGGACTTCTGCTCGCTGGCCAATGCACGCTCGCTGCCGCTGGCCGAGGCCATCACGGCGCGCTACCACGACCTGGACGAGCTGCACGACCTGGGCGAGATCGACCTGCACATCAGCGGCTGCATCAACAGCTGCGGCCACCACCACAGCGGCCACATCGGCATTCTGGGCGTCGACAAGGACGGCAAGGAGTGGTACCAGATCACCCTGGGCGGCTCGGACGGCTCGGCCCTGAGTGGTGAGCCCATGGCGGGCAAGGTCGTGGGCCCGTCGTTCAGCGCCGCCGAGGTGCCCGAGGTGATCGAGGCCGTGCTGGACACCTACCGCGCGCACCGCGAAGCCCGGGGCGACAAGTCTGAGACCTTCATCGACACACTGCGCCGCGTGGGGCTGGAGCCGTTCAAGGCGGCCGCCAATGCTGCGCGCTTTGCCAACCTGCAATCCGCCTGAGGACCGCGCCATGAAACTGATCAAGTCCCCCTCACAGGCTGCCACCGGCAAGGTGGTCACACTGGCAAATGACGCCAGCCCTCTGGAGTTGACGCTGGACGGCGTGGATTGCGTGGAACTGCAGTTCCCCAAATTCACCGACGGCCGGGCCTACAGCCAGGCGTTTTTGCTGCGCCGACGCCGGGGCTTTGCGGGTGACATCCGCGCCACGGGCGACGTGCTGGTGGATCAGCTGGCGCAGATGCAGCGCACGGGCTTTTCCAGCGCGGTGCTGCGTGAAGACCAGGACCCGGCGCTGGGCGAGCAGCTGCTCAAGCACTACCCGGCCTTTTACCAGGGCGATGCGGTCCATACCGCGCCCCACTTTTCGAAGGCGGCGTAGCCATGGGTAACGCGATTGAACTCAACGCACGGCCGTCCAAAGACTTCGACCTCAAGCTGGCCGAAACCAGGGCCCTGCTGCGCCGCGCCGCCACGGCCTACGCCCCCGTCAAACAGGCGTCCAGCCTGGGCGCCGAAGACGTGGTGATCACCCACCTGATCAACAGCCTCGAACTGGACATCCCCGTGTTCGTCCTGGAAACCGGCATGCTGCACCCGCAGACGCTGGATTTGCTGGAGCGCACCCGCGCCACCTCGCGCGCGCCGGTGCAGGTGTACCAGCCTGCCCATGAATCCGTCATCCAGTTCGTCGGCCGCGAAGGCAAGGACGCGATGTACAAAAGCATCGAGCTGCGCAAGGCCTGCTGCCACATCCGCAAGATGGAACCCCTGGAGCGCGCATTGACGGGTCAGCGCGCCTGGATCACCGGGCTGCGCAAGGAACAGTCGCAGGCGCGCGCAGAGGTGCCGCTGATCGACACCAGCGACGAAAGTAAAACCGGCCGCGTCAAGTTCAACCCGCTGTCGGCCTGGACCTGGGGTGACGTATGGCACTACATCAGCGTGAACGGCGTGGACTACAACCCGCTGCATGACGAGTTTTTTCCCAGTATCGGCTGCGCACCCTGCACGCGCGCCATCAGCCTGGGCGAAGACTTCCGCGCCGGGCGCTGGTGGTGGGAAGACGAGTCGGCCAAGGAATGCGGCCTGCACGTGAAGATCAATGAACCGCAAGAAAAGGTGGCCGCATGAACGCCCGCACAGAACCCCAATTGCTCGCGCACCTGAGCAACCGTCACCTGGACGCCCTGGAAGAAGAAACCATCTTCATCCTGCGCGAAGTGGCCGCCACGTTTGAGCGGCCCACGCTGCTGTTCTCGGGCGGCAAGGATTCGCTGGTGCTGCTCAAATGCGCTGAAAAGGCGTTTGGCAAGGGCCGCATCCCCTACCCGCTGCTGATGATCGACACGGGCCACAACTTCCAGGAAGTGACGGACTTTCGCGACTTTCGCGCGAAGGAGCTGGGCGCCGAGCTGATCGTGCGCAGTGTTGAGGATTCGATGAAGCGCGGCACCGTGCGCCTGGCCCACCCGGGTGAGAGCCGCAATGTGCACCAGTCGGTGACGCTGCTGGAAGCCATTGATGAATTCCGCTTTGACGCGCTGATCGGCGGCGCCCGCCGCGACGAGGAAAAGGCCCGCGCCAAGGAACGCATCTTCAGCCACCGCGACAGTTTCGGCCAGTGGCAACCCAAGGCCCAGCGGCCTGAGCTGTGGACGCTGTTCAACACGCGGTTGCAACCGGGTGAGCACTTTCGCGTGTTCCCCATTTCCAACTGGACGGAGCTGGACGTGTGGCAGTACATCGAGCGTGAGCATGTGGCGTTGCCGTCCATTTACTACGCGCACCAGCGCCAGGTGGTGGAACGCAAAGGCCTGTTGGTCCCGGTGACCGACCTGACCCCGCCGCGCGACGGCGAAACCGTGCAGACGCGCACCGTGCGCTTTCGCACCGTGGGCGACATCACCTGCACCTGCCCGGTGGACAGCCCCGCCGCAACCGCCGCCGAGGTCGTGATTGAAACGCTGGCGGCCGACGTGAGCGAGCGCGGCGCGACGCGCATGGACGACAAGACTTCTGACGCTTCGATGGAAAAACGAAAAAAGGACGGGTACTTCTGATGGGCGCCGCACACATGGAACACCTGAGCACAGACACCAGCACGGCCCTGCGCTTCATCACCTGCGGGTCGGTGGACGATGGCAAGAGCACGCTGATCGGCCGCCTGCTGGTGGACAGCAAATCGGTCCTGCAGGACCAGCTGGCCGGCGTGCAGCGCGCCGGTGAAACCGACCTGGCCTTGCTGACCGACGGCCTGAGCGCCGAGCGTGAACAAGGCATCACCATCGATGTTGCGTACCGCTATTTCGCCACGCCGAGTCGCAAATTCATCATCGGCGACGCCCCGGGCCACGAGCAGTACACGCGCAACATGGTCACTGCGGCCTCCAGCGCCGACGCCGCCGTGGTGCTGGTAGACGCCACCAAGCTGGACTGGCAAAACCCGAAACTGGAATTGCTGGCGCAAACCCGCCGCCATTCGCTGCTGGTCAACCTGCTTCGCGTGCCGTCCATCGTGTTTGCGGTGAACAAGCTGGACGCCGTGGCCGACCCTGCCCTGGCTTTCACCCACATCAGCGCCGCGCTGCAGGCATTTGCCACCGCCGCCGGCATTGCGGTGCGCGCCACCGTTGCGATCTCGGCCCTGAAGGGCTTCAACGTGGTGAGCGCCGAGCCCGGCTGGGCCGGCTACCAGGGCCCTGCCTTGCTGGCGCTGCTGGAGCAACTGCCCGCCACGCCGGCTGACACGACCGAGGCGTTTGCCTTTCCCGTGCAGTGGGTGGAAAAGTTTTCCTCATCAGCCGACACCACCCAGGGCCGTCGCGTGTTCTGGGGGCGCGTAGCCACCGGCGGCGTGCAGCCCGGCCAGGCCGTGAAGGTCATGCCCAGCGGGCAAACCGCCCGGGTGGCCCAGGTGCTGGACCATGTGCGCGAGCCGCGCCCGGTGCTGGCGGGCCACAGCGCGGGCATCGTGCTGGACCGCGAGGTGGATGTGTCGCGCGGCGACTGGCTGCTGGCCGATGCCGCCGAACCCGACGAGACATCCGTGCAGCCCCTGAGCAGCATCCTGGCCACTGTGGCCTGGATGGACGATGAGCCCTTGCTGGCGGGGCGTGTGTACTGGGCGCTGCACGGCCACCGCTGGGT
Organism: Ramlibacter sp. 2FC; assembly: GCA_943372515.1. Classification (GTDB taxonomy): domain Bacteria; phylum Pseudomonadota; class Gammaproteobacteria; order Burkholderiales; family Burkholderiaceae_C; genus RAM1. Next base: position 13,014 of record CALRYY010000068.1, on the reverse strand, counting down.
CAAGGCCAAGGTGCGCCGCATCGTGCACCGGCTGGACGTGAACACGCTGGCCGAGGTAGACGCTGACCAGTTGCCACCCAATGCCATCGGCCATGTGGAGCTGGCCTTGCAGGAACCGCTGGCCGCCCTGCCCTTTGCCCGTTCACGCGTGCTGGGAGCCCTGGTTCTTGTGGATACCGCCACCCACAAAACGTCTGGCGCTGCCCTGATTCATTGACCCGCATCAATCGACCCCTTGACCCACGCGGCTATGCTGAAAGCCGTGTGGACAGAAACCCAATAAAATCAAGGGTTTGTACCGATCACACGAAAAATCCCAATGACTCACGTTGTCACCGAAGCCTGTATCCGCTGCAAATACACCGACTGCGTGGACGTCTGCCCCGTGGACTGTTTCCGCGAGGGCCCCAACTTCCTCACGATCGACCCGGACGAATGCATTGACTGTGCCGTGTGCATACCTGAATGCCCTGTCAATGCAATCTATGCGGAAGAAGACGTGCCGGCTGACCAGATCCAGTTCATCCAGCTCAACGCCGACCTGGCCAAGCTGGCGGGCTGGAAAAGCATCACCAAGCGCAAGACACCCCTGCCTGACGCCGATGACTGGAAAGACAAGGCCGGCAAGCTGTCCGAGCTGATCCGCTGATTCAACGATCCGCCCCACCATGGACCCGCAACTCAACCAGGAAGTGATCAACACCGCCACCGTCCACGACGGGCCAGTCGAAACCGACGCGGTCATCATCGGCGCAGGGCCCGTGGGCCTGTTCCAGGTGTTTGAGCTGGGGCTGCTGGAAATCAAGGCGCACGTGATTGATTCACTTGCCTACCCGGGTGGCCAGCCGGTGGAGCTGTACCCCGACAAGCCCATTTACGACATACCCGCCATTCCGGTGTGCACCGGCCAGGAGCTGACTGACGCGCTGCTCAAGCAGATCGAGCCTTTTGGGGCCACCTTTCACCTGGGTCAGACCGTCACCACGGTCCAAAAGCAGGACGATGGCCGTTTTGCGATAGAGACATCGCGCGGCACCCGGTTTCTGACCCGCACGGTGTTCATTGCCGGGGGCGTAGGCGCATTTGAACCCCGCACGCTCAAGGTAGACGGGCTGGAGAAATTCGACGGATCCCAGCTGTACTACCGCGTCAGGAACCCGGCCGACTTTGCCGGCAAGAACCTTGTCATCGTGGGCGGCGGCGACTCTGCCCTGGACTGGGCGTTGAATTTTGTTGCCGAAGGACCGAACAAGGCTGAAAGCGTCATCCTGCTGCACCGCCGCGATGGCTTCAAGGCCGCGCCGGCCAACGTGGCCAGGATGCGCGCGCTGTGCGACGCTTATGAAATGCAGTTCATCGTGGGCCAGATCACCGGTTACGACGAGAAGGACGGCAAGCTCAGCGCCGTCAAGGTCACCGGTGCGGACGCGGTCACCCGCGTGGTGCCGCTGGATATGCTGCTGGTGTTCTTTGGCCTGAGCCCCAAGCTCGGACCCATCGCTGAATGGGGCCTGGACATCGAGCGCAAGCAGTTGGTGGTAGACACTGAAAAATTTTCCACCAGCGTACCCGGCATCTTTGCCGTGGGCGACATCAACACCTACCCCGGCAAGAAGAAGCTGATCCTGAGCGGCTTTCACGAATGCGCGCTGGCGGCATTTGGTGCTGCGCCGTTCATCTTCCCCGAGAAAAAAATCCACCTCCAGTACACCACCACGTCACCCAAGCTGCACAAGGTACTGGGCGTGGAGTCACCCGTCTTCGATTAAACTTCGCACCGCGTTCGCAAGAACGCACATCCGCTAGGGGTGTTGCCCTGCTGCAGCTGGCAGTGGGCGACTGAGAAAGTCCCTTTGAACCTGATTGAGGTAATCCTCGCGCAGGGAAGCAAGCTCTCCGGTGGCGCCCGTTTCTCGTGGGCACCTGGCCACCCCAGCAAGCCGACCTGCCATTACGTTGGAAGACAAACGTCATGGCACAACTCACGCCAAATCAAACGCAAACCCGCCGGCCCCGGTGGCCTTTGAACCGCATCACAGCCGCTCTGGCCACTACCGTACTGGCGACCACAACCCTGTGGGCCCAGGACGCCACGCTCAAAGCCGTGACCGTCAACGCGGACACTGCCGCGCCACAAGCCGACGTGACGGGCTTTGGCGACGTGCCGCTCAAGGAGGTGCCAATCTCGGCCACCGTTATCAGCCGCGAGCAGCTGCAGCAAAGCGGCGCGCGCCGCCTGGCCGACCTGACACAGTTTGACCCCTCGGTCACCGACGCCTACAACTCGCCGGGTTACTGGGACTACCTGAGCATTCGAGGCTTCACGCTGGACAACCGCTTCAATTACCGCCGCGAAGGCCTGCCCATCAGCGCCGAGACGTCCATCCCGCTGGACAACAAGGAGCGCATTGAAATCCTCAAAGGCACCAGCGGCATCCAGGCGGGCACCAGCGCCCCCGGAGGTCTGGTGAACTACATCATCAAGCGCCCCACGCAGCAGGACCTGCGCGAAGTGCGCCTGGAGGCCACCAGCCGGGCCAGCGTGCTGGCGGCGGCGGACCTGGGCGGGCGCTTTGGCACTGACCGCGCCTTCGGCTACCGCCTGAATGTGGCCGCTGAACAGCTGCGCCCCGTGACGCGCGCGCTGGACGGCAAGCGGCAGCTGCTGGCCCTGGCAACCGACTGGCGGATCAACCGCGACAGCGTGCTGGAGGCCGAAATCGAATGGAGCCAGAAGACCCAACCCAGCCAGTCCGGCTACAGCCTGCTGGGCAACGCGCTCCCCGCCACGGTGGACCCGCGCGTGAACCTGAACAACCAGCCCTGGTCGCAGCCGTCGGTGTTTGACGCTTTCACAGGCACGATCCGGTTTGAGCAGGCCATCAACAGCCAGTGGCGCTGGTCCGCCCAACTGGGCAGCCAGACGCTCAAGACCGATGACCGGCTGGCTTACGCCTTTGGCTGCGGCGCCGAAGGCAACTTTGACCGCTACTGCCTGGACGGCACGTTTGACTTTTATGACTTTCGCAGCGAAGGCGAGCGCCGTCGCCAGCAAGCTGCGAGCGCCAATCTGAAAGGCAAGCTCACCACCGGGACCGTGGCGCACGACCTCACGTTCGGCCTGCTGACCAGCAAGGTGCGCAACCGCTTCAACCGCCAGGCGTTCAACTACGTGGGCACGGGCAACGTGCTGGGCTCAGCTGTCGTGCCCGCCGACTCCCGGTTGACAGACGAGAGCACGCAGCGCGATGAAAGATCGGTGGAGTTGTCACTGCAGGACGCCATCCGCTGGAACGAGCGTTTCACCACCTGGCTGGGCCTGCGCCACACCCGGCTGGACCGCGACAGCGTGCGCACAGACGGCTCGCGCCCCACGTCATACAGCGACGGTCTGACAACGCCGTGGCTTGCTGCCAGCTTCAAGCTCGCAGCCGACACCACCGTTTACGCCAGCTACGGTGAGGGTGTTGAGTCGCAGGTGGTGCCCAACCGCACCGCGCAGTACAGCAATGCGGGTGTGGCACTGCCTGCGCTGAAATCAAAACAGGTAGAGGTAGGTGTGAAGGGTGGCCAGGGCGGTTTTGGCTGGCAACTTGCCGCATTCCAGATCAAGCGCCCCATGAGCAACCTGGACGCGTGCAGCCGCCTGGGCATCACTCCCTGCCTGGGTCAGTACGACGGCGAGGCCGTGCACCGCGGCCTGGAGGCCAGCGCGCAATGGGCCACTGGCCCGTGGCGCGTGGGCGGCGGCTTGACGCTGATGGATGCCCAACGCAAGGGCAGCACGGCCGAACCGGCCACCAACGGCAAACGCCCCACCAATGTGCCCGACAACGTGCTGCGCGCCATGGCCGCATGGAAGATCCCGGAGATAAAAGGGCTTGAACTGCAGGGTCAACTTTCGCGAGAAGGCAAGCGCGCGGTGTTGCCCGACGGCTCCATCACCCTGCCGGCCTGGACGCGGCTGGATGCCACCTTGCACTACGACACCACGCTGGGCGGCACAGCTACCCGCTGGACGCTGGGCATCGAGAACCTGACCGACAAACGCTACTGGAAAGAATCGCCGTATCAGTTCGGCCATGTGTACCTGTATCCAGGGGCTGCGCGCACTTTGCGGCTGTCGTTCACAGCGAGCCTGTGAAAGGCCAAAATTTGACGCTATAATCTGAGGCTGTTCCTCGATAGCTCAGTCGGTAGAGCGCCGGACTGTTAATCCGTAGGTCCCTGGTTCGAGCCCAGGTCGAGGAGCCAGAATCTTCCTTTTGGGAACTGAAGGAAATTGGAAAAGCCCGCTATCAAATCGATAGCGGGCTTTTTTTTGCTGTTGCAAGCGTAGCTGGCAGGCAATGAATAGACTGCTGCCCCACTTTTGAAGCCAATGCCTGAGCAGGTACAGTAGCGCCAGGGATCGTTTTTTTGAGGGGAAGGTTTTCCACATGATGCTCAAAAGAGTCATTGCTAGCGCACTTCAAAGTTTTTCTGCCAGCCCGCAAGAAGTTGCAGCACCCGTCCAAACGATCCCAAACCCTCCTGTTGTGAACGGCGGTTCGATCTTGCGCCTTGGCGACGAGCTCTTTGACAACAAAAGATTCGAAGATGCCGAATCCACCTACCGCCAGGCCCTCAATTCAGACGCGCACCCCGATCTGGTTGCCATGAAGCTGCAGCGGGTGGTCGCGAAAATTGCGCGCGATTACGACGCACCTGGAAAACTCCTTGTGGCGCCAGGCGACGGCAAGGCAACTGCTCTACCCACCTCGGAGTTCTACTCCATGCTCGACGCCGTCAACCAGGAGTTGGCAACCGTCCCTGAGGTCATGCCCTCCAAGTTCTGGGTAACGCATGCAAATATGCATGTCGAGCTGCTGGTCAAGTTTGGATTGACCAACTTCAAGCGCACGGTCGCCCATAACTACTACAACTGGCTCACCCTCAGCCTCAATGACAAACAAATACGCCGCCTTCTGGAACTGTGGCCCGTCCACGGAAGTTCCGAAGCGCTGGCAGATGAGATGGAGGACATGGGCTCACCCGAGAACCAGCCTTTTCTCAAGGCTTTCAACCAGGTCGATGCGCAGCGGTTTTACAAGCTCGGCGTCAGTCTGCTTTGGGACTACACGCTGCAAACTGACCACCATGGACTGCTGCGGAAAATTGCAGAACCTGTCACGGGCAATCCACTTCAGATTACGCGCCGTGGACGCCTTCTGTCTCAGGATCTTGCGCATTCGGTGCGCGAAAGAAACCAGATACTGGACGCTTCGGGACTGGCGGCAGACTCTGACAAGCCCATCGTGATTGGCGAGCTTGGTGCAGGGCATGGGCGGCTTGCGCACATGTTTGCCATGAGTACGAACTGCAGATACATGATCTTCGACATCACGCCTGCCTTGCTGGTTTCACAGTGGTACATCACCAGCTTGTTCCCAGACGAAAAGATCTTCAAGTTCAGGCACTTCGACCACTTCGATGAGGTGGCCGAAGAGCTGAGCGAATGCCGGTTTGCGTTTTTCTCATCGAGTCAACTGGAGAAGTTGCCGGAAAAGTACTTCAACCTTTTCATCAACGTCTGTTCGTTGATGGAGATGCGCATGGACACCATCCATTATTTTTTCCGGCAGATTGACCGCGTCACCCAAGGCTACTTCTACACCAAGCAATGGCTGGTGCAAAACAACCGGGAAGACAATGTCGTCATCCAAAGAGACGACTACCCCGTCCCGCTGTCCTGGAAGCGGAAGATGGAAGGAATAGACCCGATCAATCAACGCCTGTTTGAAGAGGTGTGGGAAATCAAATAAGTGCCGACGGCTGCCTCCTGACTCAGCAAGCCCGCCACAAAACCTGGTTGACGCCTGCTAACTCAGCATGCCAGGCAGCCGCGGTGTAGCCTTGCAAACATGAAGCTGCCCTGGCTGGAACCCGGCGAACCTTTCCCCGACGTGACCTGCGCCTGGGGCCCCCCTGACCCCGCGCCGGGCCTGTTGGCGGCGGGCGGTGCGCTGAACGTGGCAACGCTGACTCGCGCTTATGCGTCCGGTATCTTTCCCTGGTTCAGCGACGGCCAGCCCATCCTGTGGTGGAGCCCGGACCCACGAATGGCGCTGCACGTAGATGAATTCAGGCTGCACCGGTCACTGCGCAAGACGCTGGCGCAGTTCAGGCTGGACGCCCGGTGCGAAATCCGCATCGACAGCGCGTTTGACGAGGTCATCCGCGCCTGCGCCGGCAGCCCGCGGCCTGGCCAGTCGGGCACCTGGATCGTGCCTGAGATGGTTGCAGCCTACCAGGCGTTTCACCAAGCGGGCCTGGCCCACAGCGTGGAAACCTGGGTGAATGGCGAACTCGTGGGGGGCCTGTACTGCGTGGGGCTGGGCCATGCAGTGTTCGGCGAGTCGATGTTCACGCGCATGCCTGATGCCTCCAAGATCGCACTGGCCGCACTGGTAGCCCTGTGCCGCCAGCATGGCATCCACCTGATTGACTGCCAGCAGAACACGCGGCACCTCGCGTCGCTGGGAGCACGCGAGATCAACCGGGCCGCTTTCGTGACGCATGTCGCACAAGCCGCCCGGCAGCCCGGGCCGTCCTGGCAATTCGAGCCCGTATACTGGACGCAACTTCTGCCGCCAGCAGCACCAGCGTGACGCACCTCAAGGATCTTCCGCTTCAGGCCTTGCAGTTTTATGCAACGGCACCCTACCCGTGCAGCTACCTGCCGGGCAGGCAGGCGCGCTCCCAGGTCGCCACACCCAGCCACCTGATCCATAACGACACGTACTCAGACCTGGTCACCAGCGGCTTTCGCCGCAGCGGCATGTTCACCTACCGGCCGTACTGCGATGGCTGCCGGGCGTGCATTCCACTGCGCGTGCGCGTCAACGAGTTCACCCCCGACCGCAGCCAGCGCCGCGCGGGCACACGCCACCGCAGTCTGCAGGCGCGCGTGCTCAAGCTGTGCTTTGTACCCGAGCACTATCACCTGTACCTTCGCTACCAGACCGGGCGCCACGCAGGTGGCGGCATGGATCACGACAGCATCGACCAGTACACCCAGTTCCTGCTGCAAAGCCGGGTGAACTCGCGCCTGGTGGAGTTTCGCGAACCCACGGATGACGGCTCAACGGGCGCTTTACGCATGGTGTCCATCCTGGACGTGCTGAACGACGGCATCTCGGCCGTGTACACCTTCTATGAGCCCGACGCCGCCGCAAGCTACGGCACCTACAGCGTGCTGTGGCAAATAGAACAGGCCCGCCGCCTGAATCTGCCCCACGTTTACCTTGGCTACTGGATAGGCGAAAGTCCCAAGATGAACTACAAGGCGCGTTTCCTCCCCCATGAAACCCTGCTGGACGGGCAATGGGTTGCCGGACACTCCGCTTAGCAGCGCTTCATTTCATAAGATAAAATTTGGCTGTCCAAGCGATTGGGGAGCCCATGAAAAAATCCAACCAGAGCGTTCCCGCGACTCCGACCATTCAGGTCATTGAGCGCATGTTTTCGCTCATCGACGTGCTGGCTTCACGAGAAGAAGCGATTTCCCTCAAGGAAATCAGCGAGAAAACGGGCCTGCACCCGTCTACCACCCACCGCATCCTGAACGACCTGGCCACAGGCCGGTTTGTGGACCGCCCCGAGGCGGGCAGCTATCGGCTGGGCATGCGCCTGCTGGAGCTGGGCAACCTCGTCAAGGGCCGTCTGAGTGTGCGCGACGCGGCGCTGGCACCCATGCGCGAATTGCACAAGCTGATCCAGCAACCTGTGAACCTGAGCATGCGCCAGGGCGACGAGATCGTCTACATCGAGCGTGCGTACAGCGAACGCTCCGGCATGCAGGTGGTGCGCGCCATTGGCGGGCGGGCGCCGCTGCACCTCACCTCCACAGGCAAGCTGTTCCTGGCGGTGGATGACCCCCAGCGCATCCGCGCCTATGCCACCCGCACTGGGCTGGCCGGGCACACGCGCAACAGCATCACGCAGCTGCCGCTGCTGGAGCGAGAGCTCGCCAAGGCGCGCCAGTACGGCATTGCACGCGACAACGAAGAGCTGGAACTGGGGGTGCGCTGCATGGCCGCCGGGATTTACGACGACCAGAACAAGCTGATTGCGGGGCTGTCGATCTCATCCCCGGCAGACCGGCTGGACGAAAGCTGGCTGCCCAAATTGCAGGCAACCGCCAGCGAGATTTCAACCGCGCTGGGCTACAAGACGACCGGGCTCAGCCGTTGACCTGACGGATGACGATGTTGCCGGTGGCAGGCGGCTGTGGCGCCACCGGGGTCGATTCGACCCAGCGGCGCACACGCTCGGCGTCCCCCAGGCGGCTCAATTTGCCGGCCGAGTCAAGAAACACCATGATCAGCTTGCGACCGGCAATCTTGGTTTGCATCACCAGGCACTGCCCGGCTTCAGAGATGTAGCCGGTCTTTTGCAGGCCGATGTCCCAGTCGGGGTTTTTGACCAGCCGGTTGGTGTTGTTGTATTGCAGGGTGCGGTTGCCCACTGCCACCTGGTAGCCCGGCGATGTGGAGAGTTCGCGCAGCACGGGGTCGTTGTAAGCCACCGTCACCAGCGTGGCCAGGTCCTTGGCACTGGACTGGTTGCGGCTGGAAAGGCCTGTCGGTTCCACATAGCTGGTGTCGCCCATACCCAGAACGCGTGCGCGTGCATTCATCTGCTTGACGAAGGCGCCCAGGCCACCAGGATAAGTGCGACCCAGCGCATGGGCTGCACGGTTTTCGCTGGACATCAGGGCCAGGTGCAGCAGCTCGCCGCGGCTGAGTTCAGTGCCCACGCGCAGACGCGATGTGCTGCCCTTTTCCGTGTCCACATCATCCTGCGTGATGGTGATCATTTCATCCATCGGCAGCTTGGCTTCGCTGATGAGCAGGCCGGTCATGAGCTTGGTGAGCGAGGCAATAGGCAGTACGGCGGTGTCGTTCTTGCTGAAGAGCACCTCACGCGTTTCCTGGTCAATGACCAGTGCCACGCTGGACTTCAGGTCCAGCAGGTCCTGCTTTCCGTGCAGGCCGGCAAGCTGCCCATAGGACGGCCGCGCGGGCGCTGCGATGCGGATAACGGAACGGCGCTTGGCAACGATCTTGACGGCCTTGCGGCTCACCACCATGGCGCTTTTGCTCTTCTTGGCCGTGGCTTTGTTGCGGGTTTGCGCCTGGGCGGCGGGAATGGCCAGCACCGTCGTGACGACGGCAATTGCAAAAATTTGTAGGAGACGATTCAAAGCATTGCTCGGTAAAAAGGCAGAACCAAGGACCATGAGTGAACTCCTGTACGCGGGGGCGACGAAATGCAGTGTACAGGCTCATAAAAAATCGCGCAAGATCAAAGACTTGCGCGATTTTCCTCAACCAGAGCAAGAATTATAAAAAGCTTGGTCAGCCTTGGGCCGCTACCCGGTCAGCTTTACTTTGTAACTTGTTGAGCGCACTGAGATAGGCTTTTGCAGACGCCACCACAATATCCGGGTCAGCGCCCACGCCATTGACCACCCGACCCGAGTTCTGCAGTCTTACGGTGACCTCTCCCTGGCTCTCTGTGGAACCGCTGATCGCGTTGACCGAATACAGCACCATTTCCGCGCCACTTTTGACGTGCGTTTCGATGGCTTTCAGCGACGCATCCACCGGCCCGTTGCCGTCTGACTCGCCGCGGACTTCCTTGCCCTGCACGGTGAACACCACACTGGCATGCGGCCGTTCGCCGGTTTCGCTGTGTTGCGACAGCGAGACAAAGCCGTATTGCTCTTTCTCGTGAGTCACGCTTTCGTCGCTGACCAAAGCCAGGATGTCCTCGTCAAAAATCTCGCTCTTGCGGTCGGCCAATTCCTTGAACTTCATGAAGGCCGTGTTGATGTCGGCCTCGCTTTCCAGCGCCACGCCCAACTCCTGCAGGCGCGCCTTGAACGCGTTGCGCCCGCTCAGCTTGCCCAGCACGATCTTGTTGGCCGACCAGCCTACGTCCTCGGCGCGCATGATTTCGTAGGTGTCGCGCGCCTTGAGCACGCCGTCCTGGTGGATGCCTGATGCATGCGCGAAGGCATTGGCGCCCACCACCGCCTTGTTGGGCTGCACGACAAAGCCGGTGGTCTGACTCACCATGCGGCTGGCGGCCACGATGTGAATCGGGTCGATGTTCATCGTCAGGCCGAAATAGTCCTTTCGGGTCTTCACGGCCATCACAATTTCTTCCAGCGAACAGTTGCCTGCACGCTCACCCAGGCCGTTGATGGTGCATTCCACCTGGCGAGCGCCGCCAATCTTCACACCGGCCAGCGAGTTGGCCACCGCCATGCCCAGGTCGTTGTGGCAGTGCACGGACCACACGGCCTTGTCGCTGTTGGGGATGCGCTCGCGCAGGGTCTTGATGAAATTGCCGTACAGCTCGGGCACGGCATAGCCCACGGTGTCGGGCACGTTGATGGTGGTAGCGCCCTCGGCGATCACGGCTTCCAGCACCTTGCACAAAAAGTCCATCTCGCTGCGGTAGCCGTCCTCGGGCGAGAACTCGATATCGCCGCACAGGTTGCGCGCAAAGCGCACCGACTGCTTGGCCTGCTCCAGCACCTGGTCGGGCGTCATGCGCAGCTTCTTTTCCATGTGCAGCGGCGACGTGGCAATGAAGGTGTGGATACGGGCACGCTCTGCACCTTTCAGCGCCTCGGCCGCGCGCGAGATATCGCGGTCATTGGCGCGCGACAGCGAACAGATCGTCGACTCGCGAATGGTGTCGGCAATCGCCTTCACGGCTTCAAAGTCACCATTGGAGCTGGCGGCAAATCCGGCCTCGATCACGTCCACTTTCAGGCGCTCCAGCTGGCGCGCAATGCGCACCTTCTCTTCGCGCGTCATGGACGCGCCAGGCGACTGTTCGCCGTCACGCAGGGTGGTGTCAAAAATGATGAGTTTGTCGGTCACTGGAATGCTCCTTGTTCGGTGCGGCCGTTGCAGACGGCCGAAGTGGTGGATTGTGCCCGCTGCAGGCCGGACACAATCGCCTTCAATGAGGCGGAAACGATGTTCGCGTCCATGCCAACGCCAAACAGCGTCTGGTCGTTGACGCGCAGCTCCAGGTAAGCGACGGCCCGTGCACTGGCGCCGGCGCCGACGGCATGCTCGTGGTAGTCCAGCACGCGAATGGCCTGGCCTGTTGCCTGGGTGAGACCGTTCACAAAGGCGTCTATGGGGCCGGTGCCCTCGCCTTCCACCGAAAGGCGCTGGCCGTTCACCTGCACGTCTGCCGCCATATGAACCGTGCCGCCGGCAGCTTCGCTGACTTTGTGAGCCGGTGCGGCTGTCACATGCAGGCCGTATTCATGCTCAAACAGGTTCCAAAGGTCATTCGCGGTCAGTTCCTTGCCGTCTGTGTCCATGACGGCCTGCACCACCTGGCTGAACTCAATCTGCAGGCGGCGCGGCAATTCCAGACCAAATTCGCTTTCAAGCAGGTACGAGATGCCACCCTTGCCCGACTGGCTGTTCACGCGGATCACGGCCTCATAAGACCGGCCCACATCCTTGGGGTCAATGGGAAGGTAGGGAACATCCCAGGCATCGCCGTCCTTGCGAGCCGCAAACGCCTTCTTGATGGCGTCCTGATGCGATCCCGAGAACGAGGTGTAGACCAGATCGCCCGCGTAAGGATGGCGCGGGTGTACGGGCAACTGGTTGCAGTGCTCCACCGTGCGGCGGATCTCGTCGATGGCCGAGAAATCAAGCCCCGGCGATACGCCCTGCGTATACAGATTGAGCGCCACGTTCACGATGTCCAGATTGCCGGTGCGCTCGCCGTTGCCAAACAGGCAGCCCTCAATGCGGTCGGCTCCGGCCATCAGCGCAAACTCACCTGCCGCAGTACCGGTGCCGCGGTCGTTGTGGGGGTGCACTGACAACACAATCGCATCGCGCCGCGCCAGGTGGCGGTGCATCCATTCGATCATATCGGCAAAGATATTGGGCGTGGAGTGCTCCACCGTGGACGGCAGGTTGATGATGCACTTGCGCTGCGGTGTGGGTTGCCACACTTCGGTCACCGCATCCACCACGCGCTTGGAGAACGCCAGCTCGGTACCTGAAAACATCTCGGGCGAGTACTGGAAGGTCCATTGCGTGCGCGGCTGTTGTGCAGCCAGATCCACAAAGAGTCTTGCCTGGCTGGTGGCCAGTTCGACAATGCCGTCCTCGTCCAGTCCCAGAACCACCTTGCGCATCACGGGCGCGACGGCGTTGTACAGGTGCACGATCGCCTTGTTTGCGCCCTGCAACGACTCAAAAGTGCGGCGGATCAACGGTTCGCGCGCCTGCGTCAGCACCTGGATGGTCACGTCTTCAGGGATCAGGTTTTCGTCGATCAGCCTGCGCAGGAAATCAAATTCTGTCTGCGACGCCGACGGAAAACCCACCTCGATTTCCTTGAAACCGATCTTCACCAGCATCAGGAACATCTGCAGCTTGCGCTGAACGTCCATGGGCTCGATCAGCGCCTGGTTGCCGTCGCGCAGGTCCGTGCTCAGCCAGATGGGGGCAGTGCTCAGGACAGCATCGGGCCACGTGCGATCACGCAAGCCAATCGGGTTGAAGGCGGGGTACTTGCTGGCAGGTTGTTTCAACATGATGGTTCAGGGGTTGTGTAAACCAGCAGCCCCAAAGAAAAACGGCCCGCTGCTGGTGCAAACGGGCCGTTGATCAGGGATGCGCGTGCGCTACCGTCTCCGCCCGTTGGGGGATAGCAGTAGAGCCAGCGAAATCTTGTTCATCAAATTACTGTAGCACATATTTTCATTTGTGCAGGCCGCGCTCTTCGGGCTCGTCGGTGGACGTGCTGATCACGCTGGTCTGCTGGCCTTTGAACCTGCGCCAGCCGTACAACGCATAGCCGCTCAGCCCATACAGCACAAACAGGCCAAACAACACGGTGGGCGGATGGATGTTGATGACCGCAATGCCCAGCGCGATCAGCACGATCACGGCAAAGGGCACACTCTTTTTCATC
>CALRYY010000067.1:0-22419 GCA_943372515.1 Ramlibacter sp. 2FC | reverse complement strand
GCGCGAGAAAGCGCGCCATTCCACAGCCGGGCTGCCCAGGCGCAATGTCTCAAAGCCCTCAGAAGGCGCAAAGGGCGGCGTCGGCGCGTCGCCGGTGCGGGTGAGCACGTCGCCTGTGGCATTCCACACCACCACGCTCATGGACTGCTGGTAGTCATGGCTTTTGAGGGCGCTGGGGCCGGCCAGCGCAGCCGCGTCGCCGCGCTTGACGAACTGGCCGTCGCGCTCGGCCAGCAGCAGGCTGGCCACGCTGGCCAGGTGGCCGTCGGTCAGTTCGTCGGCCTCGTGCCGGCCAGTCAGGTAGCCCACCACCACAAAGCTGACCCACACCGCCAGCAGCGCCCCCAGTGCCCAGGCCAGCAGGTGGCGGGTGAGGGACCGGCGCGCCATCATGGCTTTTCCCCAGGCAGGTTCTCGGGCACAAAATAGCCCACGCCACGCAGCGTGCGGATCACGCCGTCGCCCAGCTTGCGGCGCAGGTGGTGCACATGCACCTCAATGGCATTGCTGTCCAGCGCATGGTCCCAGCTGTACAGCTTGGCTTCGATCTGCGCGCGCGACAGCACCCGCGGGCGCGACTCCACCAGCGCCAGCAGCACACCAAATTCGCGCGCCGACAGCTCCACCGGCGCGCCGGCGCGCTGCACCGTGTGCGCAGCCGGGTCGATCTGCAGCTCACCCACCTGCAGCGTGGCTTGCGCACGCCCTGCCGCGCGGCGCGCCAGCGCGCGCATGCGCGCGGCCAGCTCACCGGGGTCAAACGGCTTGGTCACGTAGTCGTCCGCGCCCATGTCCAGCCCGGCGATGCGCGACGCCACCTGGTCGCGCGCCGTCATGATCAGCACCGGCGTGCCGGGTGCCGGCAGCTTGCCCTCGGGCGCTGCGCGCAGCTGGCGCAGCACCTGTGCACCGTCGCCATCCGACAGGCCCAGGTCCAGCAGCACCAGGTCAAACGGCTCGGCGCGCAGGGACGCCCAGGCACCGGCCACGCTGTCTGTCACATCCACGGCCCAGCCCTGCTGGCGCAGATGGGCCTTCAGGCCCTGGGCAATGCCGTCGTCGTCTTCCACCACCAGGATTCGCATGGCGCCATTGTGGCGCCCCCCGGTTAAGGGCGCCTTAAGGCAGCGCAACCACAGTCGCGCTCCATGACAACTCCATCCAACCGGTCCCTTGCGCTGGCCACGGCCGGGCTGACGCTGGCCCTGCTGACATGGGACGCCGTGCGGCTGGACATGCCGCTGGCGCGCTGGTGGGGTGACGCCCAGGGTTTTGCCCTGCGTGACAGCTGGCTGCTGGCAGACGTGCTGCACGACGGTGGGCGCCGGCTGGCCTGGGCCCTGACGCTGGCGCTGTGCCTGGGCGTGTGGTGGCCCTGGGGCTGGCTGCGCGGTATCAGCATGGCGCGGCGACTGCAGCTGGCCGCCACCACGCTGGCGGCGGCGCTGGCGGTCAGCACGCTCAAGTCGTTCAGCGGCACCAGCTGCCCCTGGGACATGTCGGAATTCGGCGGTGTGGCGCGTTATGCCAGCCAGGGCCTGCAACACTGGCTGGCGTTGACGCAACGCGATGGGGGCAGCGGCCGGTGCTTTCCGGCGGGCCATGCGTCGGCGGGCTTTGCCTTTGTAGGCGGGTACTTTGTATTTCGCAGCACGCGCCCGGCGCTGGCACGCGGCTGGCTGGCAGCCGCCTTGGCTGCCGGGATGGCGCTGGGTATTGCGCAGCAGTTGCGCGGCGCGCATTTCATGAGCCACACCTTGTGGTCGGGCTGGGTCTGCTGGTGCGTGGCCTGGGGCCTGGACGCCGCCGCCCGGCGGGTACCGGGGTACGCATGAGAGTCCAGGCCCTCAAACCCGCCTGGCTGGCCGGCGCGGCCTGCCTGTGGATGGCCACGGCCGCCAACCTGCCGCTGTGGAATGCACTGGCAGACCTGTCGGTGTTTGCGCATCCCGCCGGCTGGCTGTTTGCCGCCGCCCTGGCGCTGATCATGGCCGCGGCCCTGATGGCTGGGGTGGGCCTGCTGGCCTGGCGCTGGACGCTCAAGCCGGTGTTGGTGGTGCTGCTGCTGTCGGCCGCCGCCGCCGCGTATTTCATGCTGAGCTACCACGTGGTGATCGACCCCACCATGGTGGTGAATGCGCTGCAGACCGACCGGCACGAAGCGGCCGCGTTGTTCAGCCCCCGCTTGCTGCTGATCGTGGGGCTGCTGGGCGGGCTGCCGGCCCTGGCCGTATGGCGCACACCCGTGGCCTGGGGCGCATGGACCACCCGGGCCTGGCGCAACCTGCTGTGGGTGGCCGCGGCACTGGCCGTGCTGCTGGCAGTGGCACTGGCAAGCTTTCAGCCGCTGTCGTCCACCATGCGCAACCACAAGCAGGTGCGCTACCTGATGAACCCGCTGGCCACGCTGTATGCGGCGGGCTGGCTGGCAGCTGCGCCGCTGCGGCGCGATGAATCGCGGCTGGACCCCATCGGCCTGGACGCCACGCTGGCCGCCGTGCCCGGCAACAAGCCGCCATTGGTGGTGCTGGTGCTGGGCGAGACGGGGCGCAGCGGCAATTTCGGCCTGAACGGGTATGCGCGCAACACCACGCCCGAGCTGGCACGCGAAAACACTGTGAGCTTTCGCAACGCCTGGTCGTGCGGCACCAGCACGGCGGCGTCAGTGCCGTGCATGTTCTCGCACCTGGGGCGCGAGGCGTTTGATGCGCGTACCCACAACTATGAAGGCCTGATGGACGTGATCCAGCGCGCCGGCCTGGCCGTGCTGTGGCTGGACAACCAGTCGGGCTGCAAGGGCGTGTGCGACCGCGTGCCGCAGGTGAACACAGCCGGCCTGTCGCACCCGCAGCTGTGCCCCGGCGGTGAATGCCTGGACGGCGTGATGCTGGACGGCCTGGACGCGCGCATCGCCGCGCTGGACCCGGTGCGCCGCGCGCGCGGCGTGGTGGTGCTGCTGCACCAGATGGGCAGCCACGGCCCGGCGTACTGGCAGCGCTCGCCACCCACGGCCAAGCGCTTCATGCCGGAATGCACCAGCGTCAACCTGCAGGACTGCAGCCGCGACGCACTGGTCAACGCCTACGACAATTCCATCGTCTACACCGACCATGTACTGGCCTCCACCATCGGCTGGCTCAAGGCACAGCAGCCCACGTATGACACCGCCCTGCTGTATGTGGCCGACCATGGCGAGTCGCTGGGCGAAAACAACCTGTACCTGCACGGCCTGCCCTATGCACTGGCGCCCGACGTGCAAAAGCACGTGCCCTGGATCACCTGGCTGTCACCCGGCTTTGAGCGGCGCAGCGCCGTCAGCACCACCTGCCTGCAGGGCCAGCGCGACACCCACCTGAGCCACGACAACTACTTTCATTCGGTGCTGGGGCTGCTGGGTATCCAGACGCAGGTGTACCGCCGCGCGCTGGACGCCTACGCCGCCTGCGCCGGCTTGTAGGACGGTACCGGGCGGGCGGGGCGCGGGCGTGGAATTTGCTGTAATGGCTCCATGCCCCAGACGCCCGCCACACGCACCGACACACCCCTGCCGGCGGACCGTGGCGACTGGCGCTCGCAGGAGCTCTTGCTCATGCGCGAAATCATGCAGCTGGTGGGCCGCAGCCTGGCGCCGGGCCTGGTGCTGCGCGAGATGCTGCACCTGATGAGCGAGCTGCTGGGCCTGAACCGCGGGCGCATTGTGCTGGCCGACGTGCAGGCTGACCCCAAGGCGGCGCGCACCGCGTCCATCCAGCATGCCTACGGCCTGACCCGCGCAGAAATGGCGCGCGCCCGCTATGCCTGGGGCGAAGGCATCACCGGGCGGGTGCTGGCCAGCGGCTTGCCGGCCATCGTGCAGGACATCGACGCCGAGCCACTGTTCCTGTTTCGCGCCGTAGCGCGTGCACAGCTGCCGCCTGAGACGGTGGCTTTCATTGCGCTGCCCATCGAGATCAACAGCGTGCCCGTCGGCGTGCTGGCCTGCCACCGCATCCGCAGCCGCCAGCGCCACCTGAATGACGATCTGGCCCTGCTGCGGGTGCTGGCCACGCTGGCCGGACAGCTGCTGCAACTGGAGCAGCTGGTGGCCGAACAGACCCGCCAGCTGGAAGCACGCAACGCCGTGCTGGCCCGCGCGCTGAACACCAAGAGCGCGCGGTATGGGCTGATCGGTAATTCGCCCGCACTGCTGCAGGCGCTGGGCGAGCTGGAGCGCGTGTCGCAAACCCAGGCCACGGTGCTGCTGCTGGGTGAATCGGGCACGGGCAAGGAGCTGTTCGCGCGCGCGGTGCACCTGGCCAGCCCCCGGCGTGACCAGCCCTTCATCAAGGTCAATTGTTCGGCCATACCCGACACGCTGTTTGAGTCCGAGCTGTTTGGTTACGAGCGCGGCGCCTTCACCGGCGCCACCACCGCGCGCGCCGGCTGGTTCGAGCAGGCCGACACCGGCACCATCTTTCTGGACGAAATCGGCGAGCTGCCGCTGGCGATGCAGTCCAAGCTGTTGCGCACGCTGCAAGAGGGCACACTGGTGCGCCTGGGCGGCAAGCGCGAGCAGCATGTGAACGTGCGCCTGGTGGCCGCGACCAACCGCGACCTGGCCGCCGAGGTGGCCGCCGGCCGCTTCCGCCAGGACCTGTACTACCGGCTCAACGTCATCCCCATCCAGCTGCCGTCGCTGCGCGCCCGCCGCGAAGACGTGCGCGCGCTGGCGCTGCACTTTGTCAGCCGCGCCAACCAGGCCCACCAGCGCAATGTGAACCTCACGCCTGACGCGCTGCAGAGGCTGGAGGCCCACGACTGGCCAGGCAACATCCGCGAGCTGGGCAACCTGGTCGAGCGGCTGGTGTTGCTGGCCGACCGCACGCCGGTCACGGCGGCAGACCTGGATCGCTTCATGCCGGGCGCGGCGGCGCCATTGCCCGTGGCCCCACCCCAGCAAGCCCCCATCGTGCGCGACTACACCAGCGCACAATCCCACCCCGCCGCTGCGCTACAGGCCGCACTGGCTGCTCACCAGGGCAACCAGTCACGCGCCGCGCAGAGCCTGGGTTTGACGCTGCGCCAGTTTGGTTACCGGTTGCGCAAGGCTGGGTTGCGCTGAGTTTTCTTGCCTGCATTGCTTCTGGGAACAGGCGTGCGGGGTACTCTGCTCCGCGAATGTCCTCCGCGTCGGCTGCGCCGCCCCTCCCCCTTTATTTCGCTGCGCAGAGCACCCCACCCACCTGTTCCCGCCGACACGGTGGCATGCCACCGGTAGCGCGCCACCACGTAGCGGGTTGGTGGTGATGGTGCCCGGCGCAGCGAAATAAAGGGGGAGAACTGGCGAAGCCAGTTCGGAGGACATTCGCGGAGCCGGGCACCGTCAGCGCCAACCCGCGGATCCAAGAACCCAAACCCACGGTCGCCAATGTGTTGACAAATTGTCGACATAACCAAGAACCTGGTTTATGAAAAAACGTGTTCTGCTCCTCATTCGATAGCAACAAAACAAAGCACTGAAACTCTCACAAGACTTTCAACATCAAACAGACCACATTGGCACACCGGTTGCGATAAGAGGATGCCCATCCACCCCAACCGCCCAAGAGGTACCCCATGAGCACCGACGCCATCCTGATCTCTCCCGCCGAGCTGAGCGCGCTGCAAGCCGCCGGACCCGTAGTCGTGATCGACACCCGTGACGCCGACACCTACGCAGCCGGGCATATCCCCGGCGCGGTGAACCTGCGCGAGACCTTCACCTACCTGGCCACCTCCACCCCCGAAGGCCTGCAGGAACTGAAAGACACGTTTGCCGCGCACCTGGGCGCCATCGGCCTGTCGGGCCAGGAAACGGCCGTGTTCTATGAAGACGCCATGAACAGCGGCTATGGCCAGTCGTGCCGCGGCTACTACCTGCTGACCTGGCTGGGCTACCCGGCGGTCAAGGTGCTCAACGGCGGCTACTCGGCCTGGAAGGCCGCAGGCATGCCCGTGTCCACCGACGCGGTAACGCCCACGCCCGCCAGCTTCCCGACCGACCTGAGCCAGGCCGACGTGATGCTGACCAAGGACGACGTGATCGACGCGCTGGGCACCGACACCGTGCTGCTGGACGTGCGTGACGTGGACGAGTGGATCGGTGACAGCTCCAGCCCCTATGGCCGCGACTTTGCCCCGCGCAAGGGCCGCCTGCCCGGCGCCAAATGGGTGGAGTGGTACCGCTTCATGAAGCCGTCGGCCCAGGGCCCGGTGTTCAAGACACCCGACGAAGTGCGCGCCGAATGCGCCACCGCCGGCATCTCGCCCGCCGACACGGTGTACCTGTATTGCTTCAAGGGCGCGCGCGCATCCAACACCTTCCTGGCGCTCAAGCAGGCCGGCTTTGCCGACGTGCGCATGTACTTCGGGTCGTGGAACGAATGGTCGCGCGACGACACGCTGCCCATTGAAAGCGGCCTGCCCACCGTGCCGGCTGCCAAGCGCCCCGCGCTGGCCCTGGCGGCCTGACAACCTTTTTGATCAACAACCTGAGGAGACCTGAATGTCCAGCACCGAAACCCTTGAACCCGTGACCACGCTGAAAGCCCACCTGCGCCCCATCGACCGCGACGGCCTGCTGGCCTTTGCCGACAAGGGCAAGAACAACCCGGCCAGCCGTGGCACGAACAAGGTCCACACGGTGATGGAGGGGCAGTACCGGTCGCTGAGCTACGTGGGCAACCACGCGCCGGTGGTGGTGGACGAGCCGCTGCACCTGTTTGGCCAGGACACCGCCCCGGCGCCCGGCGAGATCGTGCTGTCGGGCCTGGGTGGCTGCCTGGCCGTCGGCATCACGGCCGTGGCCACCTGGAAGCAGATCAAGCTCAGCAAGCTGGAGGTGTTCATGGAAGGCGACATCGGCAACCCCGCTGCGTGGGGCGCCGGTGGTGCGCTGCAGAAAACCCCGCCCGAGATGGGCTTCCAGGCGATCCGGGTGAAGGTGGTGATCGAGGGCGATGCGCCGCGCGAGGTGCTGGACGAGATCGTGCAGCACGCCAACTTCTATTCGCCGGTGGCCAACAGCCTGCGCAACCCCATCCCCATGACCGTGAGCCTGGCCGACTGAGCCCGGCAGACTGAACCCGAGCCACCAGGAGCCGCCATGAACCCCGCCGACCTGCCCCGCGAACTGACCCCTGGCGGTGCTTCAGCCGCCGTACCCGCCGACCAGCTGCTGGACCATGTGCGCGCCATTGCGCAGGGGCCGCTGGCGCAGCAGGTCCAGGGCATCGACCGCGAAGGCCACTACCCCAAGGCGGTGCTGCAGGCGCTGGCAGCGGCCGGCGGCATGAGCGCGCACCTGGACACACCCGCCGGGCCGGGCGACTTCTTCCTGTCCATCCAGGCCATGGCCGAGGCGTCGCGCGTGTGCGGCGCCACCGGCTTCATGATGTGGTGCCAGGCCGTGTGCGGCTTGTACCTGCAGCAGTCGGGCAACCCGGCGTTGATGGGCGAGGTGCTGCAACGCCATGTGCAGGGCACGGGCCTGGGCGGCACGGCGTTGTCCAACCCCATGAAAAGTTACGCGCAGATTGAAAGCCTGCTGCTCAAGGCCACGCCGGTGGACGGCGGCTATCTGGTCAACGGCACCCTGCCCTGGGTCAGCAACCTGGGGCCCGACCATTACTGCGGTGCGATTGCCGCAGTGATGGACGGCGAGCGCGAGGCCGGGCGCGAGCTGATGTTTTTGCTGCGCTGTGACGCACCGGGCGTGCAGCTGCGCGACTGCCCGAGCTTCTCGGCCATGGAAGGCACAGGCACCTGGGCGCTGCGGCTGAATGACTATTTTGGGGGGGCGGACCTCGTCATTGCCGACCCGGCCAAGCCCACCATCGCCCGCATCCGCGCGGCCTTTGTCATGCTCCAGTGCGGCATGGCTGTGGGCATCACGCAGGGCGCCATTGATTCCATGTGGGCTGTGGAGCCCCAGCTGGGCCATGTGAATCAGTACCTGGACGACCGGCCCGACGCGCTGCAGGCCGAGCTGGACAGCCTGTGCGCGCGCGTGAAGGACCTGGCGCGTACGCCGTTTCAAAGCGGCAACGAATTTTTTATGGACGTGCTGGACGCCCGCGCCCATGGCGCCGAGCTGTGCCTGCGCGCTGCGCAATCGGCCCTGATGCACCAGGGCGCGCGTGGCTACCTCATGAGCTCCGATGTGCAGCGGCGCGTGCGCGAATCGCACTTCGTGGCGATCGTCACGCCCGCCATCAAGCACCTGCGCAAGGAGATTGCGCGCATGAGTGCTGAAGAGTTGCCCTCTGGTGTTCCGTCTGGGGTGGCCTCATGAGCATGCCCGTTGAAGCGCTCGCGCCCTGGGCGCTGTACATCTGCAACGCCTGCGGCCTGATCTACAACGAAGCCGAGGGCGACGCCGACAGTGGCCTGGCCCCCGGCACCCGCTTTGCCGACATCCCCGACGACTGGGCCTGCCCGCTGTGCGGCGTGACCAAGGCCGATTTTTCGCCCTACGAGGCGCCCAGCATGGAGGCCGTGCGCACCCAGGCCAGCCGCAACCAGCCCGTGCGCGCCAGCGCCGCACGGCACCAGGCCGGTGTGGTCATCGTGGGCGGCGGGCGCGCCGGCTGGCAGCTGGCCGAAGCCCTGCGGGGGCGTGATGCGCGCCTGCCCATCACCCTGGTCAGCGCCTGCGCAGGAGACCTGTACGACAAGCCTTTGCTGTCCGTGGCCATGGCGCGCGGGCTGGACCCGGCCCGCCTGGTCAAGGAAACCGGCACCGATGCTGCCCGGCGGCTGAACGTTAGGCTGCTGGCCCACACCTACGCCGTGCGCATCTGCCGCGACACGCGCCAGCTGCGCACCACGCGCGGCACGCTGCGCTACGACCAGCTGGTGCTGGCCCACGGTGCGCAGGCAGCGTTGCCGCCGTCGATGCCCGCGCCGCTGTGCTGGCGCATCAACCACCTGGGCGCCTACCTGCAGCTGCGCGCGGCGCTGGGCGACACCCCCAAGGACGTGCTGATCGTGGGCGCGGGCCTGATCGGCAGCGAGCTGGCCAACGACCTGGCGCTGGGCGGCCACCGCATCACCCTGCTGGACGTGCAGGCCGAGCCACTGGCACGCTGGCAAGACCAGCAGGCCGGCGCCCGGGTGCTGCAGGCCTGGCAAGACCTGTCGATCCGCTTTGTGGGGGACGTCAAGGTGGCGTCGGTGGAACGCGTGGGCGGTGCAGGCGGTGTGGGTGGCCTGTACCGCGTCAGCACCGAATGCGGCCAGCGTTTTGCGGCGCACCAGGTCATCGCCGCCGCAGGCCTGCAGACGCCCGGACGGCTGGCACAGGGCGCCGGCCTGGCCTGGGACAACGGCATCGCGGTGGACGCGCACACCCTGCGCACCAGCGACGAACGCATCCACGCCATGGGCGATTGCATCACCGTCAACGGCCAGGCCAGCCGGTTCATCGAGCCGATTGCGCGCCAGGCCCGCACGATTGCCGCCGACATCACCGGCGCGGATGCCCTGCCCTATGAAGCACGCGCCGCCGTGGTGCGCGTGAAGACCACGTCACTGCCGCTTACGCTGCATTGACGGCCAGCGGGATCACGCGCCGCGCGGGCTTTTCAGCACGCGCACGCAGCTGGCCGCAGCCGCCATCCACGTCCTGCCCCGCCGATTGCCGCAGCTTGGTCAGCACACCGGCGCGGTGCAGCGTGCGGGCAATCTCTGCCGCGCGCTCCCACGACGGCCGCTTGAAGTCCAGCTCGGGCACGCTGTTGTACGGGATCATGTTCATGACCGCATACTTGCCCTTGAGCAGCCGCACGATGCCGGCCAGCTCGTCGGCCGAATCGTTGATGCCTTCCAGCAAAGTCCACTGGTACTGAATGGGGTAGCCCGTGGCGCGGGCATATCGTTCGCCCGCTTCCACCAGCTCGTCAGGCGTCATGCGCGGCGCGCGCGGCAGCAACTGTTCACGCAAGTCGGCCCGCGTGGTGTGCAGCGACAGCGCCAGCGCGGGCTTGACGGCACCGCGCGGCAGCTCGGCAAACACGCGCGGATCGCCCACGGTAGAGAACACCAGGTTCTTGTGGCCGATGTTGCCGGCGGTGCCCAGCAGCGCGATGGCCTCCATCACGTTGTCCAGGTTGTGGGCGGGCTCGCCCATGCCCATGAACACAACCTTCTTCACCGGCCTCAGCGTGCGCGCCAGCGCCACCTGCGCCACGATCTCGCCACTGCTGACCTGGCGCACCAGGCCGCCCTGCCCCGTCATGCAGAACACACAGCCGACCGCACAGCCAACCTGTGTAGACACGCACAAACCGTCGCGCGGCAGCAAGACACTCTCGACCGTCTGGCCGTCCCCCAGCTCGACCAACAGCCGAGACGAGCCGTCTTCACCAGGGTGCTCGGACTTCAACCGCGCCAGCGCTTGCAGTTCTTCGGCCAGCGCCGGCAATGCGTCGCGCAAGGTCTGCGGCATGAAGTCTTCAAGCCGCCGCTTGCCCGCGTCCTGCGGCAGGGCCTGCGACCACAGCCGCAGCACGCGGTGCTCGTGCTTGGGCTTGGCGCCCAGGGCGCGCAGGCGTTGGCGGAAGGTGTCGATGCGCATGCTGCTGATTCTAGTTTCGCCACCGCGCGGCAAAGGCGTGCGCGGACCCCCGTCAACGCTTCACTAAAGCGGTCGCCTTCGGCGACTGCCTTGCGCTGCTCGGTCATGCAGCCCACCGCAGAACTCACTTCGTGCTGCGCACTCCGTTCGGACAGCCGCGGTGAGTCAGAAACGAAGCGCGCTGCGCGCGCGGCCGCATGCCCTGTGCTGCTCAGCGCTTTAGAGGCGCGTTGCCGGGGGTCCGCGCACGCCTTTGCTGAAGCGATGTTGGTGTACCCACAAGTGGCGCGCCCACACCCGGCTTCGCGGCAGGCGGTGCCCGGCGGGGGCGATCTCTGAGGCGGCGAGGAGCGCAGATTCGGGGTTGGCGCGCTTTAGCGCGCTTCGTTTCTGACTCGCCGCGGCTGTTAGAGCGAAGCGCGCAGCGCGTAGCGAGTTCTGCGGCGCAACCCCGAATCGAGCACCGCAGCAGAGTCTGCACGCAGTGCAGACCGTCGAAGTGTGAGCCCCCGCCGGGCACCGCCTGCCGCGAAGCCGCGAACGAAAACTAGGACCGCGCCAAAGTCACTCCACCATCCACCGCAACAGTCTGCCCCACCACATAGTCCCCAGCCCGCGAAGCCAGATAAATCGCAATACCCGCCATGTCGTCGTCCACGCCGATGCGCCCGGACGGAATGCGCCGGGCAATCTCGTCGCCGTGGTCGCGGGCTTCCTTGTTCATCTCTGATGCAAACGCGCCCGGTGCAATGCCGCTGACCGCAATGTTGTCCTTGATGAGCCGCAGCGACATGCGCTTGGTCAGGTGGATCAGGCCGGCCTTGCTGGCGGCGTACGAATAGGTTTCCATCGGGTTGACCGACACGCCGTCGATCGACGCCACGTTGATCACCTTGGCCGTGCGCACGGTACCGGCCTTGCACAACATGCCGTGCAGCGCCTGGGTCAAAAAGAACGGCGTCTTGACGTTCAGGTCCATGACCTTGTCCCAGCCCTTTTCGGGGAAGGTCTCAAACGGCTCGCCCCAGGCCGCACCTGCGTTGTTGACCAGGATGTCCAGCGCCGGTTCGCGCGTGGCAAGGGCCGCAGCCAGCTCCTGCGCACCGGCCACGGTGGACACATCACCCGGCATGGAAATGCACTCGCCCAGCGGTGCCAGCTCCGCCGCCGTGGCGTCACAGGCAGCGGCCTTGCGCGCCGTGATGTACACCCGCGCGCCCTGCTTCAAAAAGCCTGCCGCGATCATGCGGCCGATACCGCGCGAGCCGCCGGTGACCAGGGCTACGCGGCCCTGCAGGGAGAAAAGATCGCTCATGGTTGCCTCCGGTTGGATGAATTGCCGCCAAGGGTAAGCGGCCCTGCCCGCGGGGCCAATCACCTGCATGACAGGGGAGCACCCCGATGGTCACCCAAGCGTCAGGGCACACCATGCCTCACGGGGCGGGATGAAGCCTCCTGATAGAACCATTGTCGGCATGCGACGTTCAACAGCCAGACCTTTGGAGGTCGTGACCAGTGGCGTGTCTGTGCGCAGGCCTTCAAACTCTGGAATGAAAGATGCCGGATCAAGTCCGGCATGACAGGCATGTGCCGCCTGGATCTCTCAGGCCTTGGCTGCGCGGCGGCGCTCCAGGTACGCTTGCACCTCGCCCACCACGCCCTTGCGGAAGGCCAGCACGCACACCACAAAGATGGCGCCGATGATCACCGTCACCCACGCGCCCACTTTGTCGGCCAGCAGGTTTTGCAACGAGATGACGATGCCGGCGCCGAAGACGGGGCCAAAGAACGTGCCCACGCCGCCCAGCAGGCTCATCAGGATCACCTCGCCCGACATGGACCAGTGCACGTCGGAAAGCGTGGCAAAGCCCATGACCAGCGTCTTGAGCGAGCCGGCCAGCCCGGCCAAGCCGGCCGACAGCACAAAGGCCAGCAACTTGTAGCGGTCGACCTCATAGCCCAGCGAGATGGCGCGGGGCTCGTTCTCGCGGATCATCTTCAGCACCTGCCCGAAGGGTGAATGCACGATGCGCGAGATGCCCAGGAAGCAGGCCACGAACACCGCCACGACCAGGTAGTACATGGTGGTGTCGGACGCCAGCGGCAGCACGCCGAACAGGTTGCCGCGCGGCACGCCCTGCAGGCCGTCTTCACCCCCGGTAAACGACGCCTGCAGGCAGATGAAGTACACCATCTGCGCCATGGCCAGCGTGATCATGGCGAAGTAGATGCCCTGGCGGCGAATCGCCACCAGGCCGACCAGCAGGCCCAGCAGCGCCGCCACGATGGCACCGCCCAGGATGCCAACTTCGGGCGTCCAGCCTTGCGACTTGATGCCCCAGCCGGTGACGTAGGCCGCGAAGCCGAAGAACGCCGCATGGCCGAACGACAGCAGGCCGGTAAAGCCCAGCAGCAGGTTGAAGGCACAGGCAAACAGCGCGAAGCACAGCAGCTTCATGACAAACACCGGGTACAGGCCCAGCAGGGGCGCGACCAAGGCCAGCGCCAGCAGGGCGATGTAGGTGATGCGGGTGAGTTTGGCGTAAGTATTCATGTTCATGCCTCCTTGCCGAAGAGGCCGGCGGGCCGCAGGATCAGCACGATGACCATCACGACAAACACCACGACACTGGAGGCTTCGGGGTAGAACACACGCGTCAGGCCCTCGACCACGCCCAGGCCCAGGCCGGTGATGACCGAGCCCAGGATGGAGCCCATGCCGCCGATCACCACCACGGCAAACACCACGATGATGAGGTTGGAGCCCATGAGCGGCGTCACCTGGATGATGGGCGCGGCCAGCACCCCGGCAAGCCCGGCCAGTGCGGCGCCGGCGCCATAGGTCAGCATGACCATCAATGGCACGTTCACGCCAAAGGCCTGCACCAGTTTGGCGTTTTCGGTGCCGGCGCGCAGGTAGGCGCCCAGGCGGGTGCGCTCGATCAGGAACCAGGTGCCCAGGCAGACCACCAGCGAGGCCAGCACGACCCAGGCGCGGTAGTTGGGCAGCACCATGAAGCCCAGGTTGGTGGCACCCGACAGCAGCTCGGGCACGGGGTAGTTTTGCCCCGACACGCCGTACTGCTCGCGAAAGATGCCTTCAAAAATCAGTGACAGGCCGAAGGTCAGCAACAGGCCATACAACGGGTCCAGCCCGTACAGGTGTTTGAGGAACAGGCGCTCGATGGCCACCCCCAGGATGCCCACGATCAGCGGCGCCAGGATGAGCGCGAACCAGTAATTCACGCCCCATTTGTCCAGCATGATCCAGGCGCTGAATGCGCCCAGCATGTACAGCGCGCCGTGCGCGAAATTCACGATGTCCAGCAGGCCGAAGATCACGGCCAGCCCCAGGCTGAGCATGGCGTAGAAGGCGCCATTGACCAGGCCCAGAAGCAGCTGGCCCAAAAAGGCCTGATGGGGAATGCCGAAGATTTCCATGGGTGCGCTTTGTCAGTCAGACACAGGCGGCAACCCGGCACAGGGCCCGGTTGCCGCCGTCTTGCTTGAAATTACTTCTTGAGCAGCGAGCACTTGGACTCGGCAACGGTGGTGAAGGCCTGGTCGCCCGGCACCTTGGCGATGGTCTTGTAGTAGTCCCACGGCGTGGTCGATTCCTTGGAACCCTTGACCTGGAACAGGTACATGTCGTGGATCATGCGGCCATCAGCGCGGATCTTGCCCTTGCTGTAGAAGTCGTTGGCGCCGGTCTTTTTCATCTCGGCCATCACCTTGTCAGCGTCGGTCGTGCCGGCGGCCTTCACGGCCTTCAGGTAGGTCGTGGCGGCGGAATAGTCGGCGGCCTGCAGGCTGGAGGGCATGCGCTTGTATTTTTCAAAGAAGCGCTTGGCGAACGCGCGCGAGGCATCGTCCTGGTTCCAGTACCAGCTGTCGGCCAGTTGCAGGCCTTCGGTGTTGGCCAGGCCCAGGCTGTGCACGTCGTTGATGAACACCAGCAGACCGGCGATCTTCATGGTCTTGTTGATGCCGAATTCCTTGGCGGCCTTCATGGCGTTGGTGAAGTCACCACCCGCATTGGCCAGGCCCAGGATCTGAGCCTTGCTCGACTGCGCCTGCAGCAGGAACGACGAGAAGTCGGACGCATTCAGCGGGTGGCGCACGGCGCCAGCCACGGTGCCACCGTTGGCCTTCACCACGGTGGAGGCGTCGCCTTCCAGCGAGTAGCCAAACGCGTAGTCAGCCGTCAGGAAGTACCAGTTCTTGTTGCCGGCCTTGACCAGTGCGTTGCCGGCCACCTTGGCCAGGGCCACGGTGTCATAGGCGTAATGCACGGTGTAGGGCGAGCAGTCTTCATTGGTCAGGCGGGCAGAGCCTGCGCCCACGACGATGAAGGGGCGCTTCTTTTCAGAGGCGACCTTGGACATGGCCAGGGCCGTGCCCGAGCTGGTGCCGCCGATCAGCATGGCCAGGCCGTCCTTGTCGATCCATTCGCGGGCCTTGGAGCTGGCCACGTCGGCCTTGTTCTGGTGGTCGGCCGTCAGCACCTCAATCGGGCGGCCCAGCACCTTGCCGCCGAAATCCTGCGCGGCCCACTTGATCATTTCACCGCCTGCGGGGCCGTCGATATCAGCGTACAGGCTGGACATGTCAGTGATGAAGCCGATCTTGACCGGGCCGGTGTTGGTCTGTGCGAATGCGCCGGTGGCGCCGAGGCCGACGGCCAGGGCTGCGACGAGGGTTTTGAGTTTCATTGTGGTGTCTCCGGGGTTGAACAAAGGGGATTGAAGGGCGGGGCAGGGCGTCACACGCCCAGGTATTCCTGCAGCATGCCCATGTTGGCTTGCAATTCAGCTTGCGCAAACTGCTTGACGATGCGGCCGTGCTCCATGACATAAAAGCGGTCGGCCAGCGGCGCGGCAAAGCGGAAGTTTTGTTCCACCAGCACGATGGTGTAGCCGCGCGCCTTGAGCGTGCGGATCATCTCGGCCAGCTTTTGCACGATCACCGGCGCCAGGCCTTCAGAGATTTCGTCCAGCAGCAGCAGCCGCGCGCCGGTGCGCAGGATGCGCGCCACCGCCAGCATCTGCTGTTCGCCGCCCGACAGGCGCGTGCCGGGGCTGCTGGCGCGTTCCTTGAGGTTGGGGAACATGGCGTAGATGTCGTCAATGCTCATGCCGCCGGGGGCGATGACGGGCGGCAGCATCAGGTTTTCTTCCGCCGTCAGGCTGGCAAAGATGCCGCGCTCTTCAGGGCAGTAGCCCACGCCCATGCGGGCCACCTTGTGCGGCGGCAGCTTGATGGCTTCTTCGCCATTGATACGGATCGAGCCCTTGCGGCTGCCGGTCAGGCCCACGATGGCGCGCATGGTGGTGGTGCGCCCGGCGCCGTTGCGCCCCAGCAGCGTCACCACTTCGCCTTCGTTCACCGTCAGGTCCACGCCGTGCAGGATGTGCGATTCGCCATACCAGGCGTTCAGGCCTTCGATGCGCAGGAGTTCTTTGGTCATACAGGCCTCCGCAGGGCCGCCCCAAGGACGGCCTGGGCCCCCTCGGGGGGCAGCGAACTACACGAAGTGAGGAGAGTGGGGGTCATTCAGTGGGCCCCTTGCAGTTCGGTGTCGGCTGTGCCCATGTAGGCCTCGATGACCAAGGGGTTGGCAGATACCTCGGCGTACGGGCCGTCGGCAATGATCGCGCCGCGCTGCAGCACGGTGATGCGGTCGGCAATGGACGACACCACGTTCATGTTGTGCTCCACCATCAAAATGGTGCGCCCGGCAGAGACCTTCTTGATGAGCTCGGTGACGCGGTGCACGTCTTCGTGGCCCATGCCCTGGGTGGGTTCGTCCAGCAGCATCAGTTCGGGCTCCAGCGCCATGGTGGTGGCCAACTCCAGCGCGCGCTTGCGGCCGTAAGGCAGGTTCACGGTCAGCTCCTGCGCAAAGTCCTGCAGGTCCACTTCGGCCAGCAGTTGCTCTGCCCGGGCGTGCAGGTGGTGCAGCGTGGCCTCGGGCTTCCAGAAGTGGAACGAGTTGCCCAGCTGGCGCTGCAGCGCGGCGCGCACGTTTTCCAGCACGGTCATGTGCGGGAAAACGGCAGAGATCTGGAACGAACGCACGATGCCGCGGCGCGCGGTCTGCGCGGGCCGCTCGTGGGTGATGTCTACACCGTTGAAGGTAATGGTGCCGGCGGTGGGCGGCAAGAACTTGGTCAACAGGTTGAAGAACGTGGTCTTGCCCGCGCCGTTGGGGCCGATCAGCGCATGGATGTGGCCACGCCGCACCTTCAGGTCAACGTTGTTGACTGCGACAAAGCCCTTGAACTCTTTCGTCAGGCCTGTTGTCTCCAGAATGATCTCGGCTGCCAAATCGCGCTCCTCTCGGGGGCTTGTAGGGAGAGCGAATGCTAGGCATGCATACCGTCAGGTGAAACCGGGTATCCCCCTAGGTAGTTTTGCGTGCCACGCGCCGTACCAATGAGAACGGCCGAAAGCGGCCCCTCTTGCTGTCAGAAGTCTGACGTAACAGTCTGGCTACATGTTCCGGCGGTACTGCCCACCGACCTCAAACAGCGCGTTGGTGATCTGACCCAGCGAGCACACGCGTACGGCATCCATCAGCTGATTTGACTTATCCCAACCCCTGATGTTGAATCGGTCGAACATGCAGTGACAACCACTTGCCACTGACCTTCAATGATGTCGCGAAGAATCGTCACGCATATGTGAAATAGGCGGGTCACGTACCGCCACATCGAGGTCCGCCGCAGCTTAGATTTCAGGGAGCGAAGCGATGAATACCTTTCCCGTCCAGCGTGCACCTGTCGTGTGGGTAGTAATCGCGGGCTTGACCCTGCTGGGAGCTGCAGCCTGGGCGCAATCGGGCACAGCGGCGAGGCTGCTGCCCCATGGTTACTGCATCAGCGGTTCCCCGCCCCTGCTCTGGCTGCACGTGATCACTGACTCGCTGATTGCGCTGTCCTATTTCGCCATCCCGCTGTCACTCGTACGTTTTGTGCGGCTGCGGCCCGACATTCCGTTTGGCTGGATGGGGCGTCTGTTCGGCCTGTTCATAGTGGCCTGCGGGCTCACGCACCTGATGGGCGTCTGGACGATCTGGGACCCGGTCTACTGGACCTCCGGCGTGGTCAAGGCCGTCACGGCCGTTGCGTCGCTGGGCACGGCCTGGGCGCTGGTGCGCTTGATGCCGCTGGCACTGGCGCTGCCGTCTGCGGCGGCCCTGCGCGCCCTCAACGAGAACCTGGCGCGCGAGGTAGAGCAGCGCCGCCAGGCCGAAACTGAACTGCAGGCGGCCAAGGACCAGCTCGCCCTGCGTCTGCATGACACGCAGGCCAGCAACGTCGAGCTGCAGCAATTCGCCTCCGTGGCCTCGCATGATTTGCGCGCCCCGCTGCGCTCGGTCACCGGATATCTCGGCATGCTTCAATCGCGCTACGGCCGGGTACTGGACACAGCCGGGCTGGACCTGGTGCAACGGGCCAAGCGCGCGGTGGCGCAGATGGACCGGCTCACCGACGGCCTGCTGTCCTATGCGCGGCTGGATGCCGAGGACCGGCCCCATGCGCCGGTAGACTGCAACGTCGCTGTGGCCGATGCGATGATGATGCTGGAGGCCCCGGTCAGGGAATCGTCGGCGCAGATCGACTGTCAGCCCCTGCCCACTGTCGTTGCCAACGGCCAGCAACTGATCCGGCTGTTCCAGAACCTGATCAGCAATGCGATCAAATACTGCGAGGTCACGCCGCAGCTTCGTATCAGCGCAGAGTACGGCGATGGTGGCTGGACCTTCTCGATCCAGGACAACGGTATCGGCATTGCCCCCCAGCACAGGGAGCGCATCTTCAAGATGTTTGAGCGCCTGCATACTGCCCAGTCGTATCACGGCACGGGCATCGGGCTGTCGATCTGCCAGCGGATCGTCGACGGCCATGGTGGCCGCATCTGGGCCGACAGTGCGCCCGGCGGCGGCACGATCATGCGTTTCACCATTCCCGACCCAAAGGCCTGATCATGCACGCTCAACCCATTTCCCGCCGTTCCAGAAATGCCGTGGTACTCATGGCCGAGGACAATGAAGACCACGCCTTTCTGGCCCGCGAGTCCTTCATAGAAGCGCGCCTTCGGGCCGATCTGCATGTTGTCGCGGACGGTGTGGAGTGCCTGGCCTTCCTGCGCCGTGAACCGCCCTACGAGAACGCGCCCCGCCCCGACCTGCTGTTGCTTGACCTTCACATGCCGAAGATGGGCGGCTTCGAGGTGATGGAGGAAATCATGAAAGACGCGTCGCTGCGCCACCTGACGGTGCTGGCGCTGACCACCTCCGCAGATTCGGTCGACGTCAGGGGCATGTACAGCCTGGGTTGCAGGTCCTACCTAATCAAGCCGGTCGAGTACGACGCGTTCATTGCAGCCATCCGTCAATTGACCGGGTACTGGTTCGAGCTGGTTGTCCTGCCGGAGTGAGCGCGACGCTGGCTTCGCGTTCTCAGGTGGGCAACTGGGGACGCCACGACTGAAATTACATATTCCGGCGGTACTGCCCACCGACCTCAAACAGCGCGTTGGTGATCTGCCCCAGCGAGCACACGCGTACGGCATCCATCAGCACCTCAAACACGTTGTGGTTGTCGATCACGGCCTGTTGCAGGCGTTTGAGCTGGCTGGGGGCCGCAGCCGCATGGCGCATGTGGAAGTCGGCCAGGCGCTTGAGCTGGTTCTGTTTCTCTTCCTCGGTGCTGCGGGCCAGCTCCAGCTTGTCCAGCACGGCGTCGCCATGCGGGTTGCGAAAAGTGTTGACGCCGATGATGGGCAGCTCACCCGTGTGCTTGAGCATCTCGTAGTGCATGCTCTCGTCCTGGATGCGCCCGCGCTGGTAGCCCGTCTCCATGGCGCCCAGCACGCCTCCGCGCTCGGCAATGCGCTCAAATTCGGCCAGCACGGCTTCTTCGAGCAACTCGGTCAGCTCTTCAATGATGAAGGCGCCCTGACCGGGGTTCTCGTTCTTGGCCAGGCCCCATTCGCGGTTGATGATGAGCTGGATGGCCATGGCGCGACGCACCGAATCTTCCGTGGGCGTGGTGATGGCTTCGTCAAACGCATTGGTGTGCAGGCTGTTGCAGTTGTCGTAAATGGCAATCAGCGCCTGCAACGTGGTGCGGATGTCGTTGAACTGGATCTCTTGCGCATGCAGGCTGCGCCCGCTGGTCTGGATGTGGTACTTCAGCTTCTGGGAGCGTTCGTTGGCGCCGTACTTTTCCTTCATGGTCACGGCCCAGATGCGCCGGGCCACGCGGCCCATGACGGTGTATTCCGGGTCCATGCCGTTGGAAAAGAAGAAGCTCAGGTTGGGCGCGAAGTCATCAATGTGCATGCCGCGCGCGAGATATGCCTCTACAAACGTGAAGCCGTTGCTCAGCGTGAAGGCCAGCTGGCTGATCGGGTTGGCTCCGGCCTCGGCGATGTGGTAGCCGCTGATGGACACGCTGTAGAAGTTGCGCACGTTGTGGTGCACAAAATACTGCGCGATATCGCCCATGACCTTCAGGCTGAATTCGGTGCTGAAGATGCAGGTGTTCTGGCCCTGGTCTTCTTTCAGGATGTCGGCCTGCACCGTGCCGCGCACGTTGGCCAGCACCCATTCACGAATCTTGGCGGCCTCGGTTTCGGTGGGTTCGCGGCCGTTGTCGGTTTTGAACTTGTCCAGGTTCTGGTCGATGGCCGTGTTCATGAACATCGCCAGGATGCTGGGCGCCGGGCCGTTGATGGTCATGGAGACCGAGGTGGACGGGTTGCACAGGTCAAAGCCGCCGTACAGCACCTTCATGTCGTCCAGCGTGGCAATGCTCACGCCGCTGTTGCCCACCTTGCCGTAGATATCGGGGCGCGGGTCGGGGTCGTTGCCGTACAGCGTGACCGAGTCAAACGCAGTGGACAGGCGCTTGGCCTCCATGCCTGAGCTGAGCAGCTTGAAGCGCGTGTTGGTGCGAAAGGCGTCGCCTTCGCCGGCAAACATGCGCGTGGGGTCCTCGCCCTCGCGCTTGAAGGCAAAGGTGCCGGCGGTGTAGGGGTAGCTGCCCGGCACGTTGTCCAGCATCAGCCACTTCAGGATTTCGCCGTGGTCTTCGTACTGCGGCAGGGCGACTTTGCGGATGGTGGTGCCCGACAGGCTTTTGGTGGTGAGCGCCGTGCGGATTTCCCTGTCGCGGATTTTCACCACGTATTCGTCGCCGGCGTAGGCCTTTTGCATGTCGGGCCACTGGTTGAGCAGTTTGCGCTCGGCCGCACCCAGGTGGGTTTCGCGCTGCAGTGCCAGGTCGTCCAGCGCCTTGACGGCGTTTTCCTTGTGCGGGGCGTCCAGCTTGAGCATGCGCATGGATTCGCGCAGCTGCTGCGCCTCACGGGCCAGGCGGGCCTGTTCACGGGCGCGCTTTTTGTAGCCCCGCACGGTGTCGCTGATTTCGGCCAGGTAGCGGGTGCGTGCTGCGGGTACCACGGGGGTCTGGTTGGTGCTGTGGCGCACCTGCACGGCGGGCAAGGTGCCTGCGTCAAGCTTCAGGCCCAGCGCCAGCAGCCGGGGCTTGAGCGCCTGGTAAAGCGCCGTCACACCGTCATCATTGAAGCGGGCGGCCATGGTGCCGAACACCGGCATCTCTTCAGGCCGCTGGCCCCAGGCCTCCTTGTTGCGCTGCACCTGCTTGGTCACATCACGCAGCGCATCCAGCGAACCCTTGCGGTCGAACTTGTTGATGGCCACGAACTCGGCAAAGTCCAGCATGTCGATTTTTTCCAGCTGGCTGGCAGCGCCGAACTCGGGTGTCATCACGTACATCGGCA
The DNA here is from genome assembly GCA_943372515.1 of Ramlibacter sp. 2FC. Lineage (GTDB taxonomy): Bacteria > Pseudomonadota > Gammaproteobacteria > Burkholderiales > Burkholderiaceae_C > RAM1. Next base: position 1,013 of record CALRYY010000067.1, on the reverse strand, counting down.
CGTCCACATGCGGCACGATGGCTGCGTCGCCCTGGCCTATGCCGGATGTTTCCACCACCACCAGGTCAAAGCCCGCCACCTTGCACGCGGCAATCACGTCGGGCAGGGCGGCTGAAATCTCGCTGCCAAAGTCGCGTGTGGCCAGACTGCGCATGAACACGCGCGGCCCGTGGCTCCAGGGATTGATCGCATTCATGCGAATGCGGTCGCCCAGCAGCGCACCGCCGCTCTTGCGGCGCGACGGGTCGATGGAAATGACAGCCACGCGCAGCGCATCGCCCTGGTCCAGGCGCAGGCGGCGGATGAGCTCGTCGGTCAGCGATGATTTGCCTGCGCCGCCGGTACCGGTGATGCCCAGCACAGGCACCTTGCAACTGGCGGCCTGCTGGCGGATGGCGTCCACCAGCGCTGCATCGGCCTTTCCGTTTTCGAACGCAGTCACAAGCTGGGCCAGCGCGCGCCAGTTCATCTCACCATGACCCTGGATGGCCTTGATGTCAGAGGGTGCGTACGAGGTGAGGTCCTTGTCGCAACGCATGACCATCTCGCCGATCATGCCGGCCAGGCCCATGCGCTGGCCGTCTTCAGGGCTGTAGATGCGGGTGACGCCATAGGCCTGCAGCTCGCGGATCTCGGGCGGCACGATCACGCCGCCGCCGCCGCCAAACACCTGGATGTGCGCGCCACCGCGTGCTTTCAGCAGGTCCACCATGTACTTGAAGTACTCCACATGGCCGCCCTGGTAGCTGCTGATGGCGATGCCCTGGGCGTCCTCCTGCAGCGCAGCGGTCACCACCTCGTCCACGCTGCGGTTGTGGCCCAGGTGGATCACCTCGGCGCCCATGCCCTGCAGGATGCGCCGCATGATGTTGATGGCCGCATCGTGTCCGTCAAACAGGCTGGCGGCCGTGACGAAGCGCACCTTGTGCGTGGGGCGGTAGCTGGCAAGCGCCTTGAATTCGGCGGACAGGTCGGTCATGGTTGTCTCCGGTCGTGGCCGCACGACGCGGCCA